>NZ_JBGONQ010000001.1:0-362127 GCF_041439145.1 Vibrio sp. 1F255 | reverse complement strand
AGCTGGATAGAGTACCTGGCTACGAACCAGGCGGTCGGAGGTTCGAATCCTCCAGAGCGCGCCACATTATTAGAAAAAGCCTCGTTTATACGAGGCTTTTTTTATGTCTGCTGCAAATTTGTTGCGACAATGTTAAATTTGCTAGTTGTTTAACTTGTTGTATTTAAAGTAGTTCTTGATTGCTTCTTTGTTATTCCACCTTTCTCATATCAATTCCCAGAAAAGCCCCGTTTAAGTCACAGTTTAAATATCTAAAAATGACGTATTTGACAGATTTATGTGATCTGATAGGCGAATAATTAACCTTATGTGTGCGTTATCCGTAACAGAACCTTAAACAAAATTGACAAACTTTTACCAATCGAGATAATCCATGGGTCGGGATCACTATTCGCTGAAATCCTGTACGTATGTCAGGATGACGAAGAAAGGAAGCAACATGACTAATATTGGAAGCCTGCTAGGAGATGCGGCGACTCTAATGATAACGGGGATGTCCGTTGTCTTTATTTTCCTAACTATTCTAGTTTACCTCGTTCGGTTGATGTCAAAACTGGTACCAGAAGAAGTACCAGAGCCGATCGCAGCACCTAAAAAAATTCAAAAATCACAATCAAACCCTTCAGCTGTTAGTCCACAGGTAGTGGCAGCAATTTCGGCCGCGGTTCATCAATACCGTGCGTCTACTGCTAAGTAGCATTTAAAGGATTAAAAAGGAGTTTATGAGCATGTCTAAACCACTAGCTATCACAGATGTGGTACTTCGTGACGCGCACCAGTCACTATTTGCTACTCGTATGCGTATCGAAGATATGCTGCCAATTGCGGCAGAACTGGATAAAGTCGGTTACTGGTCACTTGAGACTTGGGGCGGCGCGACGTTTGATTCGTGTATCCGTTTTCTTGGCGAGGATCCATGGGAGCGTTTGCGTGAGCTGAAAAAAGCGATGCCAAACACACCAATGCAGATGCTACTGCGTGGTCAAAACCTATTGGGCTACCGTCACTACGCGGATGATGTAGTAGAAAAATTTGTTGAACGTGCCCATAAAAACGGCATGGACGTATTCCGTATCTTTGATGCGATGAATGACGTGCGTAACTTTGAAAAAGCAGTGAAAGCAACGATCGACGTTGGTGGCCACGCTCAAGGTACGTTGTCTTACACAACCAGTCCGGTCCACAATTCAGATACTTGGGTTGATTTGGCTAAGCGCCTAGAGGACCTAGGTTGTCACTCACTATGTATCAAAGATATGTCAGGTTTATTAAAGCCGTATGAAGCAGAAGAGCTGATTACACGTATCAAAGCATCGTGTGACGTTCCTCTAGCACTGCATAGCCACGCGACAACTGGTCTATCGACTGCAACAGCGGTTAAAGCCGTTGAAGCGGGTATCGACATTCTAGATACCGCTATCTCTTCAATGAGCTGTACTTACGGTCATACGCCAACCGAAACGGTTGTTGCGATGTTAGAAGGTACAGAGCGCGACACGAATCTTAAACTAGACCAAATCGAACCCATCGCGGCTTACTTCCGTGATGTACGTAAAAAGTACGCGAAATGGGAAGGTCAGCTAAAAGGTGTCGATTCTCGCATCTTAATCGCTCAAGTTCCTGGCGGAATGTTAACTAACATGGAAGGCCAGCTTAAAGAGCAAGGCGCCGCCGATCGCATGGATGAAGTTCTAGAAGAGATCCCACGCGTACGTAAAGAGCTTGGTTACATTCCTTTAGTAACACCAACTTCTCAGATTGTCGGTACTCAAGCGGTTATTAACGTCTTAACGGGCGAACGCTATAAGAGCATCACGAAAGAGACTGCTGGTCTACTGAAAGGTGAATACGGTCAAGCTCCTGCTGAAGTGGATGCTGAACTGCAAGCGAAAGTTCTAGACGGTGCAGAGCCGATTACTTGTCGTCCTGCTGATTTACTTAAGTCTGAAATGGATACGTTAACGACGGATCTGTTAGAGAAAGCGAAATCAGAGGGTATCTCTCTAGCTGAAGATACGGTTGATGATGTACTGACTTACGCGCTCTTCCCACAAGTGGGTCTTAAGTTCCTTAAGAACCGTCGTAATCCTGAAGCATTTGAACCTGCACCAACGCTAGAAGTTGCGGCTCCAGTTGCTGCAGCTCCTGTACAAGCTTCTGGTGGTATTGAAAGCTACAGCGTGAAGGTTGATGGTCAAGTTTACGATGTTGAAGTTGGCCCACAAGGTGAACTGACATCGGTGGCGCCATCTGCAAAACCTGCTCAGGCTGCACCAGTAGCAGCGTCTGACGCTGAAGCGGTTCCAGCTCCATTGGCGGGTAACATCTTTAAAGTAAACGTTCAGACGGGTACTGAGGTTTCTGAAGGCGACGTTCTACTAATCCTAGAAGCGATGAAGATGGAAACGGAAGTTCGTGCTGCTCGTGGTGGTATCGTTCAAGAATTGAATGTTAAAGAAGGCGATGCAGTTACTGTAGGCGCTCCACTACTAAGCTTAGCGTAAGGGAGTACCATGGAAGGATTGATGACCTTATGGTCTGAAACAGGGATTGCGAACTTTGAGTTCGGCCAGATCTGTATGATGCTGGTTGGTTGCTTACTGTTGTTTTTGGCAATTCGTAAAGGATTTGAACCGTTACTTCTACTGCCTATTGGTTTTGGTGCTGTATTAGCAAACATTCCAAATGCTGGGTTTACTGATCCAGGTGGTTTGCTCTACTACGTCTACTACATTGGTATTGAGACAGGTATTTTCCCACTGCTGATCTTTATGGGTGTTGGTGCGATGACGGACTTCGGTGCGTTGATTGCGAACCCTAAAACGTTGTGGCTAGGGGCTGCGGCTCAGTTTGGTATCTTCGCGACGCTATTTGGCGCGATCTTGCTGAACTACGTTCCAGGAATGGAGTTCTCGATGGCCGATGCTTCGTCAATTGCGATCATTGGTGGTGCCGATGGCCCAACTGCGATCTTCTTGGCGAGTAAGTTATCTCCGGATCTTTTAGGTGCCATTGCAGTAGCGGCTTATAGCTACATGGCTTTGGTTCCTATCATTCAGCCACCAATCATGAAAGCGTTAACGTCTCCTGAAGAGCGCAAAATTAAGATGGCTCAACTTCGTCACGTTAGCAAAGCCGAGAAGATTCTTTTCCCGCTTGCTGTACTACTGATGACGATTTTGTTCCTACCTTCAGCAACACCTCTAGTTGGTATGTTCTGTTTGGGTAACTTAATGCGTGAAGCGGGTGTGGTTGATCGCCTTTCAAAAACAGCTCAAAACGAACTGATTAACGTTGTAACTATTTTCCTAGGTCTAGGGGTTGGTTCTAAGCTTCAAGCGGATACGTTCTTGAACTTAGAAACACTGGGTATTCTAGGTTTAGGTGCGGTCGCGTTCAGTATCGGTACGGCGGGTGGTGTATTGATGGCTAAGGTGTTGAACCGATTCTCGAAAGAGGACATCAACCCACTGATTGGCGCAGCTGGCGTATCGGCGGTTCCAATGGCGGCACGTGTTGTGAACAAGGTTGGTCTTGAGGCAAACCCTCAGAACTTCTTATTGATGCATGCAATGGGTCCGAACGTAGCCGGTGTACTTGGTAGTGCGGTTGCGGCGGGTATTCTATTAGCTCTCGTGGGCTAGTGGATTTGCTGGGTCATGTATCGTTACGTTAATTGGTCGTCAATTTACGAATGAGCGGTTAACTTAGCCTTATTAAATGGTTTATAGTCAAAGGGATGCTTTCGCATCCCTTTCTTTTTATTAATTAGGGTGCTTGCTCACTAGGGCTTTTATCAATCAAGGAAATGTGGAAATGGAAAATAAACAGATTGCGATTACTCAATTCGGCGGCGTCGAAAACCTAAGTATTCAAACCAGTGCGATCCCTGAGCCTAAGGCTGGAGAAGTGGTGGTTAAAGTTTCCTTTTCAGGCATTAATCCGATTGATGTCAAAACCCGAGCGGGCCTTGGTTGGGCGGCAGCACAAAACAAAGATAACCTACCTTGGGTACCTGGCTACGATATTTCAGGGCAAATTGTCTCGCTAGGCGAACAGGCTGAACGCTTTACTGTTGGTGATAACGTAGCTGGCTTTATTGGTTTTCCACTGCAAGGTGGCGGTTACAGCCAATATGTGTGTGTTCCAGAAGCTGCATTAAGTATGGTTCCTGATTCTGTCACTCTAGAAGCGGCAGCTGCATTACCACTCGCGAGTCAAACAGCGGCACAAGCGCTCAACAAAGCCGAAGTGAAAGAAGGCGACCGCGTGCTTATCTTGGCGGGCGCGGGCGGCGTTGGTCACCTTGCGGTTCAAATTGCAGTGGCAGCAAAAGCAGAGGTTTACACAACCTGCAGCGAAGCCAACCTTGATTACCTTGCGACGCTAGGTGCTCACGCGATTAACTATAAGTTTGCGCCAGCATCAGAAAGAGTATCTGATGTCGATGTGTTGATTGATTTGGTCGGTGGCGATACCGCGCTTGATGCATTGAAGTGCCTAAAAGATGGCGCAAGAGTAGTAACCGTTCCAACTCTATCTGCAGAACTGATCTGCGAAAAAGCCACACTACTAGGTTTTACTGCATCAGGCATGCTAGTTGAACCAAACCCTGAGCAAATGGACACCATGCTTTACATGGTCAGTGTCGGATTGCTCAAAACAGAAATTCAAGGTATCTACCAGTTAGACGAGGCGCAGTCGGCGCACCTGCAGGTTGAAACCGGACACACCAGAGGCAAGGTGCTACTTAAAATGCAAGAAAGTTGATAGGCAGTGTTAGAATTTTTTAACTCCCTTTTTGAAAATATCGCGCTGTGGTTCTCGGACTCGGCGCTGTGGGTACTCTTCATTAGTGGCTTCTTGAGTGCCACGTTACTCCCCGGTGGTTCAGAAGCTAGCCTTGTGGCTGCATTGAGCTTAGATCAGTTTTCAACCTCATCGATCATTCTAGTGGCGACATTAGGCAATACCTTAGGCGGCCTGACTAACTATTGGATTGGTTTGTGGTTGCCTAATCGAACTCAATCTGAAAAGCATGGTCATAAGGCTATGGCTTGGCTGAGTCGCTATGGCTACTGGACACTGTTATTTAGTTGGTTACCGATCATTGGTGACCCTTTGTGTCTCGCTGCGGGTTGGCTAAGAATGAAATTCATCCCTAGCGTTATTTTGATAGCGATTGGCAAAGCCGCTCGCTATAGCTTACTTGCTGCTATCTACTTCGGTTTTTTCTAAGGAGAACCTATGAAAAAGGTTTTACTTGGTACATTTTCTCTTATCGCCATTGCTGGCTGTTCTTACAATGTACCTAGCTCAACGCCCTTCTTTTCCTCGTTACCTGAAGGTGTCACTCTGTTAGAAGAGGTTAAGCCCTCTAAAGATAAAGTAGTGATTCCTTACACCAAGTATCAGCTTGAAAACGGTCTGACAGTTATTCTTTCCCCTGATGATTCCGATCCGTTGGTGCATGTTGATGTAACTTATCACGTCGGTTCAGCACGTGAAGAGATAGGCAAGTCGGGCTTTGCTCACTTCTTTGAGCACATGATGTTCCAGGGTTCTGAGAACGTTGGGGACCAACAGCACTTTAAGATCATTACCGAAGCGGGTGGTTCGTTAAACGGCACGACCAATCGTGACCGCACCAACTACTTTGAAACTGTTCCTTCTAACCAACTTGAAAAAATGCTGTGGTTAGAATCAGACCGAATGGGCTTCTTGTTGGATGCAGTTTCTCAGAAGAAATTTGAGGTGCAAAGAGGCACGGTCAAGAACGAGCGAGCGCAGAGCTACGAAAATCGTCCTTACGGCTTAATGTGGGAACGCATGGGCGAAGCGCTATACCCAGAAGGTCACCCTTACTCTTGGCAACCAATCGGCTATGTTGAAGATCTTGACCGTGTTGACGTGAATGATCTTAAAGCGTTCTTCCTGCGTTGGTACGGCCCAAACAATGCCGTGTTAACGATTGGTGGTGATATCGACGTTGATGACACGCTAGAATGGGTTAACAAGTACTTTGGTTCAATTCCTCAAGGCCCTGAAGTGAAGGCGGCAGAGAAGCAACCTGCTGTTCTAACAGAAGATAAATACATCACCTTAGAAGACAATATTCGTCAGCCGATGGTGCTGGTGGGGTGGCCAACAACGTATCGCGGTGAAGAGACGCAAGCTTCACTGAATGCATTGTCTAACGTGTTAGGTTCAGGTACCAACAGTTACCTATATCAAAACCTCGTAAAAACGCAGAAGGCCGTCAGCGCTGGCTCTTTCCATGATTGTGCTGAGTTGGCGTGTACCATGTACGTGTATGCAATGGGCAACTCAGGTGAAAAAGGCGATTTGACGGTTCTCAATAAAGAGCTGATGGATACCCTGGAGCAATTCTCGAAAGAGGGCGTTGAGCAAGAGCGTTTAGACCAGATCACTGGCATGGCCGAAGCGAATGCTGTTTTTGCATTGCAAAGCGTTAAAGGTAAGGTGTCGCAACTCGCGTCGAACCAAACCTTCTATGGTCAGCCTGATCGCATTGAATCACAACTCGATCAAATCCGAGCGGTGACGCCTGAGAGCGTGAGCAAGGCATACCAAGATTTCATCGAAGGTAAGCACAAGGTTACCTTGAGTGTGGTTCCTAAGAAAAAGCTCGATTTGGCGGTTCGTGAAGCGACCTTTACCACGCCACCACGTACGTTGCCGGAATACAGCAAGGTGACGGAAGATCAACTGGATTTCAGAAAGGCACCGGATACCTTTGATCGCAGTGTGATGCCAGAAGTGAACTTTGGTGTTGAGGCGACCATGCCTGAGTTGTACCGCATGCACTTTGCAAATGGCACTGACTTAATTGGTACCGTGACCAGTGAAACGCCGACAGTACAGCTGCAAATTCAATTGCCTGCAGGCGAACGCTATGTTCGCAAAGGGCAAGAAGGCCTAGCGAACCTAACGGCTTCGATGATGGAAGAAGGCTCAACTAAACGAACCGTTGAAGAGTTACAAGCGACCTTAGATAAACTTGGTAGCAGCGTGAGCATTAGTGCGGGCAGCTACACCACAGATATTTCAGTCTCGGCGCTAGAGAAAAACTTGCCTCAAACCTTAGCGATTGTGCAAGAGGTTCTATTCGAGCCTAAGTTCGATGAGCAAGATTTTGAGCGCGTTAAGAAACAGATGCTAGAAGGCGTTGTGTATCAGCATCAGCAGCCAAGCTGGATGGCTTCTCAAGCAACCCGTGAAGTGCTGTTTGGTGACACTGTTTTTGCTCGTGCAAGTGATGGTACTAAGGAATCTCTATCGAAATTGACCTTAGACGATGTGAAAAAATTCTATGCGCAACATTACACACCAGAAGGTGCCAATATTGTTGTGGTGGGAGACATCTCGAAGAAAGAGGTAGGGAAACAGCTACAATTCTTTGAAGAGTGGCAAGGCGATGCGGCACCATTAACGCGTCCACAGATCGTTAAAGAGCTTTCTGGTCAGCACCTGTACTTAGTTGATAAACCGGGTGCGCCGCAAAGCATTGTTCGCTTGGTTCGTAAGGGCCTGCCGTTTGATGCGACGGGCGAATTGTATTTGAGCCAGTTAGCTAACTTTAACTTAGCGGGCAACTTCAATAGCCGTATCAACCAGAACCTACGTGAAGACAAAGCCTACACTTACGGTGCAAGCGGTTACTTCGCAAGTACTCGTGAAACTGGCGCAGTGGTATTTAGCGCGCAGGTAAGGGCGAATGCGACGGTTCCATCGATTCAAGAGTTTATTAATGAGCTGAATGAGTTTAGCCAAAGTGGATTAACTGACGAAGAGGTGAAATTTATGCGCCTTGCCGTCGGTCAACAAGATGCACTTAAATACGAAACGCCAAGTCAAAAGGCGGGGTTGTTGAGTAATATTGTTGCATTGAGCCTTGATGAAGATTACCTACAACAGCGTAATCAGATAGTTGAAACGGTTTCAAAAGAGACCTTAAACGAGCTATCTAAGAAATGGTTTGACCCGAATGATTATCAAATAATCGTTGTTGGTGACGCGACTTCGCTTCGCCCGCAATTAGAAAAGTTAGATATTCCAATAGAAGAGCTTGAAATCATTCGTTAGAGTACACATTAAAGGGGGAGGGAAGAGACTCTACTTTTCTCCTCCAACCTAATTTATGATAGTTCTAATCAGAACAATATAAGATAAGTGAACTGAATTTTGACTGATTTTGCTGCGCGACTAAAGCAAGTTGCAACCAACCCTAAGACCTTCTCTCAATTTGGTCGTGGTGTTGAAAGGGAAACATTACGCTACACGGAAGATGGGCACCTTGCTACTGAGCCGCACCCTGAGGCTTTGGGATCTGCGTTGATGAACGAATGGGTAACGACCGATTTCTCTGAGTCGCTACTGGAATTTATCACGCCTGTTTCTAACGACGTTCCGACGCTTTTGAATCAGTTATCTGATATCCATCACTTCACGCAAACCAAGTTAGACGGCGAAAAACTATGGCCGCTTTCTATGCCTTGTTATGTTGGTAGTGAAGATTACATTCAGCTAGCGCAATACGGCACCTCGAATAACGGTAAGATGAAGACCCTATATCGTGAAGGCCTAAAACGTCGTTACGGTAGCCTGATGCAGATTATCTCTGGTGTTCACTTCAACTTCTCTTTCCCAGAAAGCTTTTGGGATAGCCTGTTTGGAGAGCAAACTGAAGAAGCGCGTTGTGAATCTAAGTCAGATGCTTACTTTGGTTTGATTCGTAACTACTACCGCTTTGGTTGGTTAATCCCATACTTCTTCGGTGCTTCACCTGCGCTATGTTCTTCTTTCATCAAAGGAAGAGAGACAAACCTGCCTTTTGAAAAGATTGGCGAGACACTGTATCTGCCAAAAGCAACGGCACTGCGCCTGAGCGACCTTGGCTACACGAACAGTGCGCAAAGTGTGTTGAAGATTGGTTTCAACAGCCTAGACCAATACCTTGAAGGTTTGAATCAAGCGATTCGCACACCATCAGAAGAATTTGCCGAGATTGGCACTAAGGTTGATGGTGAATACCGTCAGTTGAATAGCAACGTACTGCAAATTGAAAATGAGCTTTACGCTCCAATCCGCCCTAAGCGTGTGGCGAAGAGTGGTGAGAAACCATCTGAAGCATTGGCACGCGGTGGTGTTGAGTACATTGAGGTTCGTTCTTTAGATGTAAACCCATTCAGCTCAATTGGTATCAATGAGCAGCAGGTTCGCTTCCTAGACTTATTCCTAACGTGGAGTGTGCTAACGGACTCTGCTGAGATGGATAACTGCGAGCTTGAATGCTGGCGCGATAACTGGAACAAGGTGATCCTACAAGGTCGTCAGGTTGGTCTAGAGCTGCAAATCGGTTGTCATGGTGAGCGATTGTCTCTGCAAGATTGGGCGAAGCGTGTCTTCAAAGATCTGCGCTCTATTGCCGAGATGATGGACGCTGAACAAGGTGGTCGTGCATACCAAGAAACATGCGATACGCTTGAGGCTTGGATTGATAACCCTGAGCTAACTATTTCTGGCCAGTTGCTAGAAGAGACCAAAAAATTGGGCGGCTTAGGTAAAGTGGGTTGCGCGTTAGGTAAAACGTACGCTCAGCAACACAAAGCGCACCAATACAAAGTATATTCAGCTGAGTTGATGGAAGCAGAAGTTCAACGTTCTGTGATTGCTCAGCAACAAAGTGAAGAAGCAAGCACTCAAGATTTTGATAGCTTCTTAGCGGATTATTTTTCGTATTTAAAAGCATAGCGAGACTTTGGTGGAAAGGAAGCAAGCCTTATTAGGTCAGCCTACTCGAGTGAGTAGTAAATGGTTACCTGTAGTGACTGTTGGTGTTGTCTCTAGCCTGTTGGTTGGATGTGCAACGCCACCGCCAAAGCAGCAAGATAATTTGTGTAGCATCTTTCGAGAGCACCCTTCATGGTATGAAGATGCCTTGGATATGCAAGAAGAATGGGGAACGCCGATTAACGTTGCGATGGCTTTTGTGAAACAAGAGAGTAGCTATCGTCATGATGCGCGCCCACCTAAAGATTACATTCTTGGCTTTATACCGTGGGGGCGTGTAAGCAGTGCCTACGGTTATGCACAAGCTCAAGATCCTGCTTGGGAAGACTTCCAAAAGGCGACCAATAACGGTGGTTCAAGAACCAACTTTGATGATGCATTGATGTTCATCGGTTGGTATACCAGCGAGACGCGTCGTCAATTGGGCATCTCACTATGGGACCCATATAACCAATATCTGGCTTATCATGAAGGCCGTGGTGGTTATAAGCGTAAGTCATACAACAGCAAGCCATCGCTAATTAAGGTGGCGCGCAAAGTCGAACAGCAAGCAAAAGATTATGGATGGCAGCTGAAACAGTGCCGCAAAGAACTAGAAGACAATCGAAGCTGGTTTTTCTAAAGCCAGCCGTCATGGAGAAGAGCAATGCCTTTATTAGATAGTTTCACTGTTGATCACACACGCATGAACGCACCTGCCGTTCGTGTTGCTAAAACAATGCAAACCCCAAAAGGGGATACCATCACTGTGTTTGACCTGCGTTTTACTGCGCCAAACAAAGACATCCTATCTGAGAAAGGTATCCATACTCTAGAGCACCTATATGCTGGTTTCATGCGTAATCAATTGAACGGTTCAGATGTAGAGATCATCGATATCTCACCGATGGGCTGTCGCACTGGTTTCTACATGAGCCTGATTGGTACGCCTACAGAACAACAAGTGGCTGACGGTTGGTTGGCAGCGATGCAAGACGTACTGAAAGTTGAGAACCAGAATAAGATCCCTGAGCTGAACGAATACCAATGTGGTACCGCGGCAATGCACTCTTTGGATGAAGCGAAAGAGATCGCGAATGCGATCATCGCTGCAGGCATCTCTGTAAACAAGAATGATGAACTGGCACTGCCAGAGTCTATGCTGCAAGAGCTTAAGATCGACTAGTCATTGATAGCTACCCTAGATAGGGCGAGTTAGATACTAAAAGGCCCGGTTCAATGAACCGGGCCTTTTTCGTCAACGTATTTTAGGGCGAGACAGAGATTCAGTGATAACTCAGTTAGCCGTTCACGATCTGTGGGAACACGCGAACCAGTTTGATGCGGTTCTCTTCAAGCTCAACAATTTCCATTGGGTGGCTGGCAACCTGAACACTCAGGTGACTCTCTGGAATATCTTCAAGGTGTTCCAGTATCAAACCATTCAGCGTTCTTGGGCCATCGGTAGGCAGTGCCCACTGTAAGCCTTTGTTGATATCTCGGATATTGGCACTGCCTTCAATCAAGAAGCTGCCATCGCTTTGCGGAGTAATCTCTTCAGATAAGCTTGGGGTGATTGAGGTGGTAAACTCACCTACGATCTCTTCTAGAATATCTTCTAATGTAACCAAACCATTGATGTCGCCATACTCATCAACAATCAAACCGATGCGCTGCTTATTGCGTTGAAACTTAAGCAGTTGAATATTGAGTGGTGTCGCTTCAGGAATAAAGTAGATCTCATCCGCGGCACGCAACAGGGTTTCTTTATTGAATTCGTTCTTTTCAAGCATCAGACGGTAAGCTTCACGCAGCCTAAGCATGCCGACCACTTCATCTATTTGGTCACGGTACAGCACTACGCGACCATGAGGCGAGTGGGTAAGTTGACGAACGATCGATTTCCAGTCGTCATTGATGTCGATACCAGTAATCTCATTACGCGGCACCATGATGTCGTTCACGGTGACGTGCTCTAAATCCAGAATAGACACCAACATATCTTGGTGACGTTGAGGGATTAAGCTACCGGCTTCATTTACCACGGTTCTAAGCTCTTCGGAGCTCAAGTGGTCGGTTGCATCATGGCTGGCTTTAACGCCTAAGATACGAATGAAGCCGTTGGTAATGAAGTTCACTAAGATCACCAATGGTGATAGCACCTTCATCAGTATCATCAAAAGGATACTACTCGCGTAAGAGACACGTTCAGGAAATAGAGAAGCGATGGTCTTTGGGGTTACCTCGGCGAATACTAGGATCACGAGAGTCAGGGTACCAGTAGCGATAGCCACACCGATATCCCCGTAGATGCGCATACCAAGAATAGTAGCGATCGCAGATGCAAGAATGTTGACGAGATTGTTGCCGATGAGAATGAGGCCAATCAATCTGTCTGGGCGGTTCAGAAGTTTTTCTACGCGTTTGGCACCTTTATGACCCGTATTGGCCAAGTGCTTTAAACGGTAGCGGTTCAAGGACATCATGCCCGTTTCGGAACCAGAGAAATAACCAGAAATTACAATGAGACACGCGAGTAGCGCAAATAAGATACCCGTTGATATGTCGTCCAAAACTATTCTTTTCCTATTTGTGTATCTTGATTAATTTATGACCGAACATGGTCGAGATGTCAATTGAATCTAACGGACTCAATATTTTAAAGGCAAGGTGTGTGAGACCTTGCCTTTATTTTACAGACTAGTTCAGGATGATTTCCTGAACGAAGCGGCTACCGAAGTAGGCCAATGTGAGCATGCTGGCGCCGGCAAGTGCGAACCAAGTGACTTTCTGTCCACGCCAACCTTTTTGGTAGTGACCCCATAAAAGGATGGAGTAGATAACCCAAGCGATAAAAGACAATACCGCTTTGTGCGCCTTTCCTTGAGCAAACATATCTTGTACGAAGATAAGGCCAGTCAGCAAAGTACCCGTTAATAAACCATTACCAATCAGAATGATCTTGAAAAGCTGTCTCTCTACCATCATTAAAGGAGGTAGGTTAGGGTTAATCACTAAGGCTTTTTTCTTTTTAAGCTTGTGATCAAGCCACGCGAGTTGCAAGGCGTATAACGCACCGATAGTCAGCGTCGCGTATGAGAACAAGGCCAAAGAGATGTGTACGAGCAGTTTCGGGTCATTCTCTAGATGTTTGATGAAGGTACTTGGAAGAAACGTTGCTGCCATGAGGTTAAGCGCTGCGAAACTATAAACAACAGGCAAGATGAACCACAAGCGGGTTTTGAGCATTGCACCGCTCATTACCACAGATATGATTAAACTGATTAATGAAGCAACGTTCAAGATACTGAGGTTTTGGCCACTGGCATTAAAAATCAAATCGCCAAGCAACCAAGCATGGAAAGCTAGAGCAAGTAATGCGCTGATAAACACCGTTTTTACACGGATTCCTGTTTGGTGCACGAGACCTGGAATGATCGTGGAAATCGCCATTGTATAAAGAAAGGCTGCTGCGATCGCAATAAGACTGTCCATGGTATCCATTTTAATGATTACTAATTGGCGAATTATACCTCGCATCGCTCTTTGGGGCTATGGCGAACCTCATTCAATTCCAAGTGAATAATGTCTCACATCACAAGCACGGATGATTAACGCTCTACAACGGGTATGACTCTAATCCGCGCTAATGTATACTCACAGTAATAGTCGCAGTTTTGAGCGAAGAGAAAACTATGTTTGATAATTTAACGGATCGTCTATCCAAAACGCTGAAGAACATCAGCGGTAAAGGTCGTCTGACCGAAGACAATATTAAAGAGACGCTGCGTGAAGTACGTATGGCGCTACTTGAAGCCGACGTTGCACTGCCCGTTGTCCGCGATTTTGTTAAGCGCGTAAAAGAAGGCGCTGTGGGTGTTGAGGTTTCTAAATCTCTAACGCCTGGTCAAGAATTCATTAAGATCGTTCAAGCTGAACTTGAAGCGGTGATGGGTGAGTCTAACGAGGCTCTTAACCTAGCAGCGCAGCCGCCAGCCGTTATCTTAATGGCGGGTCTACAAGGTGCGGGTAAAACCACATCGGTAGGTAAGCTATCTAAGCTTCTAACTGAGCGTGACAAGAAGAAAGTCTTGGTTGTGTCTGCCGACGTTTACCGTCCAGCGGCGATCAAACAGCTTGAAACGTTAGCAAGCGATGTTGGCGTAGACTTCTTCCCATCTTCAGCTGATCAAAAGCCTCTTGATATTGCAAACGCTGCAATCGACCACGCGAAGAAGAAATTCTACGACGTGCTACTTGTCGATACTGCGGGTCGTTTGGCTATCGATGAAGAGATGATGGGCGAGATCAAAGAGCTTCATACTGCAATTAAACCAGTAGAGACACTGTTCGTTGTTGATGCAATGACAGGTCAAGATGCTGCGAACACTGCAAAAGCCTTTGGTGATGCGTTACCACTAACCGGTGTTATCTTGACGAAAGTTGATGGTGATGCGCGTGGTGGTGCTGCTCTGTCTGTTCGTCATATCACAGGCAAGCCGATTAAATTCTTGGGTGTTGGTGAAAAGACTGACGCACTAGAACCGTTCCACCCAGATCGTGTTGCTTCTCGTATCTTAGGTATGGGCGACGTACTGTCTCTTATTGAAGACCTACAGAAAAACGTTGATACCGAGAAAGCAGAGAAACTGGCTAAGAAGTTCAAAGAGAAGAAAGGCTTTGACCTTGAAGACTTCCGTGAACAACTAGGTCAGATGCAAAACATGGGCGGCATGATGGGCATGATGGATAAGCTTCCAGGCATGTCTCAGCTACCAGATAACGTTAAAGATAAAGTTGATGACAAGATGTTCAAGCAGATGGAAGCGATCATCAACTCTATGACCATGAAAGAGCGTCAACGCCCTGACTTAATCAAAGGCTCACGCAAAAAGCGTATTGCCGCTGGTTCTGGTACACAGGTACAAGATGTAAACCGTATGCTTAAGCAGTTCACCCAAATGCAGAAGATGATGAAGAAGATGCAGAAAGGTGGCATGAAAGGCATGATGCGCAACATGCAAGGCATGATGGGCGGCGGTGGAGGTATGGGCGGAATGGGTGGTGGCTTTAACCCGTTTGGTCGATAATCTACAAATGTAAGCTTTAGCTACGTTACTTTTCATAGTGTTAGCCGTGTCACAGAAAGTGTACGGCAGCTATGTTGGTGAAAAAATAGCTAAAGCCCTTGCATTGCACCGGAATAAGAGTAAAATTCCGGGGCTTTAATTTGGCACGAGACCCCAAGCTATTTACTTATACTTGGGGTTAATTATTTTATTAAGAAAGCAAAGAGGACGACATGGTAACCATTCGTTTGGCACGTCACGGTGCAAAGAAGCGCCCATTTTATCAAATCGTAGTTGCGGATAGCCGTAACGCTGCAACTGGCCGTTTCATCGAGAAAGTAGGTTTCTTTAACCCTACTGCTCAAGGTCAAGAAGAAGGTCTACGTCTAGACCTAGATCGTGTTAACCACTGGGTTGGTCAAGGCGCATCTCTATCTGATCGTGTAGCTAAGCTAGTTAAAGACGCTCAAAAAGCGGCTTAATTCTTTTTTAAAGAGAAATAGCTTATGTCGATGAAGGGTAAAGAAACTATGAGCGAGCAAAACAATAGAATTGTCATGGGTAAACTTGGGTCTACCTATGGTATTCGTGGCTGGCTTAAAGTGTTCTCCTACACAGACAATGCTGAAAGCATATTTGATTACAGCCCTTGGTATTTAAACCTAAAGGGTAAGTGGGTTGAGTACAAAGTTGAGAGCTGGAAACGTCATGGCCAAGGTTATGTATGTAAGCTAGCGGGATTAGATGTTCGTGAAGACGCGCAACTGATGACTAACTTTGAAATTGCTATTGACCCTGCTTCGTTACCTGAATTGTCAGAAGATGAATTCTACTGGCGCGAATTGTTCGGTATGCAAGTTTTTACCACTAAAGGTTACGACCTTGGTGAGGTCACTGACCTATTAGAAACTGGCTCGAACGATGTTCTAGTAATCAAAGCAAATCTTAAAGATGCTTTTGGCCAAAAGGAACGGTTAGTACCGTACCTTGAAGAGCAAGTGATCAAGAAAGTTGATCGCGAAGCTCGCCGGATCGAAGTTGACTGGGATCCTGGATTCTAACTCCAAATTACAGAGCGAGAGAACACATGTGGGTTGGCATTATTAGCCTTTTTCCTGAAATGTTCCGTTCTGTTACTGATTTTGGAGTAACAGGTCAAGCGGTTAAAAAAGGTCTTTTATCTATTGAGACATGGAATCCTCGTGATTTCACTCATGATAAACATCGCACTGTTGATGACAGACCTTACGGTGGTGGTCCTGGCATGTTAATGATGGTTCAGCCTTTGCGCGACGCTATCAAAACTGCCAAGCAAGCAGCACCGGGAAAGACGAAAGTCATCTATCTTTCACCTCAAGGTCGTAAACTCGACCAGAAAGGTGTTGAAGAGCTGGCAACAAACGAGAATTTACTTCTTATTTGTGGTCGCTATGAAGGGGTAGATGAGCGCATCATTGAATCTGAAGTTGACGAAGAATGGTCGATTGGAGATTTTGTGATGACGGGTGGCGAACTGCCAGCCATGACGCTGATTGATTCAGTATCTCGGTTTGTTCCGGGTGTACTTGGAGATTTCGCTTCAGCAGAAGAAGATTCTTTTGCAAATGGTTTGCTAGATTGTCCCCATTATACGCGCCCTGAGGTGCTAGACGATAAAGATGTACCATCGGTACTCAAGTCTGGAAACCATAAGGACATTCGTCGCTGGCGATTAAAACAATCGTTGGGCCGAACTTGGCTAAGAAGACCAGAACTCCTGGAAAACCTAGCTCTGACTGACGAACAGGAACAATTACTGGCTGAATTCATTAAAGAGCAACGCTCTTAACGAAAAGCAAGCAGTAACCTATTAAATTTAGTATCAGTTTATTCTAGGAATTTATACAAATGAGCAACATCATCAAGGCTCTTGAAGAAGAGCAACTAAAATCAGACCTTCCTAAATTCGCACCAGGTGACACTGTTGTAGTTCAGGTTAAGGTAAAAGAAGGTGACCGTGAGCGTCTACAGGCTTTCGAAGGCGTTGTAATCGCTATTCGTAACCGTGGTCTACACTCTGCATTCACAGTTCGTAAGATCTCGAACGGTGAAGGCGTAGAGCGTGCGTTCCAAACTCACTCTCCAATGGTTGATAGCATCGAAGTTAAACGCCGTGGTGCAGTACGTCGTGCCAAGTTGTACTACCTACGTGAGCGTTCTGGTAAGTCAGCTCGTATTAAAGAGAAGCTTACTAAGAAGTAATTCTTTTTGCATTCTATCGATAAAAGCGGAGCCATTTGGCTCCGCTTTTTTGTGTCTGTTATTTGGAGTTTCGCAGGTAAGAGATCCCCAATTAGCTCATTCCTCGCTCTGGAGGATGACGGAACAAACCGAAACTCATATTTAACCGTCATTCCCTAGACTGACGAAGGAAGGAGTAGGGAATCTCTACTAACGCCGTGTTATAGGCAATAAAAAAGGATTGACGTTAAACGCCAACCCTTCAAAAGCTACTCGCTACTCGCTACTCGCTACTCGCTACTCGCTTAGTGCGGATCTTCCGACCAACCATCGCTATCTGACATATCTGGTGCGCCAGCGATGCTGTTCTCTTCGTCTGCCCATTCACCGAAATCAATCATCTGACATTGCTTGCTGCAAAACGGGCGGTGCGGGCTTTGTTCGCCCCATTCAACGTCAGCATTACATTGAGGGCATTTAACGATGGTGATTTTCTTCGACATAGTGATTCTTAATTTGAAGGTGTAATAATAGTGAGTTTAGGCTCGAGTGAGGACTCAAGCCAAACTATAAAAGGAAATTAATTAGGTGCAGATTGCCAATTCAAATTCGATGTCTTGAGTACAGGCTTGCCCAGTTTCAAAGCTCATGAACTTAACAGCAAAGCGGTTCTTGTGACCGGAGATCATCGGGTAGGCACCGTATTGCATCGGAATAGAAAGACGAAGGATATTCGCTTCATCGGCATCGCTCTGGAAGAAGCCAGCACGAGCGATTTGCTCTTTGAAGTGACCCGTCTCTCTGGTGAGCTTCAACCACAGTGTTAGCGCTTCATACAGAGGCTGTAAGCTGTCCATCCAAGCTTTAGCATCTCGCATTCTCTTATCAAGAGGAAGGTGCAGCCAATAATGCAGTGCCGGTAAATCAAAGCAGCATGAGCCACCTGGAAGATTAAAGCGCTGGCGAATCGCACTCAGGAAGCGGTCTTCTTTAAGTGATTGGCCAAAACGTTCTGCCTGCATCAGATCACGATAGATGTTACCAATGTCATTAAGTAGTGATGTCAGCATCTCTTGATCGACACCTTCAACATCCAACCAGCTTTTGTAGGTTACACGTTGCTTCTCAATATCTTTTGCGAGTTCGCTCTTGAGTTGGATCTGTTCGAAGATTTCAATCAGATCAAAGATGGAACGGAAAAAGAGTTGATACTGTTGAGCATCGGAAAATGTAGAAGACAAGTGTAGCTGCCTCAAGAGCGATTCAACTCTTAAGTAGATTCTTGTTTTCTCATTTAGAGGATGTTCAAATTTATGGGTGATCATCAAGCAAACCTTCATTCAACATAGTTCTATTCTGACCCATCTACTGTACTGATTGCCAGATACTTTTGATGTAAATCTGTGATTTGAGGCAAAAGTTCTTGGTTTTTAGTATGGTTTTTAATCACGTCATCTGCAACCGCTAAGCGCTGTTCTCTTGAAGCTTGTGATTTTAAAATTGCGGCAACCTGTTCCTTCGAAACATTGTCACGACTCATTGTGCGTTCTATTTGCACTTCTGTAGGCACATCAACGATTAAAACGCGATCGGCCATGCCTTGCATTTGGTTTTCAACCAATAGCGGTGCGACTAATAAAGCATAAGGGGATGTGACTTTAGACAGGTCACTGTCAATTTTGTCACGGATCATGGGATGAAGAAGATCATTGAGCCACTGCTTCTCTTTAGGATCTGAGAAGATCAGCTCACGCAGTCGACTTCGGTTGAGTGTTCCATCGTCAAGCAAGATAGATTTACCAAAGTGTTCTGTAATTTGTTTTAAGCCGTCACTGCCCAGTGCAACCACTTCACGTGCCACGATATCAGCATCAACAATATCAATATTAAAATGTTCATTGAATAGGTTGGCGACCGTGGTTTTGCCACTGGCGATACCACCGCTCAATCCGATAATGATTGCCATGGTTAAATTCCTAGTACAGAAGTGAAATACCAACCCATGATGTCATTACCCCACATCAAGCTTACCCAACCCGCAATTGCAAGGTAAGGGCCAAACGGAAAGGCTTTATCTATGCCTTGCTGTTTCAGGCGAAGTTGAATCAAACCAAACACAAGGCCTACGAGCGAAGATAAAAGGATGATCATAGGTAGGTGCTGCCAACCAAGCCATGCACCAAGTGCAGCTAGGAGTTTGAAGTCACCGTAACCCATCCCTTCTTTACCTGTTAGCAGTTTGAACAACCAATACACCGACCACAGAGCTAGGTAGCCAGTCATTGCGCCAACCACAGAATCTTGCAGCGATACTGAGCTGATATTAAACAGTGCTAAAGCGATACCGGACCATACCAAAGGCAAGGTAATTTGATCAGGCAACAACATAGTATCGAGATCGATAAAGGTCGCGGTAATCAGTGCGAAGGTGAAAAAAATCAAAGCAATGGCGTAGTAACTGAAACCAAAGTGGCTAGCAACCATTGTGCAAAGTATTGCGGTAAGCAGTTCGACCAAAGGGTAGCGAGCACTGATTGGATTAGCACAGCTGTGGCACTTACCCTTTAAGAACAACCAGCTTAAGACTGGAATATTATCGACGATTCTTAATTGGGTTTTGCACTTCGGGCAGGTTGAACGAGGAATGCTGAGATTAAACTTTCCCTCTGGCGCTGGAATTTTATATTGAGAGAAATATTCCGAGCACTCTTGTTGCCATTCGCGTTCCATCATAATCGGTAAACGGTGTATGACTACGTTGAGGAAGCTGCCGATAAGAAGGCTAAAAATGAAAGCTAATACAGGGAATAGCCAAGGATAGTAGTGAAATACTTCCATAGTGTCCTTTACCACTTAATCAAGGTGAGCAGAGATTGCTGCTCGTGGGTGTTTAGTTGCTTTTAACTATCCTAACACACTCATAAGATTAAAGATCGGTAAGTACATTGCGACAACAAGCCCACCAACAACAGTACCTAAAAATACGATGATCAGTGGCTCTAGAATCTTGCCTAAATTGTCGACTGTGTTGTCTACTTCAAACTCGTAAATCGACGCTACTTTATTGAGCATATCATCAAGGTTTCCTGACTCTTCACCGATCATAACCATCTGTAATACCATTTCAGGGAAGGCGTTGGTATTGCGCATTGCGATATACATCGGCATGCCTGCAGCCGTTTCTCGGTGAACTTCAATGATGGCCGACTCATAATGCAGGTTGCCTGCGGTTTTGGCTGTGGTTTTGAGGCTCATTAAAATCGGAATGCCAGAACTAAAGCTGGTCGATAAGGTTCGGCTGAATTTGGCAATGGAGGCTTTGGCTAATACGCCACCAAGAACAGGGAAGCGTAATCCTAGCCGACTAACAGACAGTCTTATCGAGTGGGAACGCTGACACAGTTGGTAAATAATCAGGACAACAAGCCCGATGCCTACAGCTGTATAAAAACTGTAAGCCTGCATCCAATGGGAAAGGTAAAGTACTTGTTGGGTGAACCAAGGCAGGTCGGCGCCAAAGCCGGAAAACATCGACTCAAACTCTGGAATCACCATGGTCAGCATTAAATAAGAAACGGTCAGTGCAACGATGACCACCATGGCTGGGTAGATCAGTGCTTTGATGACTTTGGACTTTAACTGCTCGCTCTTTTCTCTATAGGTCGCTAAGCGTTCGAATACTTGGGCGAGGTTACCGGAGAGCTCGCCTGTCGCGACTAAATCAGTATAGAGGTCATCAAAGTGGCGGCTTGCAGTTCGCATCGCTTTTGAGATTGGCGTTCCGGCTTCTACACCTTTGCAGATATGCGATAAAATTGATTTCATTTCAGCTTTTCGGTGATTGTCCGACACTAACTTGATGGCTTGTACGATCGGCACGCCAGTAGCCAGCATGGTAGCAAGCTGCCTAGTCAAAATAGTGATGTCTTTGGCTTTGACTCTATGAGTTAAACGAGTGACGGCTGAAATACTTTTCTTTTTGATTTTCTTAATCTGAATATGCTGCTCTTTGAGCTTTTCTCGTACTTCCAATTCGGTGAGCGCTAAGGTTTGCCCAGACACTTTCTTGCCTGAGCTGTTAATGCCTTTCCAGTGATAGCTTTTTAGTTGTGATTGTTTGGACTTGCTACTCATTGGTGCTCCATGGGTTTATATGTACAGAACTCGTTGCAGTTCTTGATAGCTGGTGGTGCCTTCAAGCAATTTATCTAGCCCCGACTCTTGCAGAGTTCTCATGCCCTCTCGACGTGCCAAGTTTTCAATGGCTAACGCGTTCGGTTTGTCGATCAGGCTGCTTTTCAGTTGATCGCTAAACGGCATCACTTCATAGATACCCACTCGCCCCGAATAACCTTGGTTACACTCATTGCACCCTTGAAGATTCGCTTTGTAGATGGTTTGACTGTTAGGAATCGAGTGACGCAGAAATATGTCTGGTGAGTCGTCAGTTTCTTTGCAGTGATTGCACAATCGTCTTGCCAGTCGTTGGGCGATAATCAAACTCAATGATGAAGCGAGGTTAAAGGGTTCTATCCCCATATGAGCGAGTCGAGTTACGGTTTCTGCAGCGGAGTTAGTGTGCAGTGTCGAAAGCACTAAATGACCAGTTTGCGAGGCTTTGATCGCGATCTCTGCGGTTTCCAAGTCGCGGATCTCTCCCACCATTACAACATCGGGATCTTGTCGTAAGAATGATCGCAGTGCTTCAGCAAACCCAAAGCCGATCTTAGGTGTTACTTGTACCTGGTTGATACCACACAGGTTAATTTCCACTGGGTCTTCAGCTGTTGAGATGTTGCGTTCCGTAGTGTTAAGCACTCGAAGGCCAGTATAAAGGGAGACGGTTTTTCCGCTGCCGGTAGGTCCTGTCATTAAGATCATACCTTGTGGGCGTTTCAGGGCATCGAGGTAGAGTGCTTTTTGATCTTCGCTGTAACCTAACTTATCGATATCTAGATTGGCCGCGCTGCTATCAAGCAGTCGCAGTACGATCTTTTCACCCCACAAGGTCGGCAAAGTTGATACACGCATATCAATCGCGAGTTCGTCGTTCAAGCGCAACTTAATACGACCGTCTTGAGGTAAGCGACGTTCAGTGATATCAAGCTTCGCGAGGATCTTTAAACGAGCAGATAGACGACGACTTAAATGGGAAGCGGGTTGTTGTATTTCAACAAGGATGCCATCACAACGCAGTCGTACTCGGTAGTGCTCTTCATAAGGTTCGAAGTGGATATCTGATGCGCCTTTACGAACCGCATCGACCAGTATCTGATTGATAAATCTGCTGACAGGGGAATCGTCTTGACTGAGATCTTCTATCGACGCTATCTCATCGTCAGACACTTCAACAAGATTAGCGAGTTCATCTTGGGTGATCTCTTTGCGTTTAGAGTCTTGCCCGGAAATTGAACGGCCATACAGCTTTCGTATTGCGCCTTCTAGTTCTGAGTAGTTGGCGACGACCAATTCGATCTGCAACCCTGTCGCGAATCGAAAGTCGTCTTCAGCCTGTAAATTAGTAGGGTCAGAAACCGCTAAGGTTAGTGTTGACGAGGAGCAATTTATTGGGATTGAATTGTACTTAGTGATGAGTTCACGTAAACCAAGTTCTTCACATAGAGATTGATAATTAATATTTGATAACTGAATAACAGGTAAACTAAAAATTGCGCTTAGGTTTTCAGCTAGACAGCTATCGGAAAGTAACCCTAGGGAGAACAGTGCTTCCGGTGTTGAAACACCGAAAGCTTGAATATGGTCTACTACAGCTTTCTCTTGAGTTGGGTTAATTA
The DNA here is from genome assembly GCF_041439145.1 of Vibrio sp. 1F255. Taxonomy (NCBI): domain Bacteria; kingdom Pseudomonadati; phylum Pseudomonadota; class Gammaproteobacteria; order Vibrionales; family Vibrionaceae; genus Vibrio; species Vibrio sp. 1F255. Next base: position 339,251 of record NZ_JBGONQ010000001.1, on the reverse strand, counting down.
AGTTTGTTTGAAGAAGAGCTGTAAGGAGACTAGGCATCATTATTTACAAGCTTTTGGGACATCATCATCCGTTAGCTTACCAGACTTAGTGAATGTGCAATTCCAACCAGAATTTGTTCTTGCTAATGAAACGTATGCCGTACTTATAGATGTTGTGCTATCGAATAGAAACTTAATTGTTCCGTCAGCTCCGCTGATACTTTCGAAAGATAAAGTACCAATAGCATTCATACCAGTGCTTGCTCCAACAGCGGTAAACCCTGTTGTATCATTTGTAGGAAAGCGACCATTTTCTTGTATAAACATATCTACATTCGTTACTAAAGATTTTGCTGCGGCAAGACCAGTCGTTGCTTCAGATTTCTTTACGTAATTTTGATATGCAGGCACAGCAATCGCAGACAACACACCAATAATCGCTACCACGATCATCAATTCAATCAGCGTAAAGCCTTTCTGGTTCGTTCTTTTGTTCTTGTTATTCATTGTCTAATTCCATTCTTTAGTTTGTTTTAGTGCAGGCACTGGTTGATGGAAAGAATAGAAGTTGAGATGGGGGAGTGGAATGGTGTTCAGGTGTGGTCGCGAGCGGTTTGGTATTTATTGGTGCAGTGTTTCATATAGCCGGCAAAATTATGCGATCAGCTTAAATAACTGCTTGAAATACTGATAATTCAGGCAATAAAAAAGGCACCGTTATCAACAGTGCCTTTACATAAATTAATTATTATTCAGTCAATTACGCTTTGAATCTCATTGATAAATCCATTGCTTTTAGGTGCTTAGTTAGCGCGCCTACCGAGATGTAATCAACGCCTGTTTCAGCGAACTCCGCAATGGTATCTAGCGTCACGTTGCCAGAGTTTTCTAGCGCAGCACGTCCAGCGTTGATTTTCACAGCTTCACGCATCATGTCTGTGGTGAAGTTGTCTAGCATAATGATGTCTGCGCCAGCACTGATCGCTTGCTCTAGCTCTTCTAGGCTTTCGGTTTCAACTTCCACTGGCTTACCTGGGTTCAGCTCTTTTGCAGTAGAGATAGCCTTCTCAATGCCACCACAAGCGATGATGTGGTTTTCTTTAATTAGGTAAGCATCGAACACACCAATACGGTGGTTGAAACCGCCACCACAAGCCACCGCGTATTTCAGTGCGCTGCGTAGGCCAGGAATCGTTTTACGAGTATCTAACAAGCGGCATTCAGTGTGTTTGATTTTGTCTGCGTAGATAGCAGTAGTAGTCGCACAGCCAGATAGCGTTTGAATGAAGTTCATTGCGTTACGCTCACCCGTTAATAGCGCGCGTGCTGGGCCCGTTAGCGTGCAAAGCGTTTGGTTTGGTTCAACCTTGTCGCCATCTTCTACATTCCACTCGATAGTCACTTCACCGCCCAGTTGCTTAAACACTTCGTCAGCCCAAGCTTTGCCACAGAACACGCCGTGCTCACGGGTAATAATGGTTGCACTGTTGATTGCGTCTGCAGGGATTAGACTTGCCGTAATATCAGCCGCTGGATCTAACGTTCCACCTAGATCTTCTTTGATAGTCTCGGCTACTGCACGAGTGATCTCTAGAGGCAGTTGCTCTTTTAAGTAGTCAAGGCGTTGGTGGCTGTTATGTGTGTTTTTCATCGCAAATCTAATCTTGAAAGGGAGTGGGAATGGAATGATACTCTTGCTTAACTTCAAATTAAAGAGGCTAGCGCGACTGCTCTATGGGCAAGGTCACATCTTATTGTGCTAGCAGAAAAGAAAGTGAGACCAAGATGACGATCAGCTCCAACGGATGGTACGACTACGCTCGGCATGTTCCTTCCCCGTATTTTGATGCTCGACCGAGTGCCGACGATATCTCTCTGCTGGTGGTTCACAACATTAGTTTACCTCCGGGTCAATTTGGTGGGCCTTACATCGAACAGTTTTTTACGGGCAAACTCGACCCGAAGGAACATCCGTTTTTTAAGGTGATTCACCAAATGGGCGTTTCGGCGCATTGCTTGATTCGTCGCGATGGGGAAGTGGTGCAGTTCGTCTCTTTCTTAGACCGAGCTTGGCATGCGGGTCAATCGAGCTTTGCAGGGCGTGAAAGGTGCAATGACTATTCGATTGGTATTGAACTGGAAGGCAGTGACTTTGTTGCTTATACCGAGCAGCAGTATCAAGCGCTTAGCCAATTAACAGAAACGCTCGTATCGACGTTTCCTCAAATCACCAGTGAGCGTATCACTGGCCATCAATACATTGCGCCTCTGCGTAAAACTGACCCTGGCTTGGTGTTTGATTGGCAGAAGTTTAAAAAAAATCTCAAAGCTTAAGCCTCAGTTTTTGACGATGGGCTTACCGCTGGTGGGCGTTGAATAGTCAACGCCTGGCATAATGACTTGTGAATTTTTGTTGTTGCGATGTAAAGAAAGTGGTGGAGAGAAGCGCATCAATAAATTGAGAGTGTGACGAACTTATCAAACACTCATTTATTAAAATTTATGAACAGAATTTCCACCCTAAATGTGCGCTTGGTTCGGTTTTTAAACAAGTGACGCTAATCTTTCTGAAACAATTCATTTTTATCCTGAAACTTTCTAGCACGAACACTCCCCAAAAGTATTACCCCTGTAAATGGTAAGACCAATTTGGTTGCTGTTTTAATTTTCATTTGTTAAATCATGGTTAATTCACGCTGTATTCTATGATGCAGGTCAATTTTAGGCTGGACAGTGGCGTTTTAATTATGTTAATTTCTGCCCAACTTAAAATTGGTATTACCAATTGTCAGCGAAGAAAAAGAAGAACAACAAACTATGGCTTATCAAAGGATTCGTCAGCCAAAACTCTCCGATGTTATCGAACAAGAGTTAGAAAGGTTGATAGTGGAAGGAACACTGGCTCCAGGGCAGCAGCTGCCGCCTGAGCGCGAACTGGCGAAACAGTTCGATGTGTCTCGTCCTTCAATCCGAGAAGCGATACAACGTTTAGAAGCAAAACGCTTGCTTACTCGCCGTCAAGGTGGAGGTACGTTTGTTAGCGAAAATATCTGGAAAAGCTTTTCAGATCCTTTGCTTAATTTGTTGTCGTCCCATTCTGAAACCCAACTAGACTTGTTGGAATCGCGTCATGCGATGGAAGGGATTTCGGCTTACTTCGCGGCATTGCGTGGAACTGATGAAGACTTTGCTCGAATTCAAGCATGCCAAGAAAAAATTCGCGGTGCGCAAGATAAGGTTGATATTGAAGCCGAATCTGCAGCGGTGATGGCTTTTCTTATTGCTTTAACAGAGGCAGCGCACAATGTGGTGTTATTGCACATTGTTCGTAGCTTGGCTCCGTTACTCGAACAAAACGTCTTAGAAAATTTAAAGCTGTTGCATCGTCGTAAAGACGTTGTGGAGAAAGTGAGTATACATCGAGCTAACATTGTGGATGCGATCGTTTCAGGACAGCCAGAACAGGCACGTGAAATGTCACACTCTCATTTAGCTTACATCGAAGAAACATTGATGGATTTGACCAAAGAAGAGTCGCGCCGCGAACGTTCTTTACGTCGAATTCAACAGGGTAAATAGCCGTAATACTTCGGCTATTTACGTGTTTAGTAGAATCCAACTAACAAAAAGGATAGATCGCCATGTCTGACATGAAGCATGACGTTGATGCTCTGGAAACTCAAGATTGGTTAGAAGCTCTTGAGTCAGTAGTACGTGAAGAAGGTGTAGAACGTGCACAGTTTTTACTAGAACAAGTTCTAGATAAAGCGCGTTTAGATGGTGTTGATATGGCTACAGGCATCAACACAAACTACATCAACACAATTCCAGCAGCACAAGAGCCAGCTTACCCTGGTGACGTAACTCTTGAGCGTCGTATTCGTTCGATTATTCGCTGGAACGCAATCATGATCGTATTGCGTGCTTCTAAGAAAGACCTAGACCTTGGTGGTCACATGGCTTCTTACCAGTCAGCAGCAGCGTTCTACGAAGTATGTTTCAACCACTTCTTCCGTGCTCCAAACGAGACAGACGGTGGCGATCTAGTTTACTACCAAGGTCACATCTCTCCTGGTATCTACTCTCGTGCATTCGTTGAAGGTCGTCTAACTGAAGAACAGCTAGATAACTTCCGTCAAGAAGTTGATGGTAAAGGTATCCCTTCTTACCCGCACCCGAAACTGATGCCTGAGTTCTGGCAGTTCCCGACAGTATCTATGGGTCTTGGCCCTATCTCTGCTATCTACCAAGCGCGCTTCCTTAAGTACCTTGACGGCCGTGGCCTGAAAGAAACTTCAGCGCAACGCGTATACGCGTTCCTAGGTGACGGTGAGATGGATGAGCCAGAATCACGTGGTGCTATCTCTTTCGCTGCGCGTGAGAAGCTAGACAATCTATGTTTCCTAATCAACTGTAACCTACAGCGTCTAGACGGCCCTGTAATGGGTAACGGTAGCATCATCCAAGAACTTGAAGGCCTATTCAAAGGCGCAGGTTGGAACGTTGTTAAAGTTATCTGGGGTAGCAACTGGGATTCTCTACTAGCTAAAGACACTACTGGTAAGCTTCTTCAACTAATGAACGAAACTATCGATGGTGACTACCAAACATTCAAATCTAAAGATGGCGCATACGTACGTGAGCACTTCTTTGGTAAGTACCCAGAAACAGCTGCACTAGTTGCAGACATGACTGATGACGAAATCTTCGCTCTTAAGCGTGGTGGTCACGATTCTTCTAAACTGTTTGCTGCATTCAACAATGCTAAAGAGACAAACGGTAAGCCAACTGTAATCCTAGCTAAGACTGTTAAAGGTTACGGCATGGGTGATGCAGCTGAAGGTAAGAACATTGCACACGGTGTTAAGAAAATGGACATGACTCATGTTCAACACCTACGTGATCGCCTAGGCCTAGAAGACATCCTTTCAGATGAGAAGATCGCTGAACTTCCTTACCTGAAACTGGAAGAAGGTACGCCTGAGTACGAATACATGCACGCTCGTCGTAACGCTCTACACGGTTACACACCTGCACGTCTTCCTAAGTTTACTCAAGAGTTCAAGGTTCCTGAGCTAGACGCATTCGCACCTCTACTGGGTGAACAGAAGCGTGATATCTCTACAACTATGGCTTATGTACGTACGCTAAACATCCTTCTTAAAGATAAGAACATTGGTAAGAACATCGTTCCTATCATCTGTGATGAAGCTCGTACATTCGGTATGGAAGGTCTATTCCGTCAGGTTGGTATCTACAACCCACACGGTCAAGAATACACACCTGAAGATAAAGGCATCGTTTCTTACTACAAAGAAGCAACGTCTGGTCAAGTTCTTCAAGAAGGTATCAACGAACTAGGTTCTATGGCTTCATGGGTTGCTGCTGCAACTTCATACAGCACAAACGATCTACCGATGATCCCGTTCTACATCTACTACTCAATGTTCGGTTTCCAACGTATTGGTGACATGGCATGGTTAGCAGGCGACCAACAAGCTCGTGGCTTCCTACTAGGTGCTACTGCAGGTCGTACAACACTGAACGGTGAAGGTCTACAACACGAAGATGGTCACTCGCACATCCAAGCGAACACTATCCCGAACTGTATCTCTTACGACCCAACGTTTGCTTATGAGCTAGCGGTAATCATGCAAGACGGTATCCGTCGCATGTACGGTCCTGAGCAAGAGAACGTTTACTACTACCTAACAGTAATGAACGAGAACTACGCAATGCCAGCAATGCCAGAAGGCGCTGAAGAAGGCATCCGTAAAGGTATCTACAAGCTTGAATCTCACGCTGGTGCTAAGGGCAAAGTTCAACTAATGAGCTCTGGTACTATCATGAACGAAGCGCGTAAAGCGGCTGAAATTCTAAGCGAAGAGTACGGCGTAGCATCTGACGTATTCTCTGTAACGTCGTTCAACGAACTAACTCGTGACGGCCAAGCGGTAGAGCGTGACAACATGCTTCACCCAGAAGCGGAAGAGAAAGTACCGTACATCACGACTGTTCTTGGTCAAGAACCTGCAATCGCAGTGACTGACTACATGAAGAACTACGCTGAGCAAGTACGTGCGTACATGCCAACTGAGTCTTACAAAGTACTTGGTACAGATGGTTTCGGCCGTTCTGACAGCCGTGCAAACCTACGTCGTCACTTCGAAGTGAACGCTGGCTACATCGTAGTTGCAGCTCTAACTGAACTGGCTAAACGTGGTGACATCGAGAAATCTGTAGTTGTTGAAGCAATTGCTAAATTCGATATCGACACTGAAAAAACTAACCCGCAATACGCATAAGACTGGCATTAAGGTAGGTAAATACAATGACAATCGAAATTAATGTACCAGACATCGGTGCTGACGAGGTTGAAGTAACTGAGATTCTTGTAAACGTTGGCGACAAGGTTGAAGAAGAGCAGTCACTGATCACTGTTGAAGGCGACAAAGCTTCAATGGAAGTTCCAGCGTCTCAAGCGGGTATCGTTAAAGAAATCAAAGTAGCAGAAGGCGATTCTGTTTCTACTGGTTCTCTTATCATGATCTTTGAAGAGGCAGGCTCTCCTGCGGAAGGTGCTGCAGCAGCACCGGCTGCTCCAGCAGTTGAAGCGGCGGCACTAGTTGCAGCTGCTCCTGCAGCGGCAGCTGAGCTTAAAGAAGTTCACGTTCCTGACATCGGCGGTGATGAAGTTGAAGTAACTGAAATCATGGTTGCTATCGGTGACGCAGTAGAAGAAGAGCAATCTCTTCTTACTGTTGAAGGTGACAAGGCTTCAATGGAAGTTCCTGCACCATTCGCTGGTATCGTTAAAGAAATCAAGATCGCTTCTGGTGACTCAGTATCGACTGGTTCTCTAGTAATGATTTTCTCTGTAGAAACAGGTGAAGTAGCGGGCTCTGGCGCTCCAGTTGCAGCAGCTCCTGCTCCAGCGGCTGCACCAGTTGCAGCGGCTCCAGCTGAAAAAGAAGTAAACGTTCCTGATATCGGTGGTGACGAAGTAGAAGTTACTGAAATCATGGTAGCGGTTGGCGATACAGTAGAAGAAGAGCAATCTCTAATTACTGTTGAAGGCGACAAAGCTTCAATGGAAGTTCCTGCACCATTCGCTGGTACAGTAAAAGAGATCAAGATTGCAGCTGGCGACAAAGTGTCAACTGGCTCTCTAATCATGACTTTCGTCGTGGCCGGCACTCCGGTTGAAGGCGCAGCGCCTGCTCCTGTTGCAGCACCTGCACAAGCAGCAGCTCCAGCGGCGGCACCTGCTCCTAAAGCAGAAGCACCTGCAGCGGCTGGCGACTTCCAAGAGAACGGTGACTACGCGCACGCTTCTCCAGTAGTTCGTCGTCTAGCTCGTGAATTTGGCGTTAACCTTTCTAAGGTTAAAGGTACTGGTCGTAAGAGCCGTATCCTTAAAGAAGACGTTCAGTCTTACGTTAAAGATGCACTTAAGCGTCTTGAGTCTGGTGCAGCTGCATCTGGCAAAGGCGGCGACGGTTCTGCTCTTGGTCTACTACCATGGCCAAAAGTTGACTTCAGCAAGTTCGGCGAAACTGAAGTTCAGAAGCTTTCTAAGATTAAGAAGATCTCTGGTGCTAACCTGCACCGTAACTGGGTAATGATCCCTCACGTTACACAATGGGACAACGCAGACATCACTGAGCTAGAAGCATTCCGTAAAGAACAGAACGCAATCGAAGCGAAGAAAGACACTGGCATGAAGATCACTCCACTTGTGTTCATCATGAAAGCTGTTGCTAAAGCGCTAGAAGCATTCCCAGCGTTTAACTCTTCTCTTTCTGAAGATGGCGAAAGCATCATTCTTAAGAAGTACGTAAACGTGGGTATCGCTGTTGATACACCAAACGGTCTAGTTGTTCCTGTTTTCAAAGACGTGAACAAGAAAGGCATTTACGAGCTATCTGAAGAGCTAATGGCTGTTTCTAAGAAAGCACGTTCTGGTAAGCTAACAGCGGCAGACATGCAAGGCGGTTGTTTCACAATCTCTAGCCTTGGTGGTATTGGCGGTACTGCATTTACTCCAATCGTAAATGCTCCAGAAGTAGGTATCCTAGGTGTATCTAAGTCTGAAATTAAGCCAGTTTGGAATGGTAAAGAGTTCCAACCACGTCTACAGCTTCCACTGTCTCTATCATACGATCACCGTGTGATCGATGGTGCTGAAGGTGCACGCTTCATTACTTTCCTAAACAGCGCACTATCTGACATTCGTCGTCTAGTACTGTAATTGAGAAAGTAATTATTAAGGTGACTTTCGGGTCACCTTAATTCTTTATATAAAGACTATTTTTAGAGAACAGTTTCCTGCATTTCTCATAATCTGATAGGGAATTGTTGTCTAGCTCACAGGCTAACTTAAAGCTACTTTCACACTGTTAACATCTCTGTAAAATGTTTCCTGTTTGAAAGCCCAATAATTTTAAGAACATCTACTCAGCCTGTTAGGGATAATGACTACAAGAGGTCACAATGAGCAAAGAAATTAAAGCCCAAGTTGTTGTACTTGGTTCAGGTCCTGCTGGTTACTCAGCGGCATTCCGTTGTGCGGATTTAGGTCTAGAAACAGTACTAGTTGAACGTTACAGCACTCTTGGTGGTGTATGTCTAAACGTTGGTTGTATTCCATCAAAAGCACTTCTTCACGTTTCTAAAGTAATTGAAGAAGCTAAAGCGATGGCAGAGCACGGCGTTGTATTCGGCGAGCCACAAACGGACATCAACAAGATCCGTATCTGGAAAGAAAAAGTAGTTGATCAACTAACTGGCGGTCTTGGCGGTATGGCTAAGATGCGTAACGTTACTGTTGTTAACGGTTTCGGTAAGTTCACTGGTCCTAACAGCATTCTTGTTGAAGGCGAAGGCGAAGCAACAACTGTTAACTTCGACAACGCAATCATTGCTGCGGGTTCTCGCCCAATCAAACTTCCTTTCATCCCACATGAAGACCCACGTATTTGGGATTCTACGGATGCACTAGAACTAAACGAAGTACCTGAAAAACTGCTTATCATGGGCGGCGGTATCATTGGTCTTGAGATGGGTACGGTTTACCACTCTCTAGGTTCTAAAGTTGAAGTTGTAGAGATGTTCGATCAAGTTATCCCTGCTGCGGATAAAGACATCGTTAAAGTTTTCACTAAGCGCATTAAGAACAAGTTCAAGCTAATGCTTGAAACTAAAGTGACTGCTGTTGAAGCGAAAGAAGACGGTATCTACGTTTCAATGGAAGGCAAAAAAGCACCAGCTGAAGCTGAGCGCTACGATGCTGTTCTTGTTGCTATCGGTCGTGTTCCAAACGGTGCACTTATCGACGCTGAAAAAGCGGGTATCGAAGTTGATGAGCGTGGCTTCATCAATGTTGATAAGCAAATGCGTACTAACGTTCCTCACATCCACGCGATCGGTGACGTTGTTGGTCAACCAATGCTTGCTCACAAAGGTGTGCATGAAGGTCACGTAGCTGCTGAAGTTATCTCTGGTAAGAAGCACTACTTCGACCCTAAAGTAATCCCATCAATTGCGTACACTGAGCCAGAAGTTGCTTGGGTAGGTAAGACTGAGAAAGAAGCGAAAGCTGAAGGCATCAACTACGAAGTTGCTACTTTCCCTTGGGCTGCTTCTGGTCGTGCAATCGCTTCTGACTGTGCAGACGGCGTGACTAAGATGATCTTCGATAAAGATACTCATCGCGTAATCGGTGGTGCTGTTGTTGGTACTAACGGTGGTGAACTTCTTGGCGAAATCGGCCTAGCAATCGAAATGGGTTGTGATGCAGAAGATATCGCACTTACTATCCACGCTCACCCAACTCTACACGAGTCTGTTGGTCTAGCTGCGGAAGTATTCGAAGGTTCAATCACTGACCTTCCAAATAAGAAAGCAGTGAAAAAGAAGAAGTAATCCTTCTTTAGCCACTCGCTAATGTTTTTAAAAGCCGCTGATTCGTCAGCGGTTTTTTTATGTCTGAAGAAAAGAGCAGGAACGTTTCACTCCGAGATGCGAGTACGCTGCGCTTCGGGATGCGAAGAGACATTCCATTCTACAAAAAAGGGTTGGCCCATTAGGCCAACCCTTAAATTATTTACTCGAATCTCGAATCTCGAATCTCGAATCTCGAATCTACTTATAAATGCACAGCATGTTCAAATAGCTATCCGTTAAGCTTGAAAGCTCTTCTGGCGTTTCTACACGTTTCGCTTGGATGAATAGCGAGTAGCAAATGCCGTGGAATAGATTCGCTAGATGTTTAGGGTCGTGATCGTCACAGACTTCGCCGCGTTCAATCGCTTTGCTAAACATGTTTTGTACTAACATTTGGTTAGTGCGGTTAGTTGTTACGAATAGCGGCCATACTTCATCACGAGTCGAAGCGCTCCATTCGAACCACACGTTTAACCAATGGCTATCTTGAGCCACTAACGTCACCATTTCAGTCGCAATATTATGTAGGTTTTGTTTTGCGTGAATATCCAGATCGATATTGTCTGAAAGGAAGTTAGAGAATTGGCGTACAACGTGATTTAGTACTTCATCAACCAGATCTTCACGGGTTGGGAAGTAGTTAAATACCGTTGCGACAGACACCTGAGCGATGTCTGCAATATCAGCGTGTCCACCACGACCGATGCCGCGGCGAGAGAATACCTCAAGAGCGATTTCCATCAATTGAAGTTTTCTTTTTAAAGGTGAAAGCCTAGTTCTAGGTCTCTTAGATATTGAGTCCATTTTATTTTCCTTGCCAACGAAATTTTTATATTAATGATTTTATTATTATTTAAGCCAAGATGAGTGTAATGGTGCATATGCGAATGGTCAATCCTTTCAGCTTGTTTTATAGACAGTTACATCAAACTTGATACATAAAGCGTGATCAGCATTGATGTGAAAGGAGACGAGTATTGGATAAGGCACCAGCGCACATTTCGTGGAGAATCTGACAGTAAATTCGAACCATAAGGTGGTGTGGGTATTTGAGCAGTGCTAGACTTACGCACAAAATTGAGCGACACAACTGACGAAACTGTCAACATTCGTCGCAATCACCAAATAGAATGAGAGCAGTATGAAGCATACAGTTGAAGTCATGATCTCTGAGCAAGAAGTTCAGGATCGAGTGAACGAACTAGGCAAACAGATCACGGAACACTACAACGGTAGTGAAGATCTAGTTTTAGTTGGCTTATTGCGTGGATCTTTTGTCTTTATGGCAGATCTTGCTCGTGCTATCGATTTAACTCACCAAGTTGATTTCATGACCGCGTCTAGCTACGGCAACGGCATGGAAAGCTCACGTGATGTTCGTATTTTGAAAGATCTTGATGATGATATCCAAGGTAAAGACGTTCTACTTGTAGAGGATATTATCGATACAGGTAACACGCTGACTAAAGTAAAAGAGATTCTGAGCCTACGTGGTCCTAAGTCTATCGAAATTTGTACGCTATTAGACAAGCCTTCTCGCCGTGAAGTGACTGTCGATACAAAATGGATTGGTTTTGAGATCCCAGACGAGTTTGTTGTTGGTGTTGGTATCGACTACGCACAAAAATATCGTCACCTACCGTACATCGGTAAGGTAGTACCTCAAGAGTAATCATTACGCTTGTGGTTTAGAAGTCATTAAAAAGCCCGCTTGATGCGGGCTTTTTGTATATATGACGGAATGGGTTAGCTTTGTTGACTAAGAAGAGGCGTCGTTAAGATCTTGTTTAATGCATCTAAGTGACTGTTCTCTAAAGTATCGTTACTTGAGCAACGTACGCCAAGGTCCTGTAGCTTGCCATCGCCAATACCATAAACCACACCATGGATTTCAACGTCTTGGCCACGCTCCCACGCATTTTGCATAATGGTTGAGTTACCTAGGTTATAAACCTGTTCTGCGACGTTAATTTCGCATAACTTGTCACCCCATTGCTCACGAGGAAGCCCCTCGATTTGCTTGCGGTATTTTAGGTAATTGTCACGGATGTGCAGTAACCAGTTATTGATAAGACCAAGTTTAGGGTTATCAATCGCCGCGTTAACACCGCCACAACCGTAGTGACCACAGACAATAATGTGTTTCACTTTAAGCACATCTACTGCGTACTGAACAACAGATAGACAGTTTAGGTCTGTATGAACCACTTGGTTGGCCACGTTTCGGTGAACAAACAGTTCTCCAGAATATAAGCCAGTCAGGCGCTCGGCTGGAACTCGGCTATCTGAACAACCTATCCATAGAAAACCAGGGCTTTGACCCTCTTCAAGCGTTGTAAAATACTCAGGTCTTTCAGAGCGAATTTCTTCAGACCATTTGGAATTGTTCTCAAAAAGCTGTTTTATTTCTGGCATCTTGCTTCTTACATCCCTCAATTAAGATGCTTAACTATACACAATGTTACAAATTCAATCTCGTAAAAACTGCGTCAAAATGTACTCATCTGACGTGTTCTAGTACGGAAAATCATAAACTTAGCCCACTATCAATAATCCGGTTATAAGACATGAATAATGTGATTGAATTAACACTTTCTGAACACTTGATACATTTGCTAAAGTGATAAGGTTTGTCATTTCATCATCAGGAAGGTGTGTTTTGTTTGGAAGTCGTTTTACGGATATCAATCTCAAAGGGGATATGTTTGGCGGTGTAACTACAGCCATCATCTCGTTACCTTTAGCATTGGCATTTGGTGTTGCTTCTGGCGCGGGAGCTGAAGCTGGCTTGTGGGGCGCCATTATGGTTGGCCTATTTGCAGCATTGTTTGGCGGTTCGAGTAGTTTGATTTCTGAACCTACCGGCCCGATGACGGTGATCATGACTGCCGTAATGACGAGTATGGTTGCTAAATATCCTGAAACGGGTATGGCAATGACCTTTACTGTCGTGATGATGGCCGGTGCATTCCAGATATTACTTGGTACGTTAAAGCTAGGAAAATACGTCACTTTGATGCCATATAGCGTGATCTCCGGATTCATGTCGGGCATTGGCGTTATTCTGATTATCTTGCAGCTGTCTCCATTGTTAGGGCATGCCGCTCCATCCGGTGGTGTAATGGGCACGCTCTCTGCTTTACCTGATACGCTAGCAAACTTAAAAGTGAGTGAGCTATTTCTAGGTGCTCTGACACTCGGTATTCTTTTTGGCTTCCCCGCTAAGTATCGTAAGTATGTGCCTGCTCAACTGGTCGCGTTAGTGGCTGTAACGCTCTTGTCCGTCATTATTTTTGATACCGACTCTATTCGCCGTATTGGTGAAATCCCAGCTGGTTTACCTTCCCTCGTTATCCCTACGATCAGCGCTGAACAGTTTACTACTATGGTTATCGATGCCTTGGTGCTTGGTACATTAGGTTGTATTGATACGCTTTTGACCGCGGTTATCGGAGATTCATTGACTCGTAAAGAGCATGACTCAGACAAAGAGCTTCGTGGCCAAGGCATTGCCAATATGATCTCTGGCCTGTTTGGTGCACTACCTGGCGCGGGTGCCACTATGGGGACTGTAACCAATATTCAGGTGGGAGCGCGTTCTCCGCTTTCAGGTGTTATTCGAGCTTTAGTACTTGCGCTCGTGGTATTGGTTGCAGGTGGTTTAACAGAACCGATTCCTATGGCAGTGCTGGCTGGTATCGCGATGTATGTTGGTTTCAATATCCTAGATTGGAGCTTTATCCAGCGCGCGCACAAGGTTAGCTATGCCGGCATGGGCGTGATGTACGGCGTGATGCTATTGACTGTGTTTGTTGACTTGATTATTGCCGTTGGACTGGGTGTGTTTATCTCGAATATTCTGATTATTGAAAGATTAAGCCGAGAGCAAGCCAGACAAGTTAAGGCGATCAGTGATGGTGATGATGAAGACGATATCCCATTGACTGATAGCGAACGTCAGTTACTCGATAGTGCCAATGGTAAGGTGCTATTCTTCTACCTATCAGGGCCGATGATATTCAGCGTTTCAAAGGCGATTTCACGTCAGCACTCAAGTATCTCTGACTATGAAGCGATGATTCTAGACCTGACAGATGTACCTATGATTGATGTCACTGTTGGCCTAGCGCTAGAGAATGCGATTAAAGATGCATTGGATGCGCAGTGTGAGGTGTATCTGCTGTGTCCTAATGAGAATACTCGTCAACAACTAGAGAAGTTCCACGTGATTGACCTAGTACCTGAATCCAACACTTATCGATTCAGATATGAAGCCCTGACGGCAGCAACAAGCTATGTCGACAGAGATGAGCATCAATTTGAGTCAGTTTAATTTTTCAGTAATAAGCTGATATGAATGACCTGATATGAATAATCTAATATGAATAAGCTATAGACGCTCACGTCAAGACTGATCATTAATGCCGTTAAGTGAATCACTTAGCGGCATTTTTATATTTATTGAACGTTGATTTAGTCTTCACGTAGCCAAGACGCTTATTTGTTTTCGACAGAAACTCTCACACGATATTTGTATTAATCGTCAATCAACGATAAACTTGTTTGCAAAATGACCGAGTTAACAAGTTTGGGTTAGTTTTCTGCTAGCTCGTTTTAAGCATTACTCTCTTCCTCAAGCTCGGTCGTCTACATCTTATCTATAGCAAATGGCAGTCTATCTCTATGTATGCATTAGAAATTGAGCAATTAAGAAAAACTTATGCTGGGGGCTTCGAGGCTCTTAAGGGCGTTAGTTTACAAGTAGAAAAAGGCGACTTTTACGCACTACTTGGTCCCAATGGTGCGGGTAAATCAACCACCATTGGTGTTATCTCTTCACTGGTAAATAAAACGTCAGGCAAGGTTAAAGTGTTCGGCTACGACATTGATACCGATCTGGAATTGGCGAAGCAGAACTTAGGCCTTGTGCCTCAAGAGTTTAACTTTAACCCGTTTGAAACCGTTGAACAGATCGTGCTGCAACAAGCGGGTTATTACGGCGTGCCAAAAGCATTAGCGAAAGAGCGAGCGAAAAAGTACCTATCTCAACTCGATCTGTGGGAAAAGCGTGGCGAACGCGCGCGTAACTTGTCTGGTGGTATGAAGCGTCGTTTGATGATCGCGCGTGCATTGATGCATGAACCTCATTTGTTGATCCTTGATGAACCGACAGCAGGCGTTGATATTGAACTACGTCGTTCAATGTGGGAATTCCTAAAAGAGATCAATGAGAAGCAGGGCATTACCATTATCTTGACCACGCACTACCTAGAAGAAGCAGAAATGCTGTGTCGCAACATTGGTATCATCAATCGCGGTGAGCTGATTGAGAACACAACAATGAAAGCGCTGTTGGGCAAATTGAGTGCTGAGACCTTTATTCTGGATCTGGAAGAGGGCACGACTGAACCTAAGCTTGAAGGCGTGAATAGCCAAGTGATGGTCAATGGCTCGCTAGAAATCGAAATCGACAAGAACCTAGGTTTGAATACCATCTTTGCTCAATTGAGCGAGCAACAGGTTAAAGTCCTCTCTATGCGTAACAAAGCAAACCGTCTAGAAGAGCTATTTGTGAGTATCGTCCGTGAGGGGAGTAAATAATATGTACAGCCTATATTGGACCGCTTTCTGCAGTTTGTTGACCAAAGAGATCAATCGCTTTACTCGTATCTGGGTGCAGACTCTGGTGCCGCCAGCGATTACCATGACGCTTTACTTCATCATCTTCGGTAACCTGATTGGTGCGCGTATTGGTGAAATGAACGGCTTTAGCTACATGGAATACATTGTTCCCGGTCTGATCATGATGTCGGTGATCACCAACTCATATTCCAACGTTGCTTCATCGTTCTTTAGTGCCAAGTTCCAGAAGAACATTGAAGAGCTGCTTGTAGCGCCTGTTCCTAACTACGTGATTATCGCCGGCTTCGTAATGGGTGGTGTGGTTCGTGGATTGTTAGTGGGTACCATAGTAACCTTCGTGTCGTTGTTCTTTGTCGACTTACAAGTTGACCATTGGGGCGTGATCATTGCGACGGTATTTTTAACGTCGGTAGTATTCGCTTTGGGTGGCTTGATTAACGCGGTATTCGCACGCACGTTTGATGATATCTCTATTATCCCAACCTTTATCTTAACGCCGCTGACGTACCTTGGTGGTGTGTTCTACTCGATCAGTCTATTGCCTGAATTCTGGCAAGGTGTATCGAAGTTGAACCCTATCGTGTACATGGTTAACGCGTTCAGATATGGCTTCTTGGGTGTGTCTGATGTGGGGATCGTGACGTCGTTTGGCGTACTAGGTATGTTTATCGTGCTGTTGTATGGCATTGCACACTACCTAGTGACAAAGGGTATTGGCTTACGTAGCTAACCTTTGGTTCATCTAAGTAACAGGTAAAGAAAAAGGTCGATATAACATCGACCTTTTTTTTGTTTTGCGTTAAGAGCAGAAGCCGACTATTCAGTCGTTTCTTCTTTCACTTCTTCTTTGGTTTCCGTTACCAAATCGAGAACTTGGTTATCGATAAGACGCGTCTTACCTAGGAAAGCCGACATTAGAATCACTGCTTGAGTTGATTCTGAAGTGATCGCTTGCAGAGTTTTAGCATCACAAATGAAGATTTCGTCAGGTTGAAGATCTGCAGCGCGTAGCTGGTCAGTAGCATCTTCAATCACTGATGCGTAATCATCGCGACCACCACGAATAGCGCTGCTGATCCAGCGCATAGTACGCGCTAAAACGGGCGCTCGTTGGCGCTCGTCAATCGTTAGGTTGCTATTGCGAGAGCTCATTGCCAAACCATCCATTTCACGAACGGTCGCAACGCCGACAACTTCAATGTCTAATGCTAAATCAGTGGTCATCTGGCGAATAACAGCAAGTTGCTGAAAGTCTTTCTCGCCGAAGCATGCAAAGTCTGGCTGAACGATATTAAACAGTTTAGTGACAATGGTTGATACACCACGGAAGTGACCTGGACGAGAGGCACCTTCAAGCATGTGAGATATGCCAGGGACCTCAACAAACGTCTGCTTGTCTAATCCATCTGGGTACATCACCTCTGGCGTTGGTGTAAATACTAGCTCAACCCCTTCACCTGTTAGTTTGCTTAAATCTGCTTCTAACGTTCGAGGGTAGTTGTTTAGGTCGTCTGCACGGTCAAACTGCATTGGGTTTACAAAGATGCTTACCACAACGATGTCGGCCAGTTCACGAGCTTTCTTTACCAGAGTCAGGTGGCCTTCATGCAGGTTTCCCATTGTCGGTACAAAAGCAACCGTACGTCCATCACGCTTAAACTGTTTAATCTGCTCACGAAGAGCCGCTATTTCAGCAAAAGTTTGCATACTTACTCCTAAGCGATTGTATGAGCTTCATCAGGGAAGCGCGCGCTCTCTACTTCTTCTTTGTATAGAGCTACTGCCTTACGCATATCACCTGTTTCTGCTAGGAAGTTCTTAGAGAACTTCGGCATGTAGTTCGCAGAAATACCGAACATGTCATGCATAACCAAGATCTGACCATCGGTAACATTACCTGCGCCGATACCGATAACCGGTACGTCACAAGCTTCTGTAATTCGTTTTGCCAATGAAGCTGGCACACATTCAAGTAGAACGATTTGAGCGCCTGCGTTTTGCAGTGCTAACGCGTCAGCAACCATTTTGTCGGCTTGCTCGTCGTCACGACCTTGAATCTTGTAACCACCAAAAATGTTCACAGACTGGGGCGTCAAGCCTAAGTGTGCACATACTGGTACTGCACGTTCTGTTAGCATCTTCACAGTATCAACCAACCAGCTTCCGCCTTCGATTTTTACCATGTTCGCACCAGCACGCATCAAAGTCGCTGCGCTCTCACAAGCTTGTTCTGGCGTCGCGTAGCTCATGAAAGGCATGTCAGCCATAAGAAGACAATTTGGGCTACCAGCACGCACTGAGCGAGTATGGTAAGCAATGTCTTCAACGGTTACTGGTAATGTATCGTTATGGCCTTGTAAAACCATACCCAGTGAATCACCGACAAGCAGAACTGGCATTTCTTGGCTTTCGAATAATTGAGCAAAGCTCGCATCATAAGCTGTCGAAGTCGCAAATTTACGGCCTTCACGTTTGCATTTGATCAGGTCGTTAATGGTTACTTTTTTCATTGGTTTTCCTTAATGCGCTTGGCTATTGTTGCCAAACATTGAGCCCGTTCTTATCTACTATTTTCAGTAGTTCTGTCAGCTCAGTCCCATCAGGGAGTTGTAAACTTGGTGCGATTTCAGCAAGCGGGTAGAGTACAAACTCTCGTTCTTTCATTCCATAATGAGGAACGATTAAGCGCTCTGAATCGATCACCTCATTGCCGTATAGCACAATGTCGAGATCCAAGGTTCTTGGTCCCCAACGTTCGTCTTTACGGACGCGCCCTTGCTCTAGTTCGATCTTTTGAGTGCAATCAAGCAGTTCAATTGGCGTTAATTCGGTTTGGATAGCGACTACCGCGTTGATGTAGTCTGGTTGATTTTGCGGTCCCATTGGAGTGCTACTATATAGCTGAGAGGTCGCAATAAACGTTGATCGCGGTAGGCTTTTTAGCGTTTCGATAGCCAAATTTGCTTGGCTAACTGGGTCGGCAAGGTTGCTGCCGACCGCAATGTAAGCAGTTATCATTCTGATTGCTTACTCTTTTTGTTTCGGTAAGTCTTACGGCGACGATGGCCTGACTTTGATGGTGCTGCAACGTCGTTAGCCATTGCTTGACGCATGTTACGACCTGCAGTCTGATAACGCTCCCACCATTTTGCTAACTCTTTGGTTTCGCCACCTTCAATCTCACCACGCATTTCTAGGAAATCGTAGCCTGCACGGAATTTGTTTAATTCCATTAGACGAACAGCGCGTTTACCGTTGCGACGAGGCAGTCGAAGTTGCAGTTGCCAAACTTCGCGAATGGTTGCTGTGTGACGACGAGGAATACCAATAGACTTTACTTGCTGATCTAGAATGATGTTACTCGCTTCCATGATCGCATCGTAGTGTGCCATACCCTGTTCAGCGACAAGTTTGTCTGCCAGCTTGTTCATTGGGTACCAAAGCATCGCTGCGAACATGAATGCTGGGTTTACTCGCTTACCATCTTCGATGCGAAGGTCGGTTGAATCAAGAACCAAATCAAGCATCTGCTCTGTGTGAGAGTCGTAATCTTCTGTGAAGTGCTCAGCTACTGCTGGGAACATCTGTTGGAACAGGTTGTACTCGCGCATCAGGTGGTAGGTTTCTAAACCGTGACCTGATTGCAGTAATTTTAGAGACTCTTCGTAAAGGCGCGCTGCTGGGATATCTCTTAGAAGGTGAGCTAACTCTTCAATCGGGTCAGCCGTGTCTTCTTCGATGTCGAAATCCAGTTTAGCGGCGAAGCGCATTGCACGTAGCATACGCACTGGGTCTTCGCGGTAACGCGTTTCTGGATCGCCAATCAGGCGGATCAGTTTATCTTCTAAATCTTCTACACCACCCGCGTAATCGTGGATGCTGTAGTCTGCAATGTTGTAGTACATCGCGTTGATTGTGAAATCACGACGCTCTGCATCTTCATCAACACTGCCGTACACGTTATCGCGAAGTAGCATGCCTTCTTTCGATTGTGCAGAAACGTTCTTCGATGGTTCTTGGTGGTGACCACGGAAAGTTGCCACTTCAATGATGTCGCGACCAAACATGATATGTGCCAAGCGGAAACGGCGACCGATAAGACGACAGTTTCTGAAGAGGTGTTTGATTTGCTCTGGCGTTGCGTTGGTCGCAATATCAAAATCTTTTGGCTGAGAGCCTAATAAGATATCGCGCACACCACCACCGACTAGAAATGCGTCAAAACCCGCACCATTCAGGCGATATAGCACTTTTAGTGCGTTGTCGCTGATCTGCTTGCGTGAAATATTGTGCTCTTGACGAGTATAAATATTCAGAGCTAATTCGTGGAATCCGCGTTGTTCGCTTGGGGTATTGTCGTTTGTATTCATTAGTTTAGAACAAAGTAGGTATCGCCAACTTTGTTTTTCTCTTAGTCCAAAGTGGTAGTGCAGAGTTTAATTGCGGCTAATAATAGCTTAGCGCGAGCCATTTGAGAACATCGTCTGCTTAACCACATTGGTTGGTTATGGCATTTTTATGTGTCGTTTTTGCTATTTGCCGTGAGTTTCGAGCTAATTACAGTGCTCTTTTTGTAAACTATCAGGTAACTGACTGACGTTCCATTGCTGGCAGCCCCACAATAAAATCTCATCCATTGAAGCCTCACAAAGAGCCGTCGGGATATCAAAACCTAAGAATCGCATCGCGTTGAGTAACGTTGGTTTTGGGTTGTCTAGATCTATCGCGGTGGCATGGTTCTGTTTTGACAGTTTATTCCCCAAGCCATCGGTTGCCAATGGTAAGTGCAAGTAGCTCACTGTTTTTTGCTTGAGCGTCTTATACAAACTGATTTGTCGACCTGTTGGTTCTATCAGGTCTGCGCCTCTTACGACTTCTGTTACTCCTTGGTCGATGTCATCAAGAACAACGGCCAAGTTATAGGCAAACAATCCATCTCTGCGTTTAATAATAAAATCTTCTTCAGCTAGTGCTTTAGGGATTTGAATGGTGCCGTGGCGAACATCATCAAAGGACTCCACTGGAAAGTCCATGCACAAGCGCACCGCCTGTTCACCTGAATCGATTAGGCCTACATCTCGACAGTGACCATTGTAAAAGCCGCCCAAAGCCTTTATCTGCTTGCGGGTGCATTGGCAGTAGTAGGCTTGATTGTCAGCAACCCATTGATCGATTTGAGCTTGATACAAGTCATGACGTTGGCTTTGATAGACGACTTCACCATCCCAGAATAGATGGTAAGCCTCAAGCGTCTTAAGAATGAGGTCTGCAGCGCCGGCCATTTCTCTTGGTGGGTCGAGGTCTTCCATACGAACTAACCATTTTCCTTGGTTAGATTTCGCTTGAAAGTAGCTACCAAGAGCAGCAACAAGTGAGCCAAAATGAAGAGGACCTGACGGTGATGGTGCAAAGCGCCCGATATAATTCATGAGTGAACAACCTAATCTAAATGGTACCGCAGTAGCCGATTCTTAAGACGTTTGACAAGAGCTTTAATGCCTAGAACTAAGCTTCAATCTATAGAACAAGGTTTGATGTATAGAACTAAGGCTTAAAGCTGCTATTTACTATCAAGCGTGTGAAATACTTCGCTTGGATAACAAACAAAAAAGGGAGCCAAGGCTCCCTTTCTTTACATCTGCAAGAATTAACCTTGCATCTGTTTTTCTTTGATCTCTGCAAGTGTTTTACAGTCAATACAAAGATCAGCAGTTGGACGAGCTTCAAGGCGACGAATGCCAATCTCGATACCGCAAGAATCACAGAAGCCGAAATCGTCTTCTTCGATCTTGTCTAATGTCTTCTCAATTTTTTTGATAAGACGACGCTCACGGTCACGGTTACGTAACTCTAGGCTGAATTCTTCTTCTTGAGAAGCACGGTCAACTGGGTCTGGGAAATTCGCTGCTTCGTCCTGCATGTGGTGCACAGTACGATCAACTTCTTCCCTGAGCTGGTTGCGCCAAGCTGCTAAAATTTTTGTAAAATGTTCCGTTTGCTCAGGTGACATGTACTCTTCACCTGGCTTCTCTTGGTACGGTTCAACACCTGCGATGGCTAGGATGCCTAGCGCTTTTTTCTTAGATTCTGGCATACAGCATCTCCTATTTACACCTAGTCAACTGCAAAGCAGCTAATTTTAAGGCGGGTATCTATAGCAGAAAGAACGAATGGTGGCAAATACTCTTATTCAAACTTGCAATCAATGTGATTAGTTCAGCATCTTTGCCTAGCTATTGATAAATTCAACAGCTTGTTTTAGTTGTATTTGAGTACTGCTGAGCTCTGCTTTATAGCAAAGCACTTGAACTCCAGCGTCTTGTGCTTGTTTTAGTAATAACGAATATTTGGCGTCTATATGGTGTGCCGCAGACACTTTTTCAATACCTGAATGTAAAACAGTGAATAAAAGTACGGCTCTATTTCCAGATTCGACCATTTCTGTGAGTTCACGCAGATGTTTTTGGCCTCTGGTTGTGACCGCATCAGGGAAAAAACCTTGCCCTTTAGTTGACGTTTCTTGCTCGTCGAGCAAAGTGACGCTTTTCACTTCGATATAGCAAGGCGGCTTTTCGTTATCTTCAAGCAGAATATCAATGCGACTATTCTCACTGCCATATTTCACTTCGGTTCGTAACGCGTTATAACCTAAGAGTTCAACTATAGTCCCATTTTCAATTGCTTCCACTGCTAGCTGGTTTGCCCGCGCAGTATTTACACAAATACGATGACCTTTGTCTGTTTCTGAGATCTCCCAGCTGTTTGGGTACTTTCTCTTTGCATTATCGGAGGTTGAGTACCACACCGTATTGCCAGGAGTCGCACATCCTGTCATCGCTCCAGTGTTAGCGCAGTGGATAGTGCGCTCGCTACCGTCTGGAAGTTGGATGTCAGTGAGAAAGCGTTTATAGCGTTTAATAAGAGTCGCTGGCTCTAATGGAGGATTGAAGTGCATATTACTTATTTAGACAGGTAGGTTTTTATGTACAATGTTGCCAACATTACACCACAAGGTTCTCCCATTGCCACAACTGCCCATAGAAGCTGTGATGCCAGATCTGCTCGCTGGCGTAGAAACACACACTCAACTTATTCTAAAGGCCGCTCCCGGTGCGGGTAAGTCAACATTCTTCCCTTTACAGTTAGTTAAGACCAACGCCGTTCAAGGCAAAATCATCATGCTTGAACCGAGGCGTTTGGCTGCAAGGAATATTGCTACTTACTTAGCGAGCCAATTGGGAGAAAAGGTGGGAGAGAGCATTGGCTTTAGAGTTCGTGGTGAATCTAAAAGCAGCAGTGCGACTCGCTTAGAGATTGTTACTGAAGGGATCATGACAAGAATGATCCAAACCGACCCTGAATTAACTGGGGTTGATATGGTGATCTTTGATGAATTTCACGAGCGCAGTATTCACGCCGATACCGCATTGGCGTTTAGCTTAGAGATCCAAGAGGCGTTGCGTGACGATCTGAAAGTGGTAGTGATGTCGGCAACTTTAGATCAACAAGCTCTGCAAACTTTGCTGCCGAATGCCAAATACGTTGAATCACAAGGTCGCACCTTTCCGGTCGATTTCCGTTATCAGCCTCTTAACGCAAATGAATATCTAGCCCCTAAAATGGCTAACGTGATTCGCTCTCTGATGGAGAAAGAGTCAGGCTCACTTCTGGCCTTTTTGCCGGGCGTTTCTGCGATTAAGCAGGTGGAATCTCAACTAGAACAATTCGCCAATGATATCGATGTGTGTCCTCTGTATGGGCAACTCAGCTTTTCTCAACAGCAGAAAGCGATCGCGCCATCAGAGAAAGGGCGTCGAAAGGTGGTGTTAGCGACCAATATTGCTGAGACTTCTTTGACGATTGAAGGTATTCGATTGGTGGTTGATTCTGGGCTTGAACGTGTGGCGAAGTTCGATCTGAAAACCGGTATTACTAAGCTTGAGCAAGTGAAAATCTCGCAATCTTCAGCTGAACAACGAGCGGGCCGTGCGGGACGAATTGAAGAGGGCTTGTGCGTTCGTTTGTACAGCGAAACGCAGCTGATGCAGCAACCAGCTATACCAGAACCTGAAATTCTTCATTCTGATTTGTCTTCGCTGGTGTCTGAATTGACGCAATGGGGCGCTGCGAGTGCTGATGAACTGCAATGGTTAGACGTTCCACCCAAAGCTTCTATCGGGCAAGCCAAGCAACTCTTACAGACTCTTGAATTGTTAGACGATAATGGTCAATTTACGGCATTAGGAAAACAGGTCCAACGTTTAGGTCTAGAGCCTCGTATTGCCAGCATGTTGGTTAAAGCGCAGCAAGGTAGTCCTGCTCTGTTGAATGTCGCGATTGTTGCTGCTGCTTTGCTGGAAGAGCCGGAGCGCAATGTGACGGATATTCAACACTCTTTGCATCGACTTAAGCAAAGAAAACATTCCAAAAATAGCGTTGTGATGCAGCGAGCGAAAAGTCTCGCGAGCAAACTCAATCATCACTTAGATTTGTCACAAGCTGACGAATCATTGCTACCATTAGTGCTTTGTTTTGCCTTCCCAGACCGGATTGCACAAGTGAGAAGCGCGACCAGCAGTGCTTTCCTTTTGGCGAATGGCCACGGTGCTGAGGTTCGTGATGATGATCCACTGGCGAACAATAACTATATCGTAGTGATTGATTTGATGCGCAGCACAGGGCGAGCCAGTCAGATTTTCTTAGCCACCGCGGTTGATATCGCACAGTTAGAAGCTGAATTTCCAAAACTGTTTGTGCGTTCCGATTACGCCGATTGGGATGAGAAACGTGGCCGTTTAGTTGCTGAGCAGCGTGTATCTCTGGGCAAGTTGATTATCAGCACCAAAGCTTTACCTGATCCCGATGCGAATCAGGCGAGCCAAGCGCTGCTCAATTATGTCGCTCGATGTGGGTTGGATCGCTTAAATTGGACAGCTTCGGCTAAGCAGTTGGTTGAGCGTGTACGCTGTGCAGAGCTTTGGATGCCTGAGCATGATTGGCCAGCGATGGACGATGCGAGTTTGATTGAACACCTTGATGAGTGGCTATCTCCCTATCTGAATGGCATTAAGTCGGCAAAAGGACTGTCTAGTGTTTCGATTGAGCAAGCATTGTCGGCTTATCTTGGTTGGCCTTTGAATCAAGAAATCGACCAATGGTTGCCAACGCACTATCTGATGCCAACAGGCAGCAAGAAGGCCATTCGTTATCAATATCAATCTGAACCAGTGATCTCAGTGCGAATGCAGGAAGTCTTTGGCGAACAAGACTCGCCATTGATCGCGCAAGGGCGTAAAAAAGTAGTGCTTGAGCTCCTTTCTCCAGCACAGCGACCACTACAAATTACTCAAGATTTAGCTGGCTTTTGGGCTGGCGCGTACAAAGAAGTACAAAAAGAGATGAAGGGCCGTTACCCAAAACATCCTTGGCCGGATGACCCTGCTAACCATGTAGCAACCACTAAAACTAAACGACAGTTGAATCGATGATGACCAAAATGTTAACGCCAAAAAAGGCACCACCTAAAAAAGCGCCAGCAAAGAAGTCACCAGCGACCAAAGCCAAGCCAAGAAAACCAAGAGCGGCTGCGAAAAAGACCAAACCTAAGGCTAAGAAATCTGGCAAAAGAGGTTGGTTGAAGATCCTATGGGGCATTTCTTGGAAAGCGGGCTTAGCGCTTGCGGCATTGCTGTTGTTCGTCGGTATTTATCTTGATTCTGTGGTCAAACAGCGCTTTGAAGGTCAGCTGTTTGATTTGCCAACCGTGGTTTATGCGCGAGTGCTAGACCTGTCTCCGGGAACTCCGGTGAGTTTGGTTCAGGTTAAGAATGAGCTCGATGTACTTAATTACCGTAAGGTGAACGCGCCTCGTCACCCAGGCGAATACTCTTCTTCTTCGACCAAGATTGAAATGATTCGTCGTCCGTTCGAGTTTGTTGATGGACCGGAAGCGGATCGTCATGTGATGCTGCACTTCAATGGTAACGAATTAACTCGCATTCAGTCGCTGGAGAAGAAAGGCGACATGGGCTACCTGCGTGTTGAACCGAAAATGCTTGGCATGCTTGAGAAAAGTAACGATGAGCAGCGCCTGTTCTTAAAACGCAATCAGTTCCCAGAAGTGATGGTTGATGCCTTACTGGCAACCGAAGACCGAAACTTCTATCAACACGATGGTGTGTCGCCACTGGCCATCGCTCGTGCAATGGTCGTTAACGTCAAAGCTGGGCGAACGGTACAAGGTGGCAGTACGTTGACGCAACAATTGGCAAAAAACCTGTTCTTATCTAGCGAGCGCACATTGTGGCGCAAGGTTCGCGAAGCCTATATTGCACTTATCTTGGATCATCGTTACAGCAAAGATCGCATCTTAGAAGCCTACTTAAACGAGGTTTATCTTGGGCAAAATGGTGGGCAAGCGATTCATGGCTTTGGATTAGCATCTCGCTTGTACTTCGGGCAACCGATTCAAGAACTCCGAATCGATCAACTAGCACTGCTGGTCGGCATGGTCAAAGGACCTTCGTATTACAATCCGGTTCGCTATCCTGAGCGTGCTAAGACTCGACGCGATCTGGTTCTTCGCTTATTGATGCAACAAGACATCTTAACTCCGCGACAATACGAAGAGGCGGCGAGTCGTGATTTGGATATTCAAGACAACCCACGCATTGCTAGCCGTCAGCCCGCTTATTTCCAACAAGTAAACATTGAGCTTAAGAAGTATGTCGGCGATCGATTTGAGGCGAAAAAAGGGATTCGAGTCTTTACCTCTCTGGATCCGGTATCTCAAGACAAGTTAGAGAAGTCGATTGCTCGTAAGGTGCCTGATTTATCGAAAACCGCAGGTAATAAGCTGGAAGCAGCAGCTATTGCCGTGGATAGAAATACCGGTGAAATCCGGGCGATGGTCGGTGGTAAGCGTACTGGCTACGATGGCTTTAACCGTGCCTTGAACGCGAGTCGCCCAATTGGTTCTTTGGTCAAGCCTGCAATTTACTTAACCGCCCTAGAGCAGCCTCAGAAGTACACGTTGGCGACAACATTGAAAGACACGCCACTGAGCTTGAAAGGCAGTAAAGGTAGCGTGTGGAGCCCGAGAAACTTCGATCGTAAGTTCCGTGGCGATGTGCCTTTGTATGTGGCGCTTTCTAAGTCTTACAACGTACCTACTGTTCGTTTAGGCATGCAATTAGGCATTGATAGTGTCTCGGATACGATTGGAAAACTGGGGGTCGATAAAAATGAGATTCGCCCAGTGCCGTCGATGTTTTTGGGTTCGTTCTCACTGACTCCGTTCCAAGTTGCGCAGATGTATCAAACCATTACCAATTCTGGGCGTATAGCACCTTTGTCTGCGCTTCGCTCAGTTGTTGATAACGATGGCGAGGTTCTGTATCAGTCGATCCCTCGTGTATCACAAAGCGTTGACCAGCAAGCCGCTTGGCTTACAACCTATGCAATGAAACGTGGCGTGTCGGAAGGCACGGGCCGTTTCCTACAAGGTCAGTTTGCATGGGCAGGGTTAGCTGGTAAAACTGGCACTAGTAATGACAGCCGAGACAGTTGGTTCGTGGGCGTAGATGGCCGTGAAGTGACGACCATCTGGCTAGGACGTGATGATAATAAGCCGACTAAGCTTACTGGTTCGAGTGGTGCGTTACGTGTTTATGCCGATTATCTCAAACAGAGAACACCCGAGCAGTTATTACTGCCTTGGCCGACAGGAATTGTCACCGCTAACTTTACTCGAACTTCTGAAGGGGCTTTAGAGTTTGATTGTGATGGTGCAGTTAAACTGCCACTTTGGGATGAGGGTGGAAACATTAAAAAGGGCTGTGAAAGTCAACCAAAACAGTGGCTAAAGAAGCTTTTTCAGTGGTAAAGTCGTAACAAGAAAGAATGACAAGGACAGTTAAAATAATGATTTCTCGTTGGTTAGTGAGTGGCTTAGGTGTTGTCGGTACTGTGATCAGTTTTCAGCTGTTTGCATCTACTGTGACACCGGTCGAACAATCTCAGCAAGCTGGACAAGCTCATAAAAGACCAACCGTTGCTGTTGTGCTTGCTGGTGGAGGAGCCAAAGGAGCGGCTCACATTGGTGTACTTAAAGCGCTAGAAGAGATGCAAATTCCGGTCGATTACATTACTGGTACCAGCATGGGTTCTTACGTTGGTGGGCTTTATGCGACAGGGATGAGTGCTGATGAGATTGAAAGTTTTATTTATACGGTTGATTGGAATCGCGGCTATCGTGATCGCGTTAACCGTAGTGATCGCCGAGTGCGTGACAAAGAATATGAAGACCGTTACCAACTGAACACCGATCTCGGTTTAGGTTGGGGCGAAATCAAAGCTAGGAAAGGTGTGGTTCAAGGTCAGAATATGTTGCGTATTCTGCGTGAGACCACAGGTAACCTATCTCCACTCGACTCTTTTGACCATCTTGCTATTCCCTACCGTTCAGTCGCAACCGACATTATTGAGCTTGAAGAAGTGGTCATCGACCATGGTCACCTTGTTGATGCGATGATGGCCAGTATGTCAGTTCCCGGCGCGCTTCCCCCTTATGAATTAGATGGCCGAATGCTGGTTGATGGTGGTGTCACCAATAATATGCCAGTCGACGTTGCCAGAGCGATGGGCGCGGACATTGTCATTGCGGTGGATATCAGTACCAATTACAAAGGCAAAGAAGACTTCACGAATTTTCTAGCGGCAGCTGACCAACTCTCTAATTATCTGGTCCAACGCAGCACTCAAGAGCAAGCTGAAACACTGACGGATGATGATGTTTTCCTACGTCCTGATGTTGGGCAAATGGAGACGACTGACTTTGATAAAATGCCATCGGCTTTCCTCGCGGGCTATGAAGCCGCTAAGCAGCATACTGATGAACTTTCTAAGCTATCGCTCTCAAATGCCGATTATCAGCATTATATCGAGGACAAACAAAAAGCACGCAGACAGCTGAAACATGGCGATAAGACTGTCGTCGATAGGGTTGTCATCAACAACAACACCCACTATTCAGATAAGTTGATCGAAAACCGCTTAAATCTCGATTCTGGTGAGGTTTTGAAAACCAGTGAAATCGAATCTAAAGTGAAAGATCTCTATGCACTGGATAGATTTGAGTTGGTCACTTATGAATTTGACAACGTTGACGGTGAAGATCAACTTCAAGTCGATGTGAACGAAAAGTCTTGGGGCCCAAACTACCTCAACTTTCGATTCTTTCTTGAAGATGATTTCTCTACTACCAGTCAGTACTCGATCGGTGTCTCAGCCAACTTTACCGATATTAATAAGCATGGTGCAGAGCTAAGAACTAACGTCGAGATGGGTACTGACAAACGAATTGAAGCGGAACTTTACTCGCCCTTCTTTTCGAGTCAAAAACTGTTCACTTCTGCATCGGTTGTTTACAGCAAAGAGAACAGAAACCTACCCGCAGATATTGATGATATTGAAGAACCGACACTGGACGTAACGAAAGATTATCTCCCTATGACGTATAGTGAATATGTCGGTGAATTGGCATTAGGCTATCAACCAACCTTGTGGCAGGAGCTGACATTTGGTGTTCGTTATACAGATGGGGATGTTGAGGTTTCTTCGTTACCTTCATTGGGCAGTGGTGGCTACAAGCGTATTGGTGGCTTCATGGGTTACCGACTGGATACTTTGGATAATTTCAGCTTACCGACCAAGGGTTACTTTGTCGATTTAGAGTACCTCGTTTCTCATGATGATTTTGATAATGACAGCTCTCTTGGTGAATCGGATTTAACGTCTGAGAGTGATACGGTTTATGAGTTTTCGGCTAATTTCATGGCAGCAAAGAGTATTGAGAAGCATACTTTAGTCGCAAAGCTGGATTACGGAATTGTAGAAAGTAAAAACTCTGTTTTTCCAATCGACCCCAAAGAGCTTGGTGGCTTCTTAAACCTGTCAGGTATTCCAAGGAATAGTATGATAGGTCAGAACTTGGCCTACACCAGCCTTATCTATCGTTATAAGTGGTTTGAAAATGACTTCGGCCTCTTTAAATCACCGTTCTACGTAGGTGCATCCATAGAACATGGTGGTGTTTGGTCGAACAATGATTTAACCATTGATGAAGCACCAATGTACACCGCAGGTTCTGTTTTTGCTGGTGTTGATTCGCCAATAGGACCGATCATTTTGGCTTATGGCCGAACTGAAGATAACTATGATTCGGTCTATTTGATTGTCGGTACTTCCTACAAATAATCATGCGTAGAGTAGCCGTTTAACTGCGTAATTAGGCAAAAATAGTGGGACTTTCGTCTTAACTTGCTATGTTGGTCAAAATGATAAGATTTTAATTTAACGTTAAATTTGCTATTCTATCGCCCACAGTTTGGCCTCTATGACGCCGCTCATCAATACAAATTGAATGACAAAAATGGCAATGGAGAGCCAAGTTTCCAAGGATGTTCACTTCTTTATTTTACTAACAATTATGAAGGTAAGAAGTGAACCGCAATGAGAGGAAAAAAGTCGTGCTTGAAGCCTACCGTAAACACGTCGAAGAACGTGCTGCCGAAGGAGTTGTTCCAAAACCACTAGATGCTGAGCAGGTAGCTGGCCTAGTTGAACTTCTGAAGAATCCACCTCAAGGTGAAGAAGAAATCATTCTTGACCTACTAGAAAATCGCATTCCACCGGGTGTAGATGAAGCTGCTTACGTAAAAGCTGGCTTCCTTACGGCTATCACTAAAGGTGAAGTAGCTTCGCCACTAGTAAGCAAAGCAAAAGCTGCAGAACTGCTTGGTACCATGCAAGGCGGTTACAACATCGAATCTCTAGTATCTCTACTAGACGATGCTGAGCTTGCTCCAATCGCTGTTAAAGCGCTATCTCATACTCTACTGATGTTCGATGCGTTCTATGACGTAGAAGAGAAAGCGAAAGCTGGCAATGCTGCTGCACAACAAGTACTTCAATCTTGGGCTGATGCTGAATGGTTTACAGCGAAAGATAAAGTAGCAGAAAAAATCACAGTAAAAGTATTTAAAGTCACTGGTGAAACGAACACCGATGACCTATCTCCAGCGCCTGATGCATGGTCACGTCCTGACATCCCAGTACACGCGAAAGCGATGCTGAAGATGGAACGTGATGGCATTACTCCTGATGAACAGGGTAGCGTTGGTCCAATCAAACAAATTGAAGAAATGCAAAAAGATGGCATTCCACTGGCTTACGTTGGTGATGTTGTTGGTACAGGTTCTTCACGTAAATCGGCAACAAACTCAGTACTTTGGTTCATGGGTGAAGATATCCCATTCGTACCAAACAAGCGTACTGGCGGTGTTTGTCTTGGTGGTAAAATTGCACCAATCTTCTACAACACAATGGAAGATTCAGGCGCACTACCCATTGAACTGAACGTACAAGACATGAACATGGGCGATATCATTGATATCTACCCGTACGAAGGTGTTGTTCACAAGAACGGTTCTGTGATCTCAAACTTTGAGCTAAGCAAAGTACTTCTTGATGAAGTGCGTGCTGGTGGCCGTATTCCACTGATCATCGGTCGTGGTCTAACGGGTCGTGCTCGTGACGCTCTAGGTCTAGCTGAAACGGATCTGTTTGCTAAACCAATCGATCCATCTGCATCTGATAAAGGCTACACGCTAGCTCAGAAGATGGTTGGTAAAGCATGTGGCGTTGAAGGTGTTCGTGCTGGTCAGTACTGTGAACCTAAAATGACGACAGTGGGTTCTCAAGATACGACCGGTCCTATGACTCGTGATGAGCTTAAAGATCTGGCGTGTCTTGGTTTCTCTGCAGACCTTGTAATGCAGTCTTTCTGTCACACATCGGCATACCCTAAACCAGTCGATGTAAACACTCACCATACGCTACCTGATTTCATCATGAATCGTGCGGGTGTTTCACTTCGTCCGGGTGATGGCGTTATCCACTCATGGCTAAACCGTATGCTTCTTCCTGATACTGTAGGTACAGGTGGTGACTCGCATACTCGTTTCCCTCTAGGTATTTCATTCCCTGCGGGTTCTGGCTTGGTAGCATTTGCTGCAGCAACAGGCGTTATGCCTCTTGATATGCCTGAATCTATCTTGGTTCGCTTTAAAGGTGAAATGCAACCGGGTATCACGCTACGTGACCTAGTACATGCCATTCCTCTTTACGGCATCAAGCAAGGCCTACTAACGGTAGAGAAAGCAGGTAAGATCAACGAATTCTCTGGTCGTGTACTAGAAATTGAAGGTGTTGAGCACTTATCTGTTGAGCAAGCATTTGAGCTTTCTGATGCATCTGCTGAGCGTTCTGCTGCAGGTTGTACCGTTAAGCTTTCTGAAGAGTCTATCTCTGAGTACTTGAACTCGAACATCGTGATGCTGAAGTGGATGATCGCTGAAGGTTACGGTGATGTTCGTACGATTGAGCGTCGTATTACAGCAATGGAAGAGTGGCTAGCTAACCCTGAGTTGCTGTCTGCTGATTCAGATGCGGAATACGCGCACGTTATCGAGATTGACCTTGCTGATATCGATCAACCAATCCTATGTGCACCAAACGATCCAGATGATGCTCGTCTTCTATCTGACGTTCAAGGCACAGAGATTCAAGAAGTGTTCATCGGTTCTTGTATGACCAACATCGGCCACTTCCGTGCCGCTGGTAAGATGCTAGAAGAGTTTAACGGCTCGCTAAATACTCGCCTATGGGTGGCTCCGCCAACGAAGATGGATAAAGACCAACTGACAGAAGAAGGCTACTACGGCATCTTCGGTCGTGCTGGGGTACGTATCGAAACTCCTGGCTGTTCACTATGTATGGGTAACCAAGCTCGTGTTGCTGATGCTTCGACGGTTATGTCGACGTCAACGCGTAACTTCCCGAACCGCTTAGGTAATGGCGCGAACGTTTATCTGGCTTCTGCTGAGCTTTCTGCTGTTGGCGCGATTCTAGGTCGCATCCCAACGAAAGAAGAGTACTTAGAGTACGCTGAGAAGATTAATGCAACCGCTGCTGATACATACCGTTACCTGAACTTCCATAAAATGGGTCAGTACACGGAAAAAGCAGACACGGTTATCTTCCAAGAGCCTGCGTAACGTCTGATTTTGTTGTAAATATAATTAAGGCCGCTGTGAATAGTGGCCTTAATTGCTTTTAGCATACAGCGAAAATTGCTTTTAGCTTACAGAGAGCTCGATTAGTGCTTAATCGTATACATTGCTGCAACATTGCGAGCAGTAAGTTCAATATTTTCAGCCGCTTCAGCCAAAGCTGTCGGCAAGTCTACTGAACGGTTCACTACCGCAAATACCGCGTCGATACCATGCTCATGAACCACACCACAATCACTGGCTAGACAGCCGGCAATACCGATGACAGGCAGTTTATGTTTTTTGGCTGTGCGAGCGACACCAATCGGTGTTTTGCCATGAATGGTTTGGCTATCAATGCGCCCCTCTCCTGTAATCACAAGATCAGCATCTGAGACTATTTCATCTAAATTGACGGCGTCCATTACGATGTTAATACCAGGGCGAAGCTCCGCATTTAACAGGCCAACAAGTGCCGCGCCTAGACCGCCTGCCGCGCCAGCACCAGGGAGATCAATGACATCGACGCCTAACTGGTTTTTCATGATACTGGCATAATGAGCAAGGTTAGCATCTAACAGCTCAACCATTTCTGGTGTTGCGCCTTTTTGCGGACCGAATACCTGTGATGCCCCTTTTGGTCCGCATAATGGATTATCGACATCACAAGCGACCTCTAAGCGTACGTTTTGTAGGCGTGGGTCGAGGTTGGTGAGATCAATGGTTGTCAGTTTTGACAGTTCACCACCACCAAACACCAGCTCGTGACCCTCTGCATCTAGCATACGAATGCCTAGCGCTTGAGCCATTCCTAAGCCACCATCATTGGTCGCACTACCACCAATGCCAATAATAATATGCTCAACACCTTTATCTAATACGGCTTTGATCAACTCACCCGTACCATAGGTAGTGGTTTTTAGTGGATTACGTTGTTCTGGAGAGACTAAATCTAGGCCGGAAGCGGCCGCCATTTCAATAATGGCAGTTTTACCGTCACCGAACATACCGTAGAAGCCTTCGACAATTTCACCTAATGGACCAATCACTGGATGTTGGATGATAGAGCCATTGGTCGCATCCACCAGAGATTGTACTGTGCCTTCACCACCATCAGCCATTGGTAATTTTACGTATTCGGCGTTTGGTATTAGCTGTTTAAAGCCATCTTCAATCGCTTGAGCAACGCCCATTGCTGATAGGCTTTCTTTATATGAGTCAGGAGCAATTACAATTTTCATTTTGATACCTTTAAACTTAAACAAACAGACCAAATACACCGAAGATCATTACTGAGACGAAGGCGATAACAAGACCGACCGCTGACTCATAAGGGATGAGTTTTAGACGTTCATGAATACTCATATGTACCGCACCACCCGTGGCATGGAAGAAGCTACCATGTGGCATATGGTCAAGTACTGTCGCACCAGAGTGGATCATTGCTGCGCCTGCGAGAGCTGGAACACCTAGCTCAAGAATGGTGCTGGCAAATACATTCGATGCCACTACTGTTCCGGCAGTTGTCGATGCGGTTGATAGTGCCATCAGTGCGCCAGAAAACGGAGCAAGTAAGTAAGAAGGCAGCCCAGACATCGTCAGCACTTCAATCAGATCAGCTTTTAGTCCTGAGTTAGCAATGATGCCTGCAATGGTTCCTGTGCCCAGTAGCATTACAGCAACCGGTGCCATACGTGACAAGCCTGAAACCGCAAAGCTATTGGCTTGTTTGAAGCGACCCATAGCCAGTGCACCCAGCAATCCACCCAAGGGTAATGCAATTAGAGGATCAACATTGATATCAGCGAGTGGTCGCAGCGCGAGTAGGGCAATAGCCACTAACGGTGCAACGATTGAAGAAGAAAAGCTTGGCAGTGAACTTTGATCCGCTTTGACCACTTCACTTTCCGCTACTTTTGAACCTTTATTGACGAGGCGCTTTGCCAAGAAGTAGGCGAAAAGCAGCCCAAATAGACCCGGAATCACGCCTGCAGCCATCACAGAGGTTAACGGAACATTGAACGCATCAGCCGCCGCAATGGCATTTGGGTTAGGCGACATGACATTACCTGCTTTACCGCCGCCCACCATCGCCAAAAGGATCGCGGTTTTAGAAAGGTCTGCGCGGCGAGCAATAGCCAGTGCAATAGGAGAAACCGTGATAACGGCCACATCAACGAAAACGCCAACAGCGGTTAAAATCATGGTCGCAATGGCAAGAGCAAGTAAGGCGCGAGTTTCGCCTACTTTTTTGATGATGGATTCTGCAATCGAGGTAGCCGCCCCTGATTCAATTAGTACGCCGGCCAACACACCAGCGGCGAGAATTCGCATCACTGAAGTGACGATCCCTTGGGCACCACCTATCATTAACTCAACGGTTTCGGTGAGAGAAACGCCGCCAACCACGCCGCCAACCAAAGCACCGATGATCATGCCGTAGGTGGGTGGCACTTTTTTAAGAATGAGCGCGATAGCAACAATCAATGCTGAAAGTGCGCCAAGAGTTGAAACTTCAATCATGTTCTATTTCCCAGATAACGATGTGTCATTTTCGGCAAATATAAAGATATAGGGTTGGTAAGTCTTTGTCATTCTCTACAAATAAGTGCTCAAATCGGTCCTTTTAAATTGTGCAGTTGCACATTTTTTAGCTCGACCAGTGGAATAGATTTATTGCAATGTAGAGTTGAAATAGATCGTCTATATTGTTGATATTTAATGATGTTATTTGGTTTATCTTGTCTGTTCGATAGCGTAGCGTATTGCGATGGATATGTAGTTCGTTACAGGTGAGAGCTGAATCACAGTTCTGCTTTAAATATGTCTTCAAAGTTTTGATCAGTATCCCTTTACTGTCCTGTTGTTGAAGATGTAGGTAAGACTGCTCCAGTTGCTCACGAATCCATGGATCTTGTAACAGGCTACTCATAATGGCCGGCAGTCGATAGTCTTGATAGAAAAACATGTCTCCGGGGCGGTTACCGACACTGCGCATAGTGAGCTCAGCGGTATCATATGAGCGTGCTAAACCAGAAAGTCCGGTAAAGTAATCCCCAAGCGCAATCTTGATTTGAAACTTAGCTTCTTTCTTTATTCTTTTGAGTAGCAATTTCACGCGCTTGGTTTCTGCATCCTTGGACCAGCTGTTCCCTATCAGGGTTATAGGCTTGAGTACCACCACTTCGTTTTGTGAAACAGACAAGATACCGACTAAATTATCGCGCTCGGGATATTCAAGTAAATGTACTAATTGCTGTAAGTTTTCCAATGAAGGCGCAGTGTCTCCTATCGGTAACACCTTGACGATGGCGGCAATCCGCGGTTGTGCAAGGTCGAGATCCAGACGCTGTGCGATGGATTGCAGTTGCATGTCATTAAGCGTGCTACCTCGGATTAATTGCAATACCAATTCTTCACGATGCCTCTTATTCCATTCTACTTGAGACATAAGTACAGCTTGTTCAACAATAAGCTCAGCGGTCATCTTCACCAGCTCACCAAAATGATGAACTTGCTGCAGTGTCCCAGAAACCCCAATCGCCCCAATGACATTATCCTGAAATAGAATCGGTAAATTAACTCCAGGCTTAACCCCTTTTAGGTGTTCGGCAGTGGCTTCGTCAATATTAACGACTCGTGATTCGGTGATGGCAAGTACCGCTCCTTCATGTTTTTGGTATAAGCGAGTAGGATCACTGGATCCAATAATGCGACCTTTATTATCCATCACATTAATCGAGTGTGGGATGATCTTCATGGTTCGTTCGACAATTTGTTTGGCAATCATTTCGTTCAACTGCATAGAGCCCTCCTCTTCATTGACTGTGTAGGTTGGATCGTAACGATAAATTCGTCAATACGCTCGTTTCTGACAAGACAATGGTATACTCAGAAATAGTATCGCTTGAGTATTAATGCAGTATAGGTTGAGTTATGGAGTTTGAATTTACTAGAAACACTCTAATGGGTGAATACTATGTGAAATGCAGCATGGGCCATGAGATTGTTGGCCGTTGGCTTCAAGAAGAGATCGGTAAAGATAAGCAAAAATTAGATCATGTGATGGCGTTGATTGAGCAATCTCGACAGGACTTGAGCAATGAAGTGACGTTGCTTGGCAAAGAGATTAGCCTTGCGATTAATGAAGACGAAGTAACGATTCAAGAAAACGTGTTAGCGCATGAGCAAGAGATGGAAGAGGGCAGTGAGTTCGACTTCTATAACTGTGAAAGCCAAGCAAGCTGTGGAATCGACGATTTCGAACTGCTCATCGAACGCTGGATGGATTTTTTAGGTTACTAGTCCTAAGACCTATTTGTTAGTCATTCAGAGCTTTGAAGGCTCCGTTGCCCAAAACTGGAGCAATAAGAGCATCGCGCATTAAGATAGTGAAAAGGCTGCACCATGTTGGTGCGGCCTTTTTCGTTATTACGACCTTATTATCTTCATCTTATTTAAAATCAAGCACTTAACTTTTTGGCACGCTACTTGGATTGTAATAAGAGAATTAACGGATTAAGTAAGAATTTAAGGAACGAATATGAAATTAATAAATGCCATTGTTAAGCCATTCAAATTAGACGATGTACGCGAAGCGCTCTCTGATGTGGGTATTGAAGGTATGACTGTTTCTGAAGTGAAAGGCTTTGGTCGTCAGAAGGGACACACTGAATTGTATCGTGGTGCAGAGTACCAAGTGGATTTCCTACCAAAGGTGAAGCTAGAGATTGCTACCCAAGCTGAGAATGTTGACCGAGTTGTTGAAGCGATTAGCCAAGCGGCACACACCGGAAAAATCGGCGACGGCAAAATTTTTGTGTATGACCTAAGCCAAGCCGTACGAATTCGTACTGGTGAAATGGATGCTGAAGCACTTTAAAGAATTACAAGGACTGGAGACTTTAATATGGAACTTACAACAACAGTAACGGAACTACGTTACGCACTAGACACTTTTTTCTTCCTCATTTCAGGTGCGTTGGTAATGTGGATGGCAGCAGGCTTCGCGATGTTAGAAGCTGGCCTAGTTCGTTCAAAGAACACCACAGAAATTTTAACTAAGAACATCTGTTTGTACGCAATTGCTTGTACAGCTTTCTTAGTGGTTGGTTACAACATCATGTATGTCGACAACGGTGAAGGCGGTTGGTTGCCATCATTTGGTACTCTAATTGGTACACAAGGTGAAGGCGCAGATCACTCTCTAGAATCAGACTTCTTCTTCCAGGTAGTATTCGTTGCAACAGCAATGTCTGTAGTATCTGGTGCGGTTGCTGAGCGTATGAAGCTTTGGTCATTCCTAATCTTCTCTGTAGTACTAACAGCGTTCATTTACCCTGTTGAAGGTTATTGGACTTGGGGCGGTGGTTTCCTATCAGAAGCGGGTTTCAGTGACTTCGCAGGTTCAGGTATCGTACACATGGCTGGTGCAGCAGCAGCGTTAGCTGGTGTTCTACTACTCGGTGCTCGTAAAGGTAAATACGGTAAGAACGGTGAAATCTACCCGATTCCTGGTTCAAACATGCCACTTGCAACGCTAGGTACATTTATCCTTTGGTTCGGTTGGTTCGGTTTCAACGGCGGTTCTCAACTGATGGTTTCGGATTTTGAGAACGCAACAGCAGTAAGTCAAATCTTCCTTAACACCAACGCAGCAGCAGCAGCAGGCGCAATTGCAGCACTACTAGTATGTAAAACCACTTGGGGTAAAGCAGACCTAACAATGATTCTTAACGGCGCGTTAGCTGGCCTAGTAGCAATCACTGCAGACCCTCTATCACCATCACCTCTATTTGCTGTAGCGATTGGTTCGGTATCTGGTGCATTGGTTGTATTCAGCATCATCGCTCTAGACAAAGCTAAGATTGATGATCCAGTAGGTGCTATCTCTGTACACGGTGTATGTGGTTTCTTCGGTCTAATGGCTGTGCCACTAAGCAACGCTGATGCAACGTTTGGTGCTCAGCTAATGGGTGCAGCAGTCATCTTTGCATGGGTATTCGGTGCTAGCCTAGCAGTATGGGCGGTGCTTAAAGCAACAATCGGTATCCGAGTAACGGAAGATGAAGAACTTGAAGGTATGGACATGCACGATTGTGGTGTCGGCGCTTACCCTGAGTTTGTATCAGTAAAATAATCAACAGTCGTCGCCTAATCTGAATGGGTTAGGTTGGACAAAGAAAGCCCCGCAACTCTTGTTGCGGGGCTTTGTTGTATTTACGGTTGCACAATATATAAACACGAACGTTGAAGTTAGGCTCATTGTTTAAGGGGAACGACAAGACACAAAGTTGAAATGGTTTGTTACAAAAGTGAGAGTTTGAATGGTCTGAGTAGACGGATTTTTTGTTGGTCGTCATTGTAATTATGTTAATGATGAATATAATAACGCAACTGATAGACATTATCATTTCGATATAAAGGATTTTACAATGAAGAAACTGCTAACACTTTCAGCTCTAGCGTGTGGTGTAATTGCCCCGACAGCAATGGCTGCGGAAGAAGTAAACGTATACTCTTACCGTCAACCTTTCCTTGTTGAGCCAATGTTCAAAGAGTTCACAAAAGAGACTGGTATTAAAGTAAACGTTAAGTTTGCTAAAAAAGGTTTAGCAGAGAAGTTAGCTCAAGAGGGTGAATACAGCCCAGCTGACGTTGTCTTAACTGTAGATATCAGCCGTCTATCTGAATTAACTAAACAAGGTCTAGTTCAATCTGTAGAGAGCGATGTACTTGAAAAGAACATCCCAGCTCAATACCAAGATACAGATAACGAGTGGTTCGCTCTAACAACTCGTACACGTAGCGTTTATTCTTCACGTGACCGTGTTGGTCGTCTAGGTGAAGAGTTCACTTACGAAGATCTAATTAAGCCTGAATTTAAAGGCAAAATCTGTACTCGTAGTGGTAAGCACCCATACAATGTTTCTCTAGTATCTTCGATGATTGCTCACAAAGGTGAAGCTGAAACGAAAGAATGGCTAGAAGGCGTAAAAGCAAACCTAGCACGTAAGCCTCAAGGTAACGACCGCGCGCAAGTTAAAGCGATTAAAGAAGGTCTATGTGATGTTGCTCTTGGTAACAGCTACTACCTAGGTAAGATGGTTAATGATAAAGAGCAAAAAGCTTGGGCTGACTCTGTTTACATTAACTTCCCTAACCAAGAGACTACAGGTACTCACGTAAACATCTCTGGTATGGCAATGGCTAAATACTCTCCAAATGAAGAGAATGCCGTTAAGCTGATGGAATTCCTATCTGGTGACACAGCACAAAGCATGTACGCAGAAGTGAACTACGAATACCCAGTGAAAG
The DNA here is from genome assembly GCF_041439145.1 of Vibrio sp. 1F255. Classification (NCBI taxonomy): domain Bacteria; kingdom Pseudomonadati; phylum Pseudomonadota; class Gammaproteobacteria; order Vibrionales; family Vibrionaceae; genus Vibrio; species Vibrio sp. 1F255. The sequence continues at coordinate 299,256 of NZ_JBGONQ010000001.1, read as the reverse complement.
CAGACGTTAAACCTTCTGAGCTTGTTGCTTCATGGGGCGAGTTCAAAGCGGATACTATTTCTCTAGACGAAATTGCAAACCACCACGCGGCTGCAATCAAGCTATTAGACGAAGTTAAGTTCGATCTATAATTTATTACGGTAGGCTTCGGCCTAAGTAAAATGACAACCTCAAGTCGCCATTTTGGCTACTTGGGGTTGTTTGTTATTGGAAAATCACTTTTTGATACAAAGCACCCCGTTGATCCCTTGAGTTATTAGCATCTCACCTTGAAGTCATTAGAGTATATGGGTATAAATAACCCCACCATTAAAAGGATATGAGATGTATTTGCAAATGCATTTGTGTTTCATTAAGCCTCGTTGTAGTTAGGCGATGAAAGAAAAGAATTATTTATGGAACACCAGTAGCGGCATTATTGCTGTATTACTGGTCTTACCGATCTTAGCGATTTTTACGACGGCTGTTGGAGAAACAGATGAGCTATTTTCTCATCTGATGTCCACAGTGATGCCTACCTATGCCTACAATACGGTGGTTTTAGTCATAGGAACCATGTTCCTGTCTTTAGTTTTTGGTATTCCGTCGGCTTGGGTTATGGCAATGTGCCGTGTTCCGGGAGAGCGTGTTTTGCAGTGGGCACTCGTCCTGCCATTAGCAATGCCAGGCTATATTGTTGGCTATATCTTTACCGATTGGTTCGACTTTGCCGGCCCTGTTCAGGTTCTACTGCGAGATCTTACTGGGTGGGGACCCGGTGAGTATTGGTTCCCAGATATTAGAACCTTATCCGGCGCTATTATTGTTCTGTCTCTCGTTCTCTATCCTTATGTTTATTTGCTGTGCCGCGCGGCATTTATGGAGCAAAACGTCTCCTTATTACAATCTGCTCGTTTGCTAAAATGCTCGCCTTGGGAAAGCTTCCGTCGTATCTCCTTACCACTTGTTCGTCCATCAATGGCGGTCGGTTTATCGCTTGTTGCTATGGAGACCATCGGTGACTTTGGTACCGTGAGTTACTTTGCGGTAAATACTTTAACGACTGCGGTTTATGATACTTGGCTAGGCTACTCAAGCTTAACGGCAGCTGCGAAAATATCGGCAATCATGCTGGTTATCGTGATCCTACTGTTGAGCTCAGAGCGATACAGTCGCCGTAAGCAGAAGCTATTCCAGAATCAGTTCAGCAGCCGCGAAGATTTTCGTTACGACTTGTCCGGTTGGAAAAAATGGTTGGCACTGTTCTGGTGCTGGGGATTAGTGTGTGTTGCATTCTTGTTCCCTCTTGGCCAGTTGATGATCTATGCCTACAAATACTTTGCGCAAAGTTGGACGCCTGAATTCAGAGAGTATGCGGTTAACAGCCTTTATGTGTCAGTAGTCGCGGCGATTATTGGCGTTATCATTGCGATGATTGTGAATTTTAATCAGCGTGTTAGCCCAGGTAAGAAAAATCAGGCTTACATGCGTATTGCTTCAATGGGCTATGCCGTTCCAGGCACCGTGTTAGCGATTGGCGTGATGGTACCTGTTTTGTTTATGGATCACTTGGTCAATGACATCGCTAAAGTGATGGAGTGGGGACGACCTGGTTTGATCTTCTCTGGTTCCATGTTTGCGCTTATCTTTGCAATGGTCGTGCGTTTTTCTGCAGTGGCGATCGGCAGTATCGAAAGTAGCTTGAGTAAAGTATCTCCTTCATTGGATATGGCTTCTAAAACCATGGGTTGTAATACCAACCAGATGTTACGTCGTGTCCATTTGCCTTTGATTAAACGCGGCGCGTTGATCGCAGGTTTACTGGTGTTTATCGAATCAATGAAAGAACTAAATGCGGCATTGCTGCTGCGTCCTTTCAACTTCGAAACCTTGGCGACCTATGTTTATAACTATGCCTCAGATGAGCACCTAGAGTTGGCGGCAATGCCTGCTGTATTATTGGTGTTGGTGGGTTTAATTCCTCTGATCATCGTTAACCGTTCTTTGGAGCAGAAACACTAATGAGTTGTGCATTATCAATTAAAGATCTGACTTGTAAATATGAGTCGCAAACCATCTTGGAATCGCTCTCGTTAGAAGTTGAGCATGGTGAAATTGTTTGTCTTCTTGGTGCCAGTGGCTGCGGAAAAACAACTTTGCTTAAGGCGGTTGCAGGCCTGCTTCCATTAAGTAGCGGAATCATGAGCTTGAACTGTCAAACCATTGATGATGGTGATAATTGGTTGCCACCAGAGCAACGAAACATCGGTATGATTTTCCAAGATTACGCCCTGTTTCCGCACCTGACGGTAAACCAGAATGTCGGTTTTGGCCTTAAAGATCTCTCTGATCAGCAAAAGAAAGAGAAAGTCCAAGAGATGTTGGAGCTGGTTCATTTAGATGAATTCGGTGACCGATACCCACATCAACTTTCTGGTGGTCAACAGCAGCGCGTAGCGATTGCTCGTTCTTTAGCATACAAGCCAGATTTATTGTTATTGGATGAACCTTTCTCAAACATCGATACTCAGGTTCGCCATGAGTTGATCTCTCAGATTCGTAAGATCTTTAAAAAGCAGGGTGTGACAGCTATTTTTGTGACTCACAGTCGTGAAGAGGCGTTCGCGTTTGCAGATAAGATGGCAGTAATGAACCATGGTGTGATTGAACAGTATGGTTCGGCGTCGGAGCTTTACTTCCACCCTTCGAGTAAGTTTGTTGCAGACTTTTTGGGCGGCGGCAGTTACCTCAATGCACAGCGTATTTCAGAGCTGGAGTTTGAAACCAGCTTGGGTGTGGTTGAAGCTAAACCACAAACGGAGATTGAATTTGGCAGTGCGTGTGAGCTTCTTTTAAGACCACAGCATATCCAAGCTAGTTACGAACAAGACAGTGCTATTTCAGTACTAGAGCAGCAATTTATGGGCGATCACTGTCGTTATGTTATTGAAGCTCACGGTCAAAAGCTATTGGCAACCTCGTCAGAAGCGCTTGAAGTTGGTATGCCGGTCAACGTAAAAGTGGATACCAAAGGCGTATTGGCTTTCTAATTAGGTACAATTCATAGTACCGCTAATTCTCGATGAACCATAAAAAAGCCCAGCACTTTAATGTAAAGTACTGGGCAAAAGCTCTTCATCTATAGGGGTTAACAAGGCAGTGATTTGTTAAGTCCCATACAAGACTGCTGCGCTCTATAAGCCTATAGAGAGAGGAAGTCTTTCACTTTTTGAAGAACACGTTCTGCAGTGTCTTTATCTTCCATTTCTGCGAAGATTCGTAGTAACGGCTCTGTTCCTGAGAAGCGAGCAATCACCCAGCCGCCATTCTTGAAGTACACCTTGGCACCATCTTCATAGCTTACTTTTTCAATTTCGTATTCAAATTCAGGCAGTTGCTTCTCGACGTAGATCTTAGTGTAAAGCGCTTCTTTCTCTGAAGGTTTAAACTTACAATCGCCTTCTGCGGTGTAGGCATAGCCATATTTAGAGTAAATCTCATCAAGTAATTCAGACAACTTCTTGCCTGTCACACTGATCATCTCAACCAGTAAGCTTGAAGCAAATACGCCATCCTTACCTTTGATATGACCACGAATGGTTAAACCCCCCGAACTTTCGCCGCCAATCAGAGAGTCATCGGCCTCCATTTGTGAGCTGATGTGCTTAAAGCCTACAGGAACCTCAAAGCTCTTCTCACCATGATCCGCCGCGACTTTATCCAGTAGATGTGTGGTTGCGATGTTACGAACGACAGAGCCCTTCCAACCTTTGTATTCCAGCAAGTAGTAGTAAAGTAGGAGTAGTACTTCGTTAGGGTGAATGAAGTGACCTTTCTCATCGATGATTCCCAAACGGTCGGCATCGCCATCAGTACCAATACCAATGTCATAGCCTTCTGCTGCAACTAAGTGCTTCAAGCGATAGAGCGTTGCTGCGCTAGGAGAAGGCATTAGGCCACCGAAGTCTGGGTTTTTGCCATCGTTGATGACGTCAACATCACAGCGACCATTGATCAGCACTGTTTGTAACGCGTTTTTTGCCACGCCAAACATTGGGTCAATCAGCACGCGTAGATTCGCTTTCTTAATCGATTCAATATCGATGGCATTAATGATGGAATCAACAAAGGCGTTCATCGGGTTGATGATTTCGATCTCTTTGTCATTCAACGCTTGCTCGAAATCGACACGAATAATATCTTCGTTGGTCAGTGTTGCGATTTGCTGTTCGATCTTCTCTGTGATGATCTCATCAGCATCACGGCCACCTTCAATGAATACCTTGATGCCATTGTAATCGGCTGGGTTGTGAGAGGCGGTAATACACGCCGAGTAGGTGCATCCCATCTCTTTTGCTTGGAACATCACGATAGGTGTTGGAACAAACTTATCGATGAAGCTTACTTTGATGTTGTTCGCCGCAAGTACTTCTGCAAACCAACATGCGGCTTTATCGGAAAGGAAACGACGGTCATAGCCGATCACAAACCCATTCTTGGCTGCATCTTCGTTGTTGATGATGTTAGCGAGTGCTTGCGCTACCAAACGGACGTTTTCTCTAGTGAACTCCTCACCAATGAAAGCGCGCCAGCCACCTGTACCAAATTTAATCATTAGAAAATCCTTTTAGTCTCATTGTCTCAAGCCTGTAAAGACTTGAGACAAGAGCTGTTCGTTAAATTGCGTGACTAGCCTAGAACAACGACAACATCGTTCACGCTGCCTTCTGCCTGTACTGGGATTGCGCCTTCAACTGACTCACCATTGATAGTGATAGAGGCAACGCCTTTGCTTACTGCATTCGGGTTTTGCACTGTGATGTTGTAAGTCGCGCCACGCCATTGACGAGTAACCTCGAACTCTGGCCAATCCGTTGGGATACAAGGATCAACCGTTAATCCTTCGAAGCCAGTACGAACACCTAGAATGAAGTTGGTTACCGCAAAGTAAGCCCAACCAGAGGTGCCTGTTAACCATGGGTGGTTTGCACGGCCGTGGTCTTGGTGGTCTTTACCCATGATGAACTGCACGTACGAGTATGGTTCTGCGTAGCGTGTTTCAATCATGTCATTTTGGTTGTATGGGTTTAGTGCGTCGTAGAATTTCATCGCACGGTCACCACGGCCTAGCTTCGCTTCTGCCACCCAGGCCCATGGGTTAGGGTGAGAGAAGATTGCGCCGTTCTCTTTTACGCCTTGGTAAACGCGAGTTACGAAGCCGATATCATCGTTTGGTGTTGCAAATGATGGAGAGTTTAGGTGTAGGCCGTATTCAGAGAATAGGTTCTCATCGACTGCGTCCATCGCTTTCTCACCGCGTTCTTGAGATACCGCACCAGATAGAACCGCGAGCGTGTTTGACTCAAGGTGCACACGACCTTCAGCTTGTTGTGCTGTACCGATCTTGTCGCCATTTTTAGTCAGACCACGGATGTACCAGCCACCTTCGTCATCCCAAAGATGCGTTTCACATGCTTCGCGAACGTTAGCAGCCATTTCAGTGTATTTCGCAACGTCAGCATCGTTATTACGGAACTTAGCAAGATCTAGGAATTCTTGTAGCGCCCAGAAGTGTAGGAATGAAACCATTGATGATTCACCGCCACCTAGGTTCAAACAGTCATTCCAGTCAGCACGAAGGCCTTTACAAATACCCGTTTGACCCACGTATTCAGCAGAGAAGTTCAGTGCCGCTTTCATGTGTTCGTAAACTGTCGCGTCGCCACCGTCTGCGTATGGGATCACTTCATCAAAGAAGTCGTGCTCACCGGTTTCCATTACGTATTTGATAATGGTCGGAACGATCCATAGGTGGTCATCAGAACAGGTATCGTCAATGCCGTGGATCTTGTCGTCATCTGACGGTGTTGGAACAACTGTTGGTGATTTTGATGGCTCAACGTCGGCTTTCTCTGGATCGAACCAGTCAGGATCGAACAAGTGTAGACCGTAGCCCGCTTTCACTTGGCCGCGAAGCAGGTCGATAATACGTTTCTTGGTCATTTGTGGGTTGGCATGGGGTACTGAAATAGCATCTTGAGCCGTATCACGGTAACCAAGACCAGTACGACCGCCAACTTCGATGAATGATGCAAAGCGTGACCAAACCACACAGGTTTCCGCTTGGTATAGCGTCCACGTGTTGATCATTGTGTCTAAGCCTTCGTTTGGCGACTTAACTTGGAATTTGTTGCAACGCTCGTCCCAGTGATCTTTGATGCCTTGGAAAGCGGCGTCTACGTTTGCTGTGTCTTGGTACTTCTCACGTAGGCGTTCACCGTTGCCTTTACCGATACCGAGTACATACGCAAAGCGAACTTCTTCACCGGGTTGAATCGTAAATTGCTTGTGCAGAGAACCACAGTGGTTGTAACAAGTTTGAGCGCTGTTAGAACACTTACCGTTTTCAACCGCAATTGGATTTGCTTCATCACGGTACATACCAAGGAAGTTATCACGTTGGCCATCGTAGCTGTCTGGTGAGAAAGTTGAAGCTAGGTAGTAGAAGCCTTCAAAGTCGTTAGTGTTGTAGTACAGGTCGTATTCCAGAACACCTTCTTGGTAAGACGTGCCCGCAGAGTACAAAGACATCTGATGGTTTTGATTGTCTGATTGAATATGGCTGAAAGAGAACTCAACAAACGAGAAAGTGCTGATAGTACGTGGCTTGTCAGTGTTGTTCTTTAATACAACGTCCCAAACTTCTGCATCTTCACCCTTAGGTACGAATAGCGTCTTGGTTGCGGTAATGCCGCTGTATTCACATTTGAATTTTGAGTATGACAGGCCGTGACGAACTTCGTAGTTCGCTTCATCTAGGCTCTTTGCCACTGGTTGCCAAGAGATAGACCAGTAATCACCCGTCTCATCATCACGCAGGTAAACATAGTGTCCTGGGCGGTCAAAGGTGCCGTTTGGACGGAACTTAGTAACACGGTTGTATTCCGGAGAATTGTAGAACGAGTAACCGCCCGCATTGTGCGAAATCACGGTACAAAACTTTTCAGTACCTAGGTAGTTTGTCCAAGGTGCTGGTACATCAGGGCGAGTGATGACGTATTCGCGATTGTCGTTATCGAAATAGCCGTATTTCATTGTCATTTCCTTTTTAACAAACTGCATCTATGCAGCTAATTTTTAAATAGTGATGCTGAGTCGTATCTAACTGAGCACCTTAATTTGAGTCAGCAACCACTCGATATGAGTGTCGCTTTGGTTTGTTTTATTGAGCTTTCCAAGGGTTGCGATAATCAACATTGAGTTTGTCGAGTAATGGCAGATGCCCCTTTAGGCGAGATAGGTAATCTAGCCAGTTTCGGTTGTTTTTATGTGTCCAACATCCTTCAGCTAAAGCGCTAATTCTTGGGAATACCATGTAATCCATACGCTTTTGGTTGGTGACGATCTCACACCATAGAGCACACTGAATTCCGCGGATCCGCTTACGAATTGGGTCGGTGTCGGATATCTCAGCAAGTGCTTCGTAGGTATAAGCTTGTTCTAATGGGATAACGGCAGCCCAATCTACGCCCGGTTCTTCCGGTGCATAATCTTGGGTCATGTCGAGATAGGTAAACTGTGCAGGTTGCAACACCACATCAAAGCCTTGGCGAGCGCAATTGACAGCCGCTTCTTCACTGAGCCATGAGTAGATGATGGTCTCTTTACTCACTTTGTCGCCGTGCTGTGCTTCTTCCCAGCCGACCATGCGTTTGCCGAGTTGCTTAAGCTTGTTTTCGGCATAGCGGAATAGGTGACCTTGTAGGTCTTTGCTGTCTTGGTACTGGTGTTCTTTCATCAACGCTTGAGCAGCAGGGCTGTTGCTCCACACTCCCGGTGGCACTTCGTCTGCACCCATGTGAATTAATTCGCTCGGGAACAGCTCTGCGACTTCTTCAATAACTGCATCTAGAAATTGGTAAGTGCCTGGTAAACCTGGGTTTAGGACGTTGTCGTTGTAGTGCTGAATGCTTTTGTATTGAGTAGTGTCAGCTTGCTCTACCAACATGTCAGGCAGTGATTTGATTGCGGCACGGCAGTGTCCCGGAATATCGATCTCTGGGATCACCGTGATGCTGCGTTGCTCTGCATATTCAATGACTTCACGAATTTGTTGTTGCGTGTAGAAGCCGCCGTAGTTTTCCGCAATGTGGGTATATTGCGGCTCTAGTGCATGATCAGGGCCACGCCAAGCGCCAATTTCTGTTAGCTGTGGCAGGCTCTTTATCTCAATTCTCCAACCTTCATCGTCAGTTAGGTGCCAATGAAATACGTTGAACTTGTAGTGCGCCAGTTGATTGATTAAACGCTTCACTTGCTCTACTGAGTGGAAGTGACGAGCGCAGTCCAACATCATGCCGCGGTACTTAAAGCGCGGTTGGTCGGCTATCTTGCAACATGGTAGAGAGAAGTTCTCTGCGTCCAGTTGTTGAACTAGTTGAATCAAGCTTGCCACAGCGTGTGTAAAGCCCGACTGGCTGCCTGATTCAGCAATAATCTGTTGTGCAGTGATGGTCAGTTTGTATTCGGCTTCATCTAACGTCGGGTTGCTGCGAAATAGAATGTTGCCGCTTTCGTCTTTTGAAAGTTCAGCTGAAAGCGCGGTCGAAAGAGACAGCTCAAAGGTCGAGAGCAACTCTTGCTGGAACCAAGAGACTGCCTTATCAGCAAGATGAGATTGAACCTCAATTCTGCAGTCGTTATTTAGCGCGAAACTACCTTGCTGAAATTCGATCTGATTAGGCTGAGGAATCAATGCAATCTCAGCAGCGTTAACTTCAGGTATTTGATTGCGTTCACGGTATGGCGAAGCCAGTACTATGGGTGATATCGCGACAGGCAGTACCGATGTTTCTCCATCATTATGTGACTGGATAAAGGCATCGTTAAGGCCATCAGAATAGAAGCGGAATGGTGCGCTTTGAATACTGAATTCAAGGTAGTAATGGTTGTTGGCCTTTAACACTGACGAACTTGGTGTGAATGAGCAAAAGCTGCCAACTTGAGTCAGCTCTCCTTGCGATAAACTCTCTGGAAGGATGAAACGATCAAATGCAAAGTGCAGAGACCAATCTTTTACGTCGAGGTCACTTAAGTTATGTACCGTAAGGCCAAATCGGCAGTTATTTTTTTGTTCAGAAAGAACAGCTAAGTCGATGCGATAATTCATATAACTTCCCTGCTAAGCCTGTTGATACAAGTTGTGTTGTGGTTTTCCGGCAAACATCAATGCGCCTTCAATAGCGTCGAATTGAGGTTTAACGATCCATTGTTGTACTGGTGGTGATAGCCAGTTGAGAATACGCTCAGCGATACTTCCCATTAAGCACACCTTGTCAGCGCCTTTTCGATGCAGTGCTAAGACAAACATTTCGATATCAGCCGCGGTTTGCTTGAGCATATCGATAGCCAGTTCGTCACCTTCGTTAGCGAGTTGAAAAATAACTGGTGAGAATTGACCGTAATCCTTTGGAATAGCACCTTTTGACCATTCGACAATGGCATCCACATCATTATTAAAGTGATTCATCACATGTAGAGTCAGCGGGGTTTTGTTGCGAATACCGTCTTCTGCAAGCAAGACTTGTTGAATCAAACGTAAGCCCATGACTGCGCCGCCGCCTTGATCTGAAATCGGAAATTCACGACCGCCAACCACATATTGCTCACCGTCTTTTAGGAAGATACCGCAAGAACCCGTACCACCGATCATGATTGCGCCGTCTTGGCCATTGTGAGCACCAATGCAAGCGCCATAAGCGTCGGTATTTAGTGTCATGCTTGCGAAAGGGTGTGGTTGAGCCATGAAGTCGAACCATGCTGATTTTTGCTCAGCGCCAGCCAGCGCTAGGCCAACATGCATATTTGAAAAATGGTCTGAGTTGAGTTGCCCTTGTTGTGCCGCTTTTGTGATGGCATCAATAATTGAGCTCATCGCAACATCAACACCCAAAAGGATGTTGCCACTGCCACTTTTCGCTTCACCAATCAGTTTGCCTTGAGCGTCACGAATACGAGCACGACAAGAAGTACCACCACCATCAATACCGACGTAGTAAAGAGTCATTATTATTGCTCCTTACGCTGAGCTAAGAAGTTGAACTGTGCAGCGGTTGCTAATAAGAACCACGCACCATGAGGGATCCATTGCTCACCCCAGCGCCAGTTTTGAAGCATGTCATCTTTTTGTGCTAGTGGATTGAACGCAATGTCTTGTTCATCTTCAAAACCAGCTGTGATGCCATTACAGATACCGCCTTTCGCATTGAAGAACCCAAGCTGAGGTAGGTAGTCTGGGTTGTTATGGCCATGACCATCGAGCATGCACATGTGGTATGGGTTGAGGCCTAAGATCCAATCAAGGCTATTTTGTGAAAGCTGGATTAAGCGCTCTTGAAGTTCGCTATCTTTAATGTGCGGTTGAACTAGGTAAGCCATGGTTGCGAGTGAGCCAAGGCGTGCGTTCTCGCCTTGCCACCAGTAACCGGTTTCGTTCTGTTGAGCGACGAAGAAGGCATCACGTTTATCACCATCGACAGATTTAACGTATTGTCTTGGATAGCCAAATGGGTTGGTGACTTTGTCGGTGATGTTGATTTCGAACTGACAAGCTTGTTCAACAACTGTGCGCGCCTGTTCTTTTAATTCAGCATCGGTTTCATTGTCGATGTATTCACATAGTGCAATCACAGGAAGACCGGCTTCAGCTGCGTGAAAGTATGGACGAGAGCCATCAGAGTTTGCCGACCAGAAGTGCTCAAATGAATCATCGGATTGCTGACGAGAGATTAAACGAGTCGCCCAAGTTCTTGCTTCTGATAGGTATTGCTGGTCTTGTGTTACGCGATACAGCTCATTGGCTGCGAGTAGGGCGCAATACTCATCGATGATGTTCTCTTCACCATCGTTTAGATACTGGAGGTTGTACTCTTTTAGATGCCAGTAACCCTTAACCGCCATTTCAAGGTATGTGTGGCTCGAGTAGCTGCCAGAGATTTCAAGCTCAGAAGCTGCGGCTAATGCTGCGATAGCAACACCTGCACCTTGTCGGTAGCCCGCTTGTAAGTCCGTTGATTTATGACCTTCTTGAGTCGCATAAGCGCAGATATCGCGTTGGTTGATATCTTTGCTCCATTTGTCGAATACCGTCATATAGAAGTATCCGTCAGCGTCTTGCATACGCACTAAGAAGTCGGCACCGAACAGAGCCTCTTCCGTTAGACGAGTCATGGAGAATTTCGGGAAGTCTGGGTTATGGCTAGTCAAGCGTACGCTTTTTAGCATGTTCCAAACGACCATCGGAATTTGTTGTGGGTTTAGGTAGTTACCATAAGACAGGTGGCTAAAATATTTACTGACATCACCTGATGCGTCATACCATCCACCGTGGACATCGACGTATCGGTCGGTACCTAGAATTTGTGCTTGTCGATCTTTTTTGTCGAAAATACCGCCACAGCGTTGTGACTTAAAGTAATGAAGCACATCAGAAAACGTGTGGTTCATTAATAGGTTGCTACCAATCTCAAATACTTCTGAACGCAGGTTGTCAAAACGTAGGTAGTAGCGACCAGATTCAGTGACTGAACTGAAATCAATAGTGAAGAATTGCCCTTGATGCCAATTTGCTACGCGGCCTTGTTTAACCACATCAAAATTTCCGACAGTCATATGGTTGTCAGCACAGACGAGTAGAGCCGTAGTGCTTGATAGGCGAGCTTTCTTAGTTTGTAGGATAGCTTGCTTCGGGCCTGTGGACTCATAGCCAATATGGTTGGTCAATAACAGCATCAATATTCTCCGACAGTCCTAGTTTCTATTGGCTAGGTACTTGAATGTTTTGGATATAAATAGTTAGGGTCCGAAGACCCTAACTTGGGTTTTATTGCTTAGCTTTCGTGTAGGTAACAGCGCACAAAGTGGTTATCAGCGAGCTGCGTAACCCCTGGTAGCTGCTCTTTGCACTTATCCATTGCGTGAGTACATCTGCCTGCAAATGGGCAGCCTGCTGATACTGGTGTCCACAGAGGAATCTCACCTTTGTTGCCTGCAAGTTGCTCGTGGATCGACTTCTTAGGATCTGGAACGGCCGAAACAAGCAATTGGGTGTATGGGTGCTGAGGGTTAGCAATCACGTCATCGGTATCGCCCCATTCCACCATGTGTCCCACGTACATCACCGAAAGGTCTTCAGCGATGTAACGAGCGGTTGCGATATCGTGAGTGATGTAAAGCAGAGACATTTGCTTCTCGAACTTCATCTCTTCCATCAGGTTCAAAACACCGGCACGAATCGATACATCAAGCATTGAAGTTGGCTCATCGGCTAGTACAACTTCGGCACCTACCGCGATGTTGCGGGCTAGGTTGACACGTTGACGTTGGCCGCCAGACAGTTGGTGAGGGTACTTCTTCGCCGTCTCTTTTGGTGGGATCAGGCCCACTTGCTCTAAAAGATCGTAAACACGTTCTTCTAGCTCTTTCTTGTTGCCCGGAGATACTTTCTTGTGGATCAACAGTGGTCGAGCAATGTGGTGGAAGATATTGTGCGTTGGGTTCAATGAACCAAACGGGTCTTGCCATACCATCTGCACGCCTTCACGGTAGTGCATAAGATCTTTTCTGCTTGAGATCTCTTGGATATCACGACCTTTGTATTCGATCGTGCCGCCTGAAGGTGCGTACATTTTTGCGATCATTTTTGCGGTTGTTGATTTGCCTGAACCAGACTCACCAACCACTGCTAGGCCACGGCTTTTGTACATCTTGAATGACACGTCGTTAATCGCACGCATCATTGGGGTTTGAATGGTGGTACTGCTTATTGGGAAGTCTTTTACGACATTCTTGCCTTCTACCAATAATTGACCGAAATCTTTGCTCATAATTGTCTCCAGAATCCTTATTCGCTTTGCTTGTTTTTAGGCGGTCGAGCCGCCTTGTTCGTTATTCACGCAAGCTATAGCTTCCTTTGTACTATTGGGTCACCGTACAGGTGGCAGTTAGACAAATGTCCCGGGTCGATAGAACGCAGCTTGGTTGGCACCTTGGTACACTTTTCATGTACACGGTCACAACGAGCTTGGAAACGACACCCTTCAGGGATCTCTAACAGGTTCAGAGGGTTACCCGGAATACCTGCTAACTTTGTCTTTGGCCCTGTCAGTGGAGGGAAAGAACTTCCCAGCCCTTTGGTGTAAGGGTGGTAAGGGTTTTCTAGAATATCTTGAGAGTTAGCCACTTCGATTAGCTCACCTGAGTACATGATGCCGATGCGGTCAGAGAACTCGACCATCAATGACAAGTCATGGGTGATGAACAGAATTGAGAAGCCAAATTCTTCTTTTAGTGCATAGATCTTTTGTAGGATTTCGCGTTGCACAACCACATCAAGTGCGGTTGTCGGCTCATCCATAATGATCAGCTTTGGATTCAGTGCTAACGCGATAGCAATAACCAAGCGCTGACGCATGCCGCCAGAGAATTGGTGAGGATAGTCACTCAATCGGCTCGGGTGAATATCGACGATTTCAAGTAGACCTTCAGCACGCTGCTTAGCTTGCTCGCGAGTCATGTTGGTGTGACGCATGATTACGTCACAGAACTGCTCTTCCATCGGTAGTACTGGGTTGAGTGCGTTCATCGCGCTCTGGAATACCATCGACATCTCACTCCAACGGAACGACTGCATACGGTCATCACTGTATTCAAGGATGTTCTCACCGTTGAAGATAACCTCACCACCACTGATGTAAGCGGGCGGCTTATGAAGACGCATAAGAGAGAAAGCTACCGTTGATTTACCACAGCCAGATTCACCAGCTAGGCCGAATACTTCACCTGGAGCGATGTCGAAACTTACGTTGTTACACGCACGAACATCGCCTGACTCTGTGATGTAATCCACGCATAAGTTGCGGATAGAAATTAGTGGTTCAGACATGATTATTTATCTCCGCTCCAAAGTACATTTTGTGGTGGTAGTTCTGGTTCACGTTCTTCTTTGTCTTGAGCTGCTAGTTTCTTCCAACGCTTCATGCCTTTGTGAGAACGCAGTTGCGGGTTAGCAATTTCATCGACCGCGAAGTTAAGTAGAGCAAGACCAGTTACAAGTAGTGTCAATGCGATACAAGGAGCCAACAGTTCCCACCAAGCGCCAATCAGCATTGATGAAGAGGTTTGAACGTTGTAAAGCATGATGCCCCAGCTGATTGTGTTCGGGTCACCAAGACCTAGGAACGAGATGGTTGCTTCCATCATGATTGCGTACATCACCGAACCGATGAAGCTTGCGCCAACGATAGAGATAAGGTTTGGCAGAATCTCTACGAAGATGATGCGGAATGAAGATTCACCCAAAACTTCAGCGGCTTTTACAAACTCTTTTTCACGCAGTGCTAAGGTTTGGGAGCGAACAACACGGGCACCCCAAGCCCAAGACATAAAGCCGATAACCAAGGTTATGGTGAGTGGCCCTGCCTCACCGATAAAGGCTGCTACTACGAACAGTAATGGGTATTGAGGGATTACCAGCATGATGTTCATTGCGGCTGTTAGAACGTCATCGACACGGCCACCGAAGTAACCTGCAGAAACACCAATAACAGTTGCGAGTAAACATACGGTTAGACCCGCACCAAAACCTACAGCAAGAGATACGCGTGCGCCGTATACCACTTGAGACCAAACGTCACGACCCATACGAGTTGTACCTAGTACGTGGTCTGCCTTTTTAGACATGATCAATGTACGACGGTCGTCTGCTAGATTTTGAGCAACCCAGCCATCAGGGTTAGTTTGTGCAGACTTCACCACGAAACCAGGATATTCGTGTGGGTTACCTGTACGCTTGTCTGGTACATGTTTGGTGATTAATGGAGCTGCAATCGCGCCAAGAATAAAAATACTTAGGATGATGACGCCTGTTAGGGCCATCGGGTTACGCCAAATGAGTTTTAAAAAGTCTTTCATGATTATTTACCACCCTTACGAAGACGAGGGTCAAGAACAACGTAAAGCATGTCTGCAACTAGGTTAAAGAACAGCATGAATAGCGTCATGATAAGCAGCTGACCTTGCAGTACTTGGTAGTCACGAGCGTTAATTGCGTTGAAAAGTACGCTGCCAAGACCTGGGTAGTTAAAGATGATTTCGATAATTAACTGACCGCCGATTGCCATACCTAGCGACATTGACAGGGCTGTCACACTAGGTAGCATCGCGTTACGAGCTGCGTAGTTGAATACCACTCGGTTTTCGCTCAGGCCTTTGCCTTTCGCCATGGTGATGTAGTCTTCGGCTAATAGGTTGATCATGTTGTTACGCATGTTTACTAGGAAGCCACCAATTTGAACAACAGAAGCACAGAACAGTGGTAAGAAGGCGTGGTAAGCGACATCTTTAATGAATGCCCAGCTTGTCCAATCAGGTATAGTACCAGCGGTGTAGGCATACCCTGTTGGGAACCACTTCAAGCCAATTGCAAAGGTAAATAGTGCAATCATCGCGATAACAACTTGAGGAACGGCTTGTAGAATCAGCATCCCTGGCGTTACGAAGGCATCGTACTTACTGCCGCGTTTCCACGCTGCGAAAATACCTAGGATTGAACCAATCGAGAAAGAAAGAATAACTGCGGTGCCGGCTAAGAAAAGCGACCAACCGAATGCTCCACCCAACAGTGTGTTTACAGAAAGTGGGTAGAATTGAATTGATGTACCAAGTTCCCAGCTAAGAATGTTCTTCATGTACGCCACGTATTGAACTAAGTAGCCACCATCAACGAAGCCTAATAGTTCTTTCATTGCAGCAATACGCTCTGGAGTAACTTGTACAGAAGCGTTCGCAAACATCATGGTAACTGGGTCACCAGGCATTGCTCTTGGAATAATAAAGTTTAACGTCGCAGCAACTAATAGCGCGACAAAATAAAATGACAAACGTCTTAAAAAATAACCCATAACTCACACCTTACTCACCCAGATTGTTTCCCTGTTTCTGGATTCAGGTCGCTCCTAGCGAAATTTGGAACGAAAAATCCCCTGACGACTAGCGCCATACTTTCAATTGAGAGTGTGGGGATTTTTATAAGCGGCGTAAGAGGTTACGCCGCAAGGATTGAACGATTACTTATTTAACTGGTTTTAGGTCCAGTACATGAAGTAGACGCTCTGGAATACCAGCCCAAATGTTTGGACGGCCTTTTGGATTTTCTTCGTTCCACCAACCAGTGAAGCGAGTTGTGTTGTATTGGTACATGTAAGCACCAGACATCACAGGGATTGTCACTTGGTCTGCAGCGATGATTTGCTGGATACCGTGTGCAATGTCTAGCTGCTCGTTCTTATCAGCTGTTTTGTAGAAGCTGTTTAGAAGACCATCTAGCTTGTCGTTTTTGTAGAAGTGCATTGCGAAACGAGGCATACCATCACCAGATTGTAGTGATGAGTTGTAAGCACTGTTCCAGTACGTGTATGGATCCGCACCGTGGAAGTAGTTTGTGTATGCTACGTCGTATGTACCTTCAAGCATTGCTTGGTTGTAAACAGAGAAGTCAGGTGTACGAGCTTTTGCTTTAATACCGATTTCGTTTAGCTGTTCTACCGCTAGTTGAACTGTGTTGTTGAAGTCAGTCCAGCCGTTTGGCGATTGAATCATTAGTTCGAAAGACTTGCCTGATGGAGTGTCAACAAAACCATCTTTGTTTACATCTTTGAAGCCAGCGTCAGCAAGAAGCTTCTTCGCGCCTTCAGCGTTGTAAGTGTTGAAGCCTTTGTACTTGTCATGAGTTTTTTCATCAGACCAAGCTTCAAACGCGTAGCCAAGACCCGATGCGAAATCGTTTACAGTACCGCCACCGTAGAATGCGATGTCGATGATAGTTTGACGGTCAAGAGCCATAGAGAAAGCACGACGGAAGTCAACGTTGCTCAATGCTTCATGCTTCGCAGCATCAGGGTGCTTGAAGTTAACGATGAATGCCTGTGTACCTGCTGGCGGGTACCAGTAGTGGTGTTTAGGGCTAGCTGCTGCGTATGTACGATCGATATCTGGAACGAAAGAAGACGTCCAGTCCATTTCACTGTTTACAACTTTACCTAGGAATTGGTCGTTGTTCGCAATTTGTGGAACACGTAGACAGTCAACATCTAGGTTGTCTGCATCCCAGTAGTTCGGGTTTGCACACTGGATGTATAGCTGCGCTGTAAACGTATCGATTTCTGTAAATGGACCAGAACCTACCGGGTTCTCATTGGTAAACGTTGATGGATCTTTAACGTCTTTCCAGATGTGCTTAGGTACTACAGGTACTTTAGCAATCTCGTAAGGTACGTTTGAGTTTGCTTCTGTTAGTGTGAACTTAACTTGGTTGTCGTTCAGTTTTTCTACAGAAGTTACCCAAGAGTTGATACCAGATTGGTCAAGCTCTGGCTTCTCTTTTACAAGGTTGAAAGAAAAAACAACATCATCAGCAGAGAAAGTTTCTCCGTCAGACCATTTAACACCCTTACGAATGTCGAAAACAACGCTCATCAGATCATCTGACATCTTGAAGTTTTCAGCTAGACGGAACACTGGAGTGTTACCGTGCATTTCGTTAAATACTACTAGCGGCTCATACATGAAGTCAGTTGTAGTATGTAGGTTAGTAGCACCAAGGTACGGGTTAAAGTTACGTACGAATGTAGTGTACTCTTTCGGGTGAACGGTCAGTTCACTGCGTTCTGCAGCGGTTGCTACTGATGCAAAACCTGTTGTAGCAGTTGCAATAATTGCTGTTGCTATTGCTGTTTTTTTTATATTGGCAAGCATAGCTGTTCCTTACTATTTGCTTTCATTTCACTAATGGATTGAATGTTATCTGTCGCTAAATTGTTTAGTAGATACACACTCTGGTTAAAGGCCTACCTCTTCTTCGTTGCTCCAGATTCATCGTTGATTCTGAGAAGTGGTAAGAGTGGCCTGTAGGCCTTTGGCAGGAGTAAGAAAACACCTTATCGATGAATTAATCAAACTCGTTTCCCGTCAAAAACGTTAAAAACACACGACCCCACGTCATTAACGTCAAAATAGGTTGCTTTGGTGGTTTTTCGTACGCAATTGTTAAAGTGATGTGACTCGCATTTGGTTTTGAGGTTCTTGCAGGTTGTAAGTGGCCACTAACTTTAAAGGCTTTTTATTATAATGCATTACCCTACGTTGGTATAATTGTAGATCTCGGTCACTTGCCAGTTTTACGTTAAATTTCCCTAGAAAATTAAATCTGCCGTTCTGTTGTGACTCGCTTCTCAAACTGCAACAAAGAGTCAGATAACGGTCAGATATGATTGAGAATAGAACGAAAAGTACTGACGCTTACCAGCACGCACTGTGAGTAATTAGCGTGAATTCCCCCTTGTTTAAAGGCGTAAAAAAAAGTGCGTTGCAAGCGTTGGGATTCTACTTTTTGTGATTATTAGGCGTACAAAAAAGCCCACGCTAGGTGGGCTCCATTATTCAAAGTATCGTGATGTTGGTTCAGGGTTTAACTGGTCAGTAGTTTCTGAAGTTTATCCCTCAGCATCTCAATATGGGTTCTTTCTGGCGTCTGTTCTTTGCAGTGTTCCAGAATGAATTCGATTGAGCTCAGTACCGTTCGCCAGCGAGGCGTTTTCGGTAGGGTTTCTACGCGTAGGTATTTGTCTAGCGTTCGAGTTTGCAGCGTACTGCGGTCTAAGTAGACGCGCCACAAGCCACTCTTCTCGGCGAAAGTAAACTTGGTTTCACCAGTCACCGATTCCCAGTAGATGATGGCATTCGTCATCGCATCGACCAGTACCTCACGCATTAACTCTTGCTTGTTTTTACCTTCACCGGTTGCCTTGTCAGCAAGACGAGTAAATTCTCCGCCAAGCTCTTTCAGCTGCTGTAACTTATCTTTGTCGCCTTCAAAGGCATAACTAGAGAGAGCCTCAACCGCCGTTTCAAGGTTATTGATTCGGTTTGAGTTAACACCACCACCTACATTAAAGATATACATGGTGTCGAGCCCTGAGCCTTCAGGCAGCTTAAGGATGTCACTTGGTATGCGCTGACGTGTATCGTCTATATAGATATCAATATCACCGCAGTAGTGGGCTTGTTCTACCTTAAGGTATTTAGGCGCAATGATCTCGTCGGCCATTGAGCGTTTAAGTTGTTCTTGTCCGCGTCTGAATAGCTTCGCCGCAGCTTCGTTAGCAAAGCGAATACGTTGGTCGTCACGAATACAGATGATGGCTTCAGGTGCCGATTCTAGTTGCTCTAATAAGCGGCCTTGAGTTTCTAACAAGTTAGCCTCAACCATCGCTCTATGTTTGAGCTCGAGTTGCAGTTGGTCGTTTTCAAGGCGTCTCTGTTCAGCTTTGCTTGCTGATAGATGTGCTGTAATTCGAGCCGCTAGTTCTTGTTTGTTGAACGGTTTAGACAAGTAGTCATTGGCGCCAGCTTCGAAACCTCGAACACGGTCTTCTGCTTGGTTGAGTGCCGTTAGCATGATGATTGGCAACTGAGCATGATCGTATTGCTTACGCAGTGCTTCACAAACCTGATAGCCGCTCATTCCTGGCATCATGATGTCGAGTAGAAGCAGCTCTGGCTTCTCTTTCTCAATCAGTTCAATGGTTTCAGGGCCATCACATGCAGTACGTACTCGATAACCTTCTAACTTCAAGAAGCTGTCTAATACTCGCAGGTTAACCGGCTCATCATCGGCGATAACCAATAACGGGCCATCTGGGTTTTCACTGATAACACTATTTTCTTGTTGGCTGTTATCAATTAAATCAGGCGCTTGGAAGTGAGAGTAGTGACCTGATTCGTTGTAACTGTCCAGCTCACCTTGAGTCGCTAGGGGCAGGGTAAAGCTAAACGTAGTGCCAAGCATTGGTTGGCTACTTACGTACAGTGAACCGCCCATTAGCTCGATCAACTGACGGCTGATCGATAGTCCAAGCCCTGCACCTTGGCGGTAGTTACTCGCATCTTGGCCTGCTTGAATCAATGGCTCAAAGATGTGCTCAAGGTACTCGGCCGGTATACCTTGGCCAGTATCGACAACTTGTACACGAATGTTGTCATCGATAACGCTGGCAGAGATAACAATTTTACCTTCTGAGGTGTACTTGATGGCATTGCCGACCAAGTTATACATCACTTGCTCAAGTCGTTGAGGATCCGATGAAACCAGACCTAAATCACTTGGGACTTGGTTAATAATACGGATTGGCTTATTGCCCAATAGGTGATGAGACAACTCTAGGACCAAGCTGGTGGCTGCCGACAAATCAACGGCTGATTTCTTAATATCTAAGCTGCCATAGCGCATCTTGTGATAATCAAGCAGATCATCAACCAAGGTCGCCAATCTCTGACCGCTATTGATGATGATATCCAACTGATATTTCTGATTAGCAGGAATAGGGCCGTTAGCTCCAGATATCAACGCTTCAGCGATACCCACCATGCCATGCAGTGGTGTTCTCAATTCATGTGAAGTAGTCGCTAAGAACTCATCTTTGAGTTTATTTGCCAGTTGTAACTCTTCGTTTTGCTTTTGAATGGTCTTAAGGTTGTCCTCAAGCT
Source organism: Vibrio sp. 1F255 (assembly GCF_041439145.1). Taxonomy (NCBI): domain Bacteria; kingdom Pseudomonadati; phylum Pseudomonadota; class Gammaproteobacteria; order Vibrionales; family Vibrionaceae; genus Vibrio; species Vibrio sp. 1F255. The sequence continues at coordinate 278,676 of NZ_JBGONQ010000001.1, read as the reverse complement.
CATCGTTTTGGCTTTTGATGAGCTGCATTTTTTCACGAATAGATCGCTGCATTCTTTCGAAGCTCACCGCGAGTCGGCCTATCTCATCTTTGCGCTCGGTATTGATCATGGTTTCATCGAGATCACCCGCCGATACTTTTTCGGCAGCCCACGTCAGTTTAAGCAGTGGGGATGTGATGAAGTTAGACAGATAGTGCGATGCAACGACTACCAGAATGATCGCCGTTAGCATCACGATCACGAAGATCTTTTCTAACTGATGAATACGGGCAAACGCCTCTTTCTCTGGCAGCTCTACGACAAGAGCCCATGTTGCGTATTTCAGCTCAATTGGCGTATATGCCGCGATGATCGCTTGATCTAGGGTGTTGTCGAAGGTGCCAACCGCTGTTTCGCCAGCCAATGCTTTATCGACAACATCTAGGCTCAAGTTGATAGATTCTTGTGAATGAGCAAGGCTACGCGGCAGGTGATCATCACCTACAAGCAGCGTTTGAATATTCGAACTCTTGTTGAGATCCGCAATCAACTTAGTAATGCCGTTGATTGGTAGCCTAAACATCGCGTAACTGTGTAGGTAGCCTTGTTGAACGATAGGTGCGCCTAGCCATGCGGTCTGTTTGCCATTCTCGTCTTTAAAGTCAGAAACGATAACCGGCGTGTAATCTTCGTTAGATTTGCGTCGGTCGGTTACGTCTTTGGCTAGTCGTTGAAAGGTAATACCTAGGTTGGAGTCCTTGTATTTTCCTGTCAGCAGATTGGTGCCGTAATCGTCATTTTTAAAGACGGAATAAGCGACGTTACCGTTGATATCAACTAAGAGAATATCGTCAAAATCAGAGCGTTTAAGCAGTTCTAGGTAAGCATTATGGTAGCGCTTGTGGAGCAGGCGATAACGCTCGCTGCCAATAAAGCTGCTGGATTCAGGGAGGATCGACGTTTTGATTTGATCGCCAGATCCTTGAATATAGCGCTGCTGTGCATTACTGCGTGCCTCGTCAATATCTAACCCCAATCGTTGAAATGCATTGATCAAACCATAAAATCGCCCGCCACTGGCATTGGCCAATTCTGAGCGAACAAAGCCCATCACTTGGGATTCTTGAGCTTGTAGGTAATCGACAATTTGCTGCTGCTTAGTATCACGAACCGAAACAAGGTGTGAGGTGCTTTGTTCCTGGAGATCCTGACTGTGCGATTGGAGGAAAAATATCGCGATAAGTGTCACAGGGGTAATACTGAGGACAAGAAATGCCAGCATTAGGGTATTTTGAAGGCGCTTAAACTTCTGCTTACGATAGAATCTAAACATAAATTGGGTACTACTTTCCTTTGATGTACTGCTAAAAGGGGCGAAAACAAGTACAGAGAATAGAATTAACGGGTTCCAATTTAACGAAATTAACGAGTTTTTTTACTTTGACAAGTAAGTGGTATTTAAAGCGTGTGCAAAAGCTCATTTTTATAGAGTTTTGACAAAAATATGAACAGACAGCGCAGATAATGACCCTGCGCTGTGCTAGAGAGGTTATTTGTTTGCGTGATAGATCGCGAATTTAGTGGTCTTATTTAGAGTCGCGCATTTTCCAAACGCTTGTTCAATAATTGGAATGTATTTTAAGAAACTATTCGCAACAATAATCATCTCACCAGAACGCTTCAAATGCTTAGGAGCCTGAGAAAGTAAGGTCTCAGTCGCGCTGTAGCTAGTGTCTAAACCTGAATGGAATGGTGGGTTACTGATGATGAACTGATAGTCTTCTGCAGTATCAGAATAGACATCGGATGCGAAGACTTTACCCGTTAAACCATTCGCTTCTAGCGTTGCTTGGCTTGATGCCACGGCAAATGCACTGATGTCGCACATTTCTAGCTCGATATCTGGGTTACGAGATGCCATCACCGCGCCCAATACGCCTGCACCACAGCCAAAATCCAGTACCTTGCCTTTTAGTTTTGGCAGAGTATCCAACAGAAGTTGGCTACCGACATCGAATTGACCGTGACTGAAGACGCCAGGAAGGCTTTTTACCGTAAGTGATTGCTCACCAATGTTAACCGTGTAGGTCTTAAACCAGTCTTGCAGGTTGAACGCTTGTGGTTGCTCGAAGCATTGACCCCAGTAGAAAGAGCAACGACGCGCTGAATCGTATTTAACAACTTTGCCGTAAGGAGCAAACATCTTCTCGATGCTTTTCACGCCTGAACGGTTTTCACCAACCACGACGATCTCGGTATCTTTGCCTAGCTTGGCAAATAGCATCGCCAACAAAAATTCCGCTTCCGCTTTGGCTTTTGGCCAGTACAACATCACTAAGTCGGCTTTGGTCTCTTCGGTAAACTCCGCACCATAAAAACGTTGGATGGTGTTGTAGCCTTCTAATTGACGGTAGTAGCTGTAATTAGAAGTAAACACAGAGACAGATTCACAATGCTTCGCTAACTCAACAGGGAACAAGTCTTCTGCCTCACCGGCAACTAAAACATGTTTGCCTTCAAAGTAGGCGAGTTGGCGTTGAGCAATCTGGCTTGGTGCAATATAAGCTGACATAGGACACTCTGTTGAATCGTTAGCAAAAAATGAGGGCGGATTTTCGCATAATCCGCCCAAAGCTTGAAGTGTTTAATACGGGTTCGCCAATCAAGTTGACGTCAAGTTCGTTAACTCTTGTCTTGCTGGTTTAAAAAGTCCTTAAACTCTTCATCGTAGATGTTGAATAGGACAATGGTAATCGCAAAAATCAATGGTCCGTAGATAAGACCAATTAGGCCAAACAGTTGAATACCACCCAATAGTGAGAAGAAGATCATCAGGGTATTCATGCCTGCACTGCCTTGCATTAGCAGCGGACGCAGAAGGTTATCAATTGAACCAACAATCGCTACACAGTAAACCGTTAGGAAAATCGCCCACGTGGTATCACCAGTTAGGAACAAGTAGGTTGCTGCTGGAATCCAGATTAATGCGGTACCCACAACTGGGATGAAAGAGGCAAAGCCCATCATAGTACCCCAGAATAGACCTGGGAAACCGGCAATCCACATACCTAAACCGCCGGCAAAACCTTGCGCGATTGCGGTTAAGAATGAGCCCATTACTGCTGATTTAGATACTTGTTCTATCTCTGTTAGAAGTTTGTCTTCTTGGCTACGAGACAGCGGCAGAATATGACGAACCACACTGATGATTTTGTCATGATCTCTTAATAAGAAGAACAAAACGAACAGCATCAAGAAGAAATCCATCAAGAAATTGGTTGCGTCACCTAAGATTTTGGCACTGATACCAACTAGCTTAGAACCAAAGCTGGTCGCAAACTCACCGACTTTTTGTGAGATGGCTTGGGGCTCAATGTTGTCGAAAGGCAGGTAGTTATTCACAAATGACAGCGCTTTGACCACTAACGGATGAGCAAACAGAGTCTGAATGCCACCGTGGGTCACCCATTGGTAAGTATTCTGAGAGAACAGAGAACCTTGCTGAACAATTGCTGCGAATACTGCCAATAAAGGGATAACAATAATGAAGGTCAGTATGATACAAGACAGCAGAGAGACGATGTTTTCTTTATTCGGGAGCTTTTTTTCAAGCCACTCATGGATTGGGAACATCAATAGTGAAATGATAAAGGCCATCACGATAGAGTTAACGTATGGCTCGATAAGCAAGTAACAAGCATAAGCCGCCGCGAGTAGGGCAATGATGATCACCCAGTGGCTGGAATTGATTTTGAGTTTTTCTGACACGGTAATGGTCTCTATATTTGCGTTCTGAGTTTATAATGGCTGCAAAACAGAGAGTTAGCAATGAGGAGTTTTGATAATGGGATGCTGTAATAAAGATAAGAAATGCCAAGACGAAGAACAGCAAACAAAAAAAGAGATCCCTTGGTTCAGAATGTTCCTTGGTACCTTGATGTTGTTGGTTTTCCTTTTCTGGGAACGTTAATGCTTTTGGTTCAGCTTTAGCCTTAGTCGACGGCTAAATAAGCTGTCATATTTGTGGCTGGTGAGCGCGATATATAAAAAAGGGCTGCATTTAATGCAGCCCTAAATTCAATCGGTTAGCGACTTATAAAGTGCTTTCGATTATTTGCTTTCAGCAGCAATGATCGCAAGAGAGCGGTCAGCAGCTTCTAGTGTTGCATCAAGTTCTTTTGAACCATGAGCAAGAGAAGTAAAGCTTGCTTCGAATGCTGAAGGTGCAAGGTAAACACCGTGATCTAACATTAGGTGGAAGAAGCGCTTGAAGCGTTCTACATCACACTTAGTTACATCTTCGTAGCACGTCACAGTTTCTTGATCTGTGAAGAAGAAACCAAACATACCGCCAACTTGATGAACTAGCATCGGGATGCCGTGCTTGTCAGCAAGTTGCTTGAAGCCTTTTGCCAACTGCTTAGTTTTTGAAGCTAGACGCTTTTCGTTGCCTTCTTCTCGTAGAAGGTTCAAACATGCGTAGCCAGCAGCCATTGCAACAGGGTTACCTGAAAGCGTACCCGCTTGGTAAACAGGGCCAGTTGGTGCGATGTATTGCATCACGTCTTTACGACCACCGAAAGCACCGACAGGCATGCCGCCGCCAATCACTTTACCAAGACACGTTAGGTCTGGCTTGATGTTGTAGTAAGCCTGAGCACAACCTTCAGCAACGCGGAAACCTGTCATTACTTCATCAAAGATTAGCAATGCACCTTCTTGATCACAGATTTCACGTAGACCTTCGTGGAAGCCTTCTACAGGAGGGATACAGTTCATGTTACCCGCTACTGGCTCAACGATGATACAAGCGATCTCGCCTTTGTTTGCTGCGAAGATTTCACGTACTGAATCTAGATTGTTGAAGGTTGCTGTTAGCGTTAGTTTCGCAAAATCAGCCGGTACGCCTGGAGAGCTTGGTTGACCTAAAGTCAGTGCGCCAGAACCAGCTTTTACAAGTAGGCTGTCTGCGTGGCCGTGGTAGCAGCCTTCAAACTTAAGAATTTTGTCACGACCAGTGAAGCCACGAGCTAGACGAATCGCGCTCATTGTTGCTTCTGTACCTGAGCTCACCATACGTAGCTGTTCCATTGATGGAACCATCTCAGATACCAGTTCAGCCATTTTGATTTCAGTTTCGGTTGGAGCACCGAAGCTAAGGCCGCGTTGAGCTGCTGCAATAACTGCGTCACGAATAACCGCGTGGTTGTGACCAAGGATCATTGGACCCCAAGAGCCAACGTAATCGATATACGCTTTACCATCAGCATCAAAAATAAGTGGGCCATCAGCGCGTTCAACGAAGATTGGAGAACCACCTACGCCATTGAATGCACGAACTGGAGAGTTTACGCCACCAGGAATGGTTTGCTGTGCTTTTTCGTACAGCTCTGCTGATTTGGTCATTGATATATCCTCTTTTGACTGTCGGACCAATTGGCACGCATTGTACCTATCCCTAATCCAACTAGGAATGCTTTCGCCCAGATAATCACCCGAATCTGGTTGTTTTGTGTGGTTACACGTTTTAATTGTTAGATATTGGTGAGTTTACAGCAGTAAAAGGACCGATCCTGTGGTGAATACTTGAACGTTTCAGTCAGGTATTAGATAATCACCGGAATATAAGAAAATACTCAACAACTATGGTCTCGAATTAGATTTGTATCATGTTGTTTTTGACACAGGTAAGAGAGGTTGTCGTGAGCGAAGTAAATATCCCATTGTCTTTTTCTGATGCAGCAGCTACCCGCGTACAAACGCTAATTGCTGAAGAAGAAAACCCAGAACTAAAACTGCGTGTATACATTACAGGTGGTGGTTGTAGCGGTTTCCAATACGGCTTCACATTTGATGAAAAAGTAAATGATGGCGACACTACAATTGTAAACAGCGGTGTAACGCTGGTTGTTGATCCAATGAGCCTACAATACCTAATGGGCGGCATGGTTGATTACACTGAAGGCCTAGAAGGCGCACGCTTCTTTGTGAACAACCCGAACGCTACAACAACATGTGGTTGTGGCGCATCATTCAGCGTATAGCATGAGTTGAAAATAGCTTGAGCTCAAAGCTGTATTAGATACATTTCAAACGCCGAACTTATGTTCGGCGTTTTTGTTTTTACTTAGTAACTTATTACTTTTCAAAGCATTCCTCTCATTTTTAGTACACGGCATATTTTTTAAACTGTCGATAGCGTCCAACTTCGTTGAGGATTGGTCTGTTAAGGTTACCTTTGTGCATAAGGAAGTTGCACATCACGCTATTAAGCCAACTAGCGCGCCTGAATGACATCGGACAAAAGGATTTGTTATGCCCACTCTATTTTCTAACTCACCACTTTTTCAGAAATTGAAGCAGCCGTGGCTGGTTTCTCTGACTCTAGTCGTGTTGTTGTCGATCTGGCTTGGTTTAGGCGTAGGGCAAGCAGAAGAGTCACCTGAAAAAAAGGCAACAGAAATTCCGCTGGCTAAGGTTTCCTTTCAAACCTTCACCTCATCACCGACCTTTAAAACGATTGATCTCTATGGAAGAACGGCGCCCGATAGGCATGCTCGTCTAGGTGCAGAAGTCGCGGGTAAGATTGTCAGATTGAATGTTGTTAAGGGGGGGATGGTTAAAGCAGGACAAGCCATTGCCCAGATAGATAAGGGTGATTTAGAGATTCAACTAGAGCGAGCATCTGCGTTATATCGCTTGAAGCAGAAAGAGTTCAAAGCGGCGCAGTCACTGAAGAAAAGAGGACTGCAAGGTGAAATCGCCTACACCACAGCTGAGGCTTCATTAACAGAAGCAAAAGCCATGATGCGCAATGCGGAATTGGCTTTAAAGAATACTGTGATTACTTCGCCTTTTTCGGGTGTGGTTCAAGATTTGATGGTGGAGCTCGGTGATTTCGTTAGTGTTGGCGATCCTGTTGCTGGCGTGATTGACCTCGATCCTTTGGTTATTGAGGCGGATGTCAGTGAGCGTCATATCCAACATTTGCTAGTCAATCAATCTGCTTTGGTTCGTTTGTTAGGGCGAGAAGAAGCGGAAGGCCGTTTACGCTATGTTTCTCGTATCTCTTCTGTTGCTACTAATACCTTCCCAATCGAGATAGAAATCGATAACTCTAAAGGCCTATTACCAGCAGGTGTCAGTGCCGAAGTTAAACTCAACCTAGAAACAAGAGATGCAATAAAGATAACACCGGCGATGCTAGCATTGGATGAGGCGGGTAACCTAGGGGTCAAAACCTTGGTTTCAGTCGATGACTCACCAACGGTGAAGTTTGTAGGCATTCAGCTAGTAAAGGCCGAACAAGATGGAGTGTGGCTCACGGGGCTAGGTCAACGCGTCGATATCATCACAGTAGGCCAAGGGTTTGTGCGTGATGGTGATTCGGTGATTGCTGTTGAGCAAGTCGCTGAACTCTCTAACGTAACCGCAGAGTAGGAGATAACCGATGTATTCAATTATTGATGCAGCCTTGTCTCGTGCTCGAACAATGCTCTCCCTTTTAGCGTTAATCCTTGTAGCCGGTGTCGTCACCTATATCACGATACCTAAGGAATCGAGCCCAGACATTACCATCCCAATTATCTATGTTTCGGTCGGGCACCAAGGGATCTCGCCAACGGATGCAGAACGTTTATTGGTTCGACCTATTGAGCAAGAGCTGAGGTCGATTGAAGGCGTAAAAGAGATGACAGCAACCGCAGCAGAAGGGCATGCCTCTGTTGTGTTGGAGTTTAATGTTGGCGTCGATCTCACCAAAGCAATGGCCGATGTGCGTGACGCGGTTGATCTGGCTAAACCAAAACTACCAGAAGACAGTGACGAACCGACCGTAAATGAGGTGACGCTGGCTTCTGAGCAACCTGTTTTGTCTGTTGTGCTATTCGGTACCGTTCCTGAGCGCACCATAGTGCAAATTGCCCGAGAGCTTGGAGACAAATTAGAAAGCTATCGCCAAATCCTTGAAGTCGATATTGCGGGCGATCGCGCTGACATCGTCGAGATCATTGTCGATCCGTTATTGATGGAGAGCTACAGCTTAGATCAAGCGGATATCTATAATCTGATCGCTCTGAACAATCGAGTGGTGGCCGCAGGTTTTGTTGATACTGGCTACGGACGTTTTTCTGTCAAAGTCCCTTCGGTATTTAACTCCTTAAAAGACGTGCTTGAGTTGCCTATTAAAGTGGATGGCAAGCAGGTGGTCACTTTTGGCGATGTCGCTACGGTTCGTCGAGCGTTTCGAGATCCTGAAAGTTTTGCTCGTTTAGATGGCAAATCTGCGGTGGTGTTGGATATCAAGAAGCGTGCAGGTGAGAACATCATCGAAACCGTTGAGCTAGTCAAAGCGGTAATGGCTGGTGCTCAGCAGCAAGCGGAATGGCCAAATAACCTGTTGGTCAAATACACCTGGGATGAATCTAAAGATGTGAAGATCATGCTTAATGATCTGCAAAACAATATCTTATCCGCCATTATTCTGGTGGTGATCGTTATCATCGCGATTCTTGGTGTGCGTACCGCTTTGTTAGTGGGTATTTCCATTCCAGGCTCATTCCTAACCGGGTTATTGGTTCTTTCGGTGTTTGGCTTAACCGTCAACATCGTAGTGCTGTTCTCTCTGATTATGGCGGTGGGGATGCTAGTAGACGGTGCGATTGTGGTGACCGAATTTGCAGACAGGCGAATGCAAGAGGGTGAAGGGCGCAAAGCCGCTTACCGAGATGCAGCGAAACGGATGGCGTGGCCGATAACCGCATCGACTGCCACAACCTTAGCCGCATTTGCTCCGTTACTGTTTTGGCCTGATGTGACGGGCGAATTTATGAAGTTCTTACCACTAACTCTGATCGCGACTTTAACTGCATCATTGATCATGGCGTTGTTGTTTGTGCCCGTGCTGGGCGGTTTGATTGGCAAACCTCAATACGTATCGTCTAAAAGCCAAGCTCGAATGGTCGCACTGCATAATGGTGACTTTTCACAGGCTACTGGTTTAACCAAGGCTTACTACCACACGCTTTCTTTAGCGATTAAACACCCCTTTAAGATTTTGTTCAGTGCGGCACTGCTCGCGGTTGCAGTTGGTTTTACTTATTCAAAAGCGGGTCTAGGTGCAGAGTTCTTCCCAGAAGTTGATCCGCCATTCTTTAATGTCAAAGTTCGCTCGCATGGGGATCTGTCTATCCAAGAAAAGGATGACATCATGCGTGATATTGAACTGATGATGCTCAATCATGATGAGTTCGATACCGTTTACACGCGTACTGGTGGTGACGACCAGATTGGTTTGATCTCAATTACGCCTGTTGACTGGCAATATCGACGCAGCGTTAAGGCGATTATTGATGAGTTGAAGGTACAAACCGATCAATACGCTGGTGTTGAGATTGAATATAAGTTCCCTGATGCTGGGCCTCCGGTTGAAAATGACTTAGTGATTGAGCTGTCGGCAAGAACTCCAGAGCAGCTCAATCAGGCTGCAAAAATTGTGAGAGGTTGGGCTGATGGAAATAAAGCACTGACCAATATCAGCGATACTGCGAGTAAAGATGGCATCGATTGGAAGGTGGATATTCGCCGCGACGATGCTGCGCGCTTTGCAGCTGATGCGACCTTAGTGGGTAATACCGTTCAATTCGTGACTAATGGTCTCAAGATTGGTGATTATCTGCCCGATGACTCTTCAGAAGAGGTCGATATCTTGGTGCGCTACCCTAATGATAAGCGTGATATCGGGCGCTTCGACCAGCTTAGGGTGAAAACGCCAGCAGGTTTAGTACCTATTACTAATTTCGCTCAGATCGTTCCCGACCATAAGCAAGACACCATTAAACGCCTTGATGGCAAGCGTGTGGTGAACATCATGGCGGATATGGAAGAAGGGTATAACCTTGCTCTCGAACTACCAAAGATCGAACAAGCATTGAGTGAGCTAGGGCTGCCGAGTAGCGTGGAATTTCGCATCCGTGGTCAAAACGAAGAACAAGAAAACTCGTCAGCCTTTTTACAAAGTGCTTTCTTGGTTGCTTTGGCGGTAATGGCTTTGATTCTGATTACTCAGTTCAATAGCTTCTATCAAGCGTTTTTGATTCTGAGTGCTGTATTGTTTTCGACCGTTGGCGTGTTCGTTGGCTTACTGATCTTCCAACGTCCGTTTGGCATTGTGATGTCGGGAATTGGGGTAATAGCGCTCGCCGGCATAGTCGTGAACAACAACATCGTGTTGATTGATACTTATAATCAGCTCATCAAAAGAGGCTTGGACAAGCGAGATGCGATTCTAAGAACCGGTGTTCAGCGTTTAAGGCCAGTAATGCTCACGACGGTTACGACTATCTTAGGTTTAATGCCGATGGTGTTAGAGATGAACATCGACCTGATTAATCAAAAGATAGAGTTTGGCGCGCCAAGTACACAATGGTGGTCACAGCTTGCGACCGCTATTGCTGGTGGTTTGGCGTTTGCCACGGTGCTGACTTTAGTATTAACCCCTTGTTTGTTAATGCTTGGACGGAACAACAAACCTGAAAAACAGTAGCTAGTTGTGGTATGTGAGCATAAAAAAGAGCGCCTTGATGGGCGCTCTTTGCATTTTTCTATTTTGCAGTGAAGCTACAAACGCCTAGTTAGTCGCTAGTAACTGACCGTATCGCTCAAGGTTTCTTAATCGAATCTCTGAGTTGGCAATAAAGGTTGCTTTTGCTTTACCAGTTAACGACTTGGATTGAGGCAATTTCACGGTACGCGCATTTTTATGTACGCCATTAACCAAGAATTCATAATGTAAGTGCGGGCCAGTCACACGGCCTGTACCGCCCAAAGTACCAATGGTTTGGCCTTGTTTTACGCGCTGACCGGTTTTCACCATACGTCGCTTCATGTGCAGGTACTTGGTGATGTAGGTGTTGCTGTGGCGGATGAACACGTAGTTACCATTGAATTGGTTGTAACCTGACTTCTGAACAATACCGTCACCGGCTGCCCAGATAGGCGTGCCAACAGGGGCTGCGTAGTCAGTACCGCGGTGAGCTCGAATCTTACCGGTTACTGGGTGTCTCCTGGTAGGGTTAAAGTTCGATGTTACGCGACGAAAATCAATTGGTGAGCGCAAGAACGCCTTCTTCATCGCACGACCATTTTCATCGAAGTAGTTGCCGCTTTTATCATCCAATACCGCGGTAAATGAATCGCCTTGGTTTTTGAACACGGCTGCCATGATCTTACCGCGACCAACTACTTCACCTTCAACCACTTTCTCTTGGTATAAGATTTTGAAGCTGTCGTTCTTACGAATATCTAACGCAAAGTCGATATCCCAACCGAAGATGCCGGCCAGTTCCATAATTTGGTTTGCGGTTAAACCTGCGCTGACGCCAGCGTTCCAGAAGTTAGAGGTGATGTTGGCTTCGGCATAATTGTATTGGTATACCACTTCTTTTTTGTCGAAACTTGATGAGAAAGAATCGCCAGATTTAGTGATCTTGAAGCTTTCAAACGCACTAAGTTGTCGTTTTAACTGAATAAGGTCGTTGTTTTCATCAAAGCCGAACTGCAAGACATCACCAGGTCTTAGGTTAGACAGCTGCTTCTTAATATCATTATTGGTATTGAGTAGCGTGATCAGCAGACGGTATGAGAGGCCAATACGTTCAAATAAAACAGAGGTGCTTTCGCCAGAGCGAACGGTGTATTTCTCCCAATTGAGCACTGCCGTCGGTGGAGCGTCACTTGAGCTAATAAGTGCAGAGGCATTGATAGTCAGTGGGTAATGTTTTCCCACAACTAAAGCGCCCGAATCGTCACGCAAACTGTTGACGTCGGGGAGTAAGAAAATCGCGACGAAAATTATGGCACTAAAAAATGCGATAAAAGCCCGGTGCAAAATAGGAAGGCGTGCAAAAATAGACAACATGTTCCGGTTCGTTCTGTAAATATTATGAAAATCGACGACGGAATAGTGTAACTGGTTTCAAAATACATCGCTATTCAAGTAAGATGTCTAATTAATGTATTTTTGCCAAATCTGTGGGAGTGAACAAGAATGGCGAGTATTGAAGCTGCACTAGCCGAGATCAAACGTGGCGTAGAAGAACTGATTCCAGAAGACGAACTGATTGCAAAACTAAAAGAAGGTCGTCCTTTACGCATTAAGCTGGGTGCCGATCCAACAGCTCCAGATATCCACCTAGGCCATACGGTTATCTTTAACAAGCTTCGTGCTTTCCAAGAGCTTGGTCATGAAGTGACATTCCTTATCGGTGATTTCACTGCAATGGTTGGTGACCCATCAGGTAAAAACTCAACACGTCCACCGCTAAGCCGCGAAGACGTATTGAAGAATGCTGAAACTTACAAAGAGCAAGTATTCAAGATTCTAGATCCTGCGAAGACGCAAATTCGTTTCAACTCTGAATGGCTATCTGAGCTTGGCGCTGAAGGCATGATTCGTCTTGCTTCTAACCAAACTGTTGCTCGTATGCTTGAGCGTGATGACTTCAAAAAGCGTTACGCTGGTGGTCAACCGATCGCAATCCACGAATTCATGTACCCACTTCTACAAGGTCACGACTCTGTTGCACTAGAGAGCGACGTTGAGCTTGGCGGTACTGACCAGAAGTTTAACCTTCTAATGGGTCGTGAACTGCAAAAAGCAGCAGGTCAAAAACCACAAGCGGTACTAATGATGCCACTACTTGTTGGTCTAGACGGTGTTAAGAAGATGTCTAAGTCTGCGCATAACTACATCGGTATTAGCGAAGCACCAAGCGAGATGTTTGGTAAGATCATGTCTATCTCTGACGATCTAATGTGGAGCTACTACGAGCTGCTGTCTTTCCGTCCTCTTGAAGAAGTTGCGGAACTGAAAGCTGGCGTTGATGCAGGTAAGAACCCGCGTGACGTTAAAGTGCTTCTTGCTAAAGAGATCATCGCTCGTTTCCACAGTGAAGCAGATGCTGAAGCCGCTGAGCAAGAGTTCGTTAACCGTTTTGCTAAGAACCAAGTTCCTGATGAAATGCCGGAGTTTGAATTCGAAGCAGGCCTGCCAATTGCGAACGTTCTAAAAGAAGCGGGTCTTGTAAACTCGACTTCTGATGCGATGCGTATGATCAAGCAAGGTGCGGCTAAGCTTGAAGGCGAGAAGATTGAAGACAGCAAATTCGTGCCTGAAGCAGGTACTGCCGTTTACCAAGTAGGTAAGCGTAAGTTTGCTCGTATTACTATTAAGTAATAATGCACATCAATAATTGAACCAAAGGCATCCACGGATGCCTTTTTTATTGACCCCTATTTATTGACAGGAATTTGACGAAGTTTTTGAACGGCTATTGCTACACTATGCGCGCTGTCGAACTGACAGTAATTTTGGAGATTTTTATGAACAATACCGACCATCCTCCTAGTTTGAATGGAGAAGAATAACCTGTCTCGGTATTGATCTATTGTCCTGCCGTTCAGGTAGGGTATCTTTGTTTTCCCCCGCATTCTTTTCCACACACTAGATTCTAACAAGTAGACACATCAGTAGCTTTCAGCTCTTGGTGCGCTTAGCTGTACGCTCTTGGTGTATTAGCTATAGGCTATTTTTTTTGATGGTCGTTACCTTTGCCAATCGGGAGATTCGCCATGACGGTAATGAACAACACTTTTTTATCTATTGAAGCTCTGTACTCAGAGCAAGACATCCAAGCTGTATCGAATGCATTTCAACAGTACGGACGTGAACAACAAATTAATCTTTTGAATCGAATGCCGCTCGAAGATGCGGTGCTAGTGCTGGGGCAATGCTCTTTGAGTACGATTCAGACTTTACTTAGTGAGCTAGAAGAGCAGGGCTTTGAGAAGCGCTCTCGACATCTAGCTCACCAACTAGGGCTGATCTACTCTGAGGTAGAACCTCAACAGGGTTACCTTTCGACTGGCGTCATGAGCCACGTTAGGCAGCGTATCGGTTGGATTATTTCGTTAGCACTATTGGGAATCGTCTCAGGGCTTATCATTGCTCAGTATGAAGACATTCTCAGTCAGTTGGTACTTTTGGCAATCTACATGCCGGTAATTGCTGCTGCTGGTGGTAACACCGGAACACAAGCAGCGACTTTGGTGATCCGAGCCTTAGCCACAGGTGAGTTGAAAAAACGCCAATGGGCTAACGTTCTATGGAAAGAGTTTAGAGTTGCTATTTGTTTAGCTTTAGCGATTGCTGTAGTGATGATTGGACGTATTTTGCTCTTTAGTGAAAACCAAGCGACAGGTGGTTATGATATCAACATGATTGCGTTAGCTATTGCGGTAGCGCTGTTTATTCAGGTGACCATATCAACCGTGCTGGGTGGCGGATTGCCGATAGTTGCTAGGCTATTTAAGCTTGATCCAGCGGTGTTAGTGAGCCCAGTGCTTGCTTCCATAGTTGATATCTCAGGAATGTGGATCTACTTCACTGTGGTTAACTCATTCCTCGGTATCGCTTAGCTCCTATAAAAATAGGCACCTATAAAAATAGCTAAATACATCTGAGAAACAAAAATGGCGCTGCAGATTGAAGGTCTTCAGCGCCATTTTTATTGTTTGAGTAGAAGTTTACACAGAGCTAAGCATTACTTAGATTTGCTTTGTGTTTGACTGAACTCGACCACATCTTTGTAGAAAGCACGCTCAAACTGGGTGATAGGTGCTTCCACTGGTTTGTCTGGATCTTGTTCTTCAGGGAAGTAATCACGGACAAATTGTACAAACAGAGAGTTTGGTTTTCCCGCTTTATCTAATCCGTATCCCGCCATGTTGTAACTGCCGTATAGAGAACCACTCTTGGCGATAATGTTGCCTTGAATCGGTGCTTTTCTCATGCTCTGACGGTATTTGAGCGTTCCATCAGTGCCAGATGTAGGCATAGCCTCAATCAGGCTGAGCTGTTGATCGTTTTCCCAGATATAACGAAGCACTTGAGCCATGGTCTGTGACCTCATTCGGTTATTTCTGGATAACCCTGAACCATCGACGAGCTGCGCTTTACTGAGGTCAATATTAGCCTTGGTCAGCAGTATCTGTTTTATTGCTTCAGTGCCGTTATTGAAGCTGCCCGGTTGAACATAAAATGTTGCTCCTAGCGTTTTAGTTAGATTATCTGCGATAAGGTTATCTGACTTCTTAAGCATGATATCGAGCAGTTCAGGAAGCTTTTCTGAGTTGTGACTAGCGACTAACGTGGTTTTGTCTGCTTGCGCTTTTTTACCAATAATCACATCACCTTTTACTTCTATTTTCAGTTCTTTGAGAAGCGATGTAACGACTTGATAGGTGTAAAGTTCTGGATTTTGAATCGCGAACTTGAGTGGCAGTGGCTTTTTACGCTCAACCAAGCAACCAGAGAGCTTGTAAGCGTTATCTGGTGTCGTGATGAGCTCCAAGTCGCATTGTGTTGCCTTCTGCCCAGAGCGAGTTACCGTGGCAGCGGTGGTCGTCACGTCTATCGGATAGTGAGCGGGAATATAAACGCGTGTCGCACCATTATCTTTTGTATAAATAGAGGCTTGTGCGCAGTTGCTGTCTAAGGTCATTGTACTAGAAGGCGCGCTGTAACAAACGCCTAGAATGTCCCAAGGCCACCCCACCGCTCGCTGATAGCCCGTAAAAGTCGAGTTATCGAGGTATAAGTTGCCTTTGATGGTTCTTGATTGAGACTTAGCGTATTGAGCCAAAAGGCTTTTAAGCTGTTCTCGTTGCAGCGTTGGGTCGCCACTAAATGAAATGATAGAGTCATTACCAGAACGAACAATGCTGGTCGTGTAGTGAAAGTCATCCCCTAACTCCAACTTAGCCGCCAAAGCTGTCACCAGCTTCAAAGTACTGGCGGGTGGATAGAAGCCATCACTATTGGAATTCAGTTTGTTTGAATCGCCTTTCAGGGATTCCAAAATTACACTGGTGCTACTGCCATCAGGCAGTTTATCTAGAGGGGGGTAAGCGAAAGCGTTAACTGAGAAAGCGCTAATGGAAAAACTACATACCAGTAGTGTGGATAGAAGGCGCATAGAAGATTTCTTGGATGGCTGATGTTTTTAGTATACAGATATAAAAAACGCCCGCTAGATAGCGGGCGTTTTGATTCTCAATTAACTAATTAATCAATTAGATAATCAGAATTAGAAGTCGTAACGTAGACCTAGAGCTAGCTCGTCTTCAGCGTCTGCTTTAGATGCAGGACCGTTAACAAGACCAACAGAACCTAGCTTGTCACCTTCAGAAATTAGGTTGAAGTTGTACGAGATGTACGTACGGAAGTTAGGCTTGAAGTAGTAAGTCGCATCGATTGCAACGTTGTCAGCTGAAGTTTCACCGTCAGTTTCTGCGTTGTTGTACGTTAGCGTGAATGCAGTTTTTTCTAGCGTGTATGCTGTTGCAAATTCGTAACCAGTGTAGTCACCGTTCTTCTTCGCTAGCTCACCGTCTGTGAATGTACCAGCAAAGTATAGAGCGTCAGTACGGAAAGATGCCGCTAGCATGTACTCGTTTTGCTCGTCTTGGTCAGCGTAACCAGCACCTAGCTTAAAGCCAGAATCGCCGATAGCGTAGATACCAGATAGAGAGTAGCCGTCTGCGTTGTTGTCAACGAATTCGCCACCAGTTTCTGAACGGTCAGCAAAACGGTAGCTTGCTTTAACGCCTAGGTCTTGGAATTGACCTTTGTATGAAACCATGTTGTCAGAACGATCTGCTACAGCAATTTTCATTGCCGCAGAGTTACCGTGGTAAGACATGATATCGGTAAAGTCTGTGATTACACCTAGTGCACCGTCGTTTTTACCGTAAGTCACTTCACCGAAGTCACCGCCGATACCAGCGTACGTGTAACGGTTAGTAATGTCACCGTCGTTGTTATCAGTAGAACCGCCGTTTTCAGCAGTTGTGAATTCGCCTTCGTAGAAACCAACACCGTATAGGCCGTCTTGGATTTCAACTTTACCTAGGAAGTTAAGACGTACACGTGTTTTGTCTTCAGCTTTGCCATCTTTCATCGATAGACGAGCTTCAGCACGGCCACCGATTTCTAGAGAAGTGCCGTTTGAGCTGTATACAGATGTACCTTCGATACCACCAGCTTGTTTACCGTCCGCTGCCACTGCGTTAGTAGCAAGAGCTGCAGCAGATACAGCAAGCGCGATCATAGTCTTATTCATGTTATTATTTCCTAATTACTGTCCATAGAAGTTTTATCAAGGATTTGAACCCTTTTGTGTATTGCCTGTATTAATCAGGCTTCATAATCATGATTAGAACAGAAGTCTGAAAAATGCCAGTGCAATCCATGGGTTACTTTTTACCTCTAAAGTTCCATGGTCAGTTAGTAAAATGATATAAAACTAAAAAATGAACACTGTTTTATTATATCTCTTGTTGATTAAGTGTTTGTTTTAAAGTGATTTTTATAAAAGTGTGATCTGTGTTTATTTTGTTTGTTTTTTGTTTTTTTAGGTATTTAATTCTCAACTTATTGATGGGGAGGTTATTATTCATTTTTGTGATGTCTGTAATTTAGACCTAGATAAAGCTTTTATAACGCAAAGTGGAATAAAGGTGATTTAGCCATAAAGTTTGTTTACACTAAGCCAAATCGTTTTGTTTCTATCACCCAATAAATACGTTGGGTGTATTTATGTTGGCCAAAGAAAGCTTTGGCATAGAGGTAAAAAATGGAAAAGGTTCCAATGACAGTACGTGGCGCTCAGCAGCTACGTGACGAATTAGATCGCCTACTTAAGCTACGCCCTGTTATCTCAGCAGCTATTGGTGAAGCACGTGAACTAGGTGACCTGAAAGAGAATGCTGAATACCACGCCGCTCGTGAAGAGCAGGGTATTTGTGAAGCTCAGATCCGTGATATTGAATATAAGCTATCACTGGCTCAGATCATCGATGTAACGCAAATGGATAATACGGGCAAGATTATCTTTGGTACGACAGTGACACTGATTGATGTGGATACCGATGATGAGTTCCGCTACCAAATCGTTTCAGAAGACGAAGCAGACATCAAAACGGGTCGCATTTCTGTGAAATCGCCAATTGCTCGCGGTCTTATCGGTAAAATGGAAGGCGACGAAGTCATGATCTCTACCCCTGGTGGTGACAAAGACTTCGAAATCGACAAAGTAGAATATATCTAATTGAATTTTCTTTGTTTCTGATAAGTAAAAAGGTCGCTAAATGCGACCTTTTTCGTTTCTCACGCTACACTAAAAGATAAGCGCTGTGGCTTCCTATTAGTGAAGTTAGCTTATATCAAACTCGCTTATTTACGTGGAATCTCGATTTTACGTGCTTCTGACTGACGGAACAGTACTAGAACTTTACCGATAGTCTGTACTTTCTCAGCTTTAGTTTCACGTACAATTGCATCGATAATCAGTTGCTTAGTCTCACGGTCTTCTGATGCAACTTTAATCTTGATCAGTTCGTGGTGGTCTAGAGCTAATTCGATTTCCGCTAGAACAGCTTCAGTAAGTCCATTTGCGCCCATTAGCACAACAGGTTTTAAACTGTGAGCTAGGCCCTTTAGATGCTGCTTTTGTTTGGTACTTAGGTTCATTACGCGGCCAATTTTCTTTACTATTAGGGTTGAAAAAACCTATTTTAACGCCATCTAAAGCTGAAGACTATAATTTATTCAGCAATTAGTACTTTCCTCCAATTTAGGTATCCAATGAGCAAACAGAAACACTCGGCCAGTTCAGGCCGTTGGTTGAAGGAACACTTCGACGACAAGTACGCAAATGAAGCAAGAAAGAAAGGCTATCGTTCACGTGCTTATTTCAAAATGGAAGAGATTCAAACGAAAGATAAATTGCTGTCTCCTGGGATGACCATTGTGGATTTGGGTGCAGCACCTGGCGGTTGGTCTCAATATGCTGCTAAGATTGTTGGAGACAACGGACAAATCATTGCGTGTGACTTGTTACCAATGGATCCGATTGCTGGTGTTAGCTTTTTACAAGGCGATTTCCGCGAAGAAGCTGTGCTAGATGCCTTGTTGGAACGTATACAACCAAACATGGTTGATGTCGTGATGTCAGATATGGCACCTAATATAGCAGGCAACAATTCTGTGGATCAGCCAAGAGCTATGTATTTAGTTGAATTAGCTTTGGATATGTGTCGACAAGTTCTAGCTACCAATGGTAGTTTTGTTGTAAAAGTATTCCAAGGCGAAGGGTTTGACCAATACGTTAAGGACGTCCGCGAGATGTTTAAAACAGTAAAAGTTAGAAAACCCGACTCTTCTCGAGCTCGATCTCGTGAAGTGTTTATCGTAGCCACTGGTTACAAAGGTTAACGATTCTCTTCCAAGAGTGAGAGTTAACAACATGGCTACAGGTTACAAACTGTAGTACCCTACCTTTAATTACAATTAGTTATCGAGAGGCTTACACCTTGAGTGACATGGCAAAAAATTTAATTCTGTGGCTTGTTATCGCGGTAGTGTTGATGTCGGTATTCCAGAGCTTCGGCCCTGGGGAAAGTAACGGCAGAGCAGTAGATTACACCACGTTTGTACAGGAAGTTGGCCAAGGCCAGATTCAAGACGCACAGTTCAATAACAGCGAAATCACTTTCACACGTCGTGGTGGTGGTTCTAAGTATGTAACTTACATGCCTGTTTATGATCAAAAGCTACTTGATGACTTAATTAATCAAAACGTAAAAGTTCAGGGTACACCACCTGAAGAGCAGAGCCTGCTTGGCACTATCTTCATCTCATGGTTCCCAATGATCTTACTGATTGGTGTATGGATTTTCTTCATGCGTCAAATGCAAGGCGGCGGCGGCGGTAAAGGCGCGATGTCTTTCGGTAAGAGTAAAGCTCGAATGATGAGCGAAGAACAAATCAAAACCATGTTTGCTGATGTTGCTGGTTGTGACGAAGCAAAAGAAGACGTGAAAGAGCTTGTGGACTACCTTCGTGACCCAAGCCGCTTCCAAAAGCTAGGTGGTAAGATCCCGACAGGTATCCTGTTGGTTGGTCCTCCTGGTACGGGTAAAACATTGCTTGCAAAAGCGATTGCCGGTGAAGCGAAAGTACCGTTCTTTACTATCTCTGGTTCTGACTTCGTTGAAATGTTTGTTGGTGTTGGTGCATCTCGTGTGCGTGACATGTTCGAACAAGCGAAGAAAGCGGCACCTTGTATCATCTTTATCGATGAAATTGATGCTGTAGGTCGTCAACGTGGCGCTGGTGTTGGTGGTGGTCACGATGAACGTGAACAAACACTGAACCAAATGTTGGTTGAGATGGATGGTTTCGAAGGTAACGAAGGTATTATCGTTATCGCTGCGACTAACCGTCCAGACGTACTAGACCCTGCATTACTTCGTCCTGGTCGTTTTGACCGTCAAGTTGTGGTTGGTCTACCGGATGTACGTGGTCGTGAACAGATTCTTAAAGTACACATGCGTAAAGTGCCACTATCAGGTGATGTTGAACCGTCGCTGATCGCTCGTGGTACTCCAGGCTTCTCTGGTGCAGATCTTGCGAACCTTGTGAACGAAGCGGCGCTATTTGCTGCTCGTGGTAACAAGCGCAATGTATCTATGGTTGAGTTTGAACTTGCGAAAGACAAAATTATGATGGGTGCAGAGCGCCGTTCAATGGTTATGTCTGAAGAAGTGAAAGAGTCAACGGCTTACCACGAAGCGGGTCACGCAATTGTTGGTCGTTTGGTACCTGAACACGATCCAGTGTACAAGGTGTCAATCATTCCACGTGGTCGTGCGCTTGGTGTAACTATGTACCTACCTGAGCAAGACCGCGTAAGCATGTCTCGCCAACATCTAGAATCAATGATCTCTAGTTTGTACGGTGGTCGTCTTGCTGAAGAACTTATTTACGGTAAAGACAAAGTGTCAACTGGTGCGTCTAACGATATCGAACGTGCAACTGATATTGCTCGTAAGATGGTTACGCAGTGGGGCTTCTCTGAGAAATTGGGTCCTCTTCTTTACGCAGAAGAAGAAGGTGAAGTTTTCCTAGGTCGCGGCATGAGCCAAGCTAAGCACGTTTCTGATGACACGACTAAGCTTATCGATGAAGAGATTCGTATCCTTATCGACCGTAACTACGATAGAGCTAAGAAGATTCTTGAAGATAACATGGATATCATGCATTCGATGAAAGACGCTCTAATGAAGTTCGAAACGATCGATGCAGGTCAAATTGATGACTTGATGGAGCGTAAGCAAGAGATTCGTGATCCAGCTGGTTGGGGTGATCAGGTAAAAGCTGAACCTACAAAGGAAGAAGCAAAACCTGAAGCTAAGGCAGAAGAAGCTAAAGCGGAACCAAAAGCTGAAGAGTCGAAAGTTGAAGAAGTTAAATCTGAAACAGATGATGCTCAAAACAAAGATTCTTAATTGCTAAGCTTTAAATTAAAACCCTGAGTACGCTCAGGGTTTTTCTGTTTCTAGCCCTAGATGTTTTTACCTTTAAGACCCACCTTCCATGATATTAAAAGCACATAATAAAACGCTCGTTTTAGACCGCCCACATGTGATGGGTATCCTCAATGTTACGCCTGACTCTTTCTCTGATGGCGGAAAATTCAATTCATTAGATAATGCTTTACTGCAAGCAGAGCGAATGATTCAAGCTGGTGTTAGCATTATTGACATTGGTGGTGAATCAACTCGCCCGGGAGCGCCTGACGTTCCTTTAGAAGAAGAGCTCGCTCGCGTTATTCCTGCCATTAAAGCAATTCGCGCTAAGTTTGATGTGTGGATCTCCATTGATACCAGTAAAGCTGAAGTGATGCGCCAAGCCGTTGAAGCGGGGGCTGATTTGATCAATGATGTGCGCGCACTGCAAGAGCCCGGAGCTTTAGAAGCGGCCGCCGATGCTAATGTGCCCGTTTGCCTGATGCACATGAAAGGTCAGCCAAGAACCATGCAAGCTAACCCTAATTACGATGATGTCCTAATGGATGTTGAAGCGTTCTTAAAAGAAAGGGTGGAGGCTTGTGAGGCTGTTGGTATATCAAAAGATCAGCTGATTCTGGATCCTGGTTTTGGTTTTGGTAAAACCATTGAGCATAATTACCACCTATTAGCGCACCTTGAAAAGTTTCATTCGTTAGGCTTACCTGTTTTAGCGGGGATGTCGAGAAAATCGATGATCTTTAAATTGCTAGACAAGGTTCCGGCCGACTGCATGGTCGCAAGCGTCACTTGCGCGACGATTGCCGCGATGAAAGGCGCACAAATTATTCGCGTTCATGATGTCGAGGAGACACTGGAAGCGATGAAAATAATCGAAGTGATGAACAACAATCACTAAATATAATTAAGGAAAATCACTATGTCTGATAAAAGACGTTATTTCGGCACAGATGGTGTGCGTGGCAAAGTAGGCCAGTACCCGATTACACCTGATTTTGTTCTGAAGCTTGGCTGGGCTGCGGGTCGTGTTCTTGCGAAGCAAGGCACAAAGAAAGTCATCATTGGTAAAGATACTCGTATCTCTGGTTACATGCTTGAGTCAGCGCTAGAAGCTGGCCTTGCTGCTGCTGGTCTTCAGGCTACGTTTACTGGCCCAATGCCAACACCTGCTGTGGCTTACCTAACTCAAACCTTCCGCGCTGAAGCCGGTATTGTTATCTCTGCATCACACAACCCATACTACGATAACGGTATCAAGTTCTTCTCTTCTGAGGGAACAAAACTGCCGGACGATATCGAGTTGGCAATTGAAGCAGAGTTGGATAAAGACATCGAATGTGTTGATTCTTCAGAGCTAGGTAAAGCAGTACGTTTGAACGATGCGGCTGGCCGTTACATCGAGTTCTGTAAAAGTACGTTCCCACATAAAATGACATTAGCTGGCATGAAGATCGTTATCGATTGTGCACATGGTGCGACTTACCACATTGCGCCTGCTGTATTTAAAGAACTGGGTGCTGAGGTCGTTGCGATTGGTGTTGAGCCAAACGGTACTAACATCAACCACGAAGTCGGTGCGACGGATGTACGTGCTCTGCAAGCAAAAGTGCTTGAAGAAAAAGCGGCATTAGGTCTTGGCTTTGATGGTGATGGTGACCGTATCATCATGGTTGACGAGCTAGGCAACAAAGTTGATGGCGACCAAATCGCTTACATTATTGCTCGTGATGCACTGCGTCGCGGTGAGTTGAAAGGCGGCGTTGTTGGTACACTAATGACCAACCTGGGTATGGAAAACGGCCTTAAGCAGTTAGGTATTCCGTTTGTACGTGCTGCTGTTGGTGACCGTTACGTAATGGAACAGCTTCTTGCTAAAGGCTGGAAGATCGGCGCTGAAAATTCGGGGCACGTTATCCTACTAGATAAAGTGACGACGGGTGATGCTATCGTTGCTGCTCTGCAAGTTTTGGCTTCAGTTGTTGATAGCGAAATGACACTGAATGAGTTGTCTCAGGGCATGACGTTGTACCCTCAAGTTCTAGAAAACGTTCGTTTCAGCGGAGATTCAAACCCACTAGAAGCCGAAGCGGTAAAAGCAGCGGTTGTTGAAGTAGAAGCAGAGCTTGGCGAGAAAGGCCGTGTACTATTACGCAAGTCTGGTACCGAGCCACTACTGCGTGTCATGGTTGAAGGCGAAGATGCAGAGCTTGTTCAAGCATCAGCGCTTAAGATTGCAGATGCAGTAAAAGCAAACTGCTAATTTAACCTTTTACTTAGCTGGCGCAGCGAATAGCGCTTGTGATTAGAAGTGGTTGACTTATATCACGGTCAAAAGATATAACGGTCAAAAGAGACATAAATGAGTTTTGTGTCGCTTTTGACCTTTTTTTGACCATTCACTTGGTAAAGGCTTATTTTTTAGCAAATTCTCCTTGTCAGCCATCGTCGCATTCGCTAGTATTGCTCGGCCTTCAGTTAGGAGGTCGCTAGCCTTGTTCTTAAAAATAGTTTTTTGAACGGCGCTGGCTCAACAATTAGGAACATAGGTGGAAAAATGTTTACAGTTCTACTTGTGATTTACCTGTTGGCAGCGCTTGGTGTAATTGGCCTAGTGTTGATTCAACAAGGTAAAGGCGCAGATATGGGAGCCTCTTTCGGTGCTGGCGCTTCAAACACTGTGTTTGGTGCTGGTGGCTCAGGAAATTTCCTTACCCGAATGACTGCAATTTTTGCAACTACATTTTTTATCCTTAGCTTAGTGCTTGGTAATATGTCTACACATAAAACTGAGTCACAATGGATTGACCCGACCCAAGGTCAGGTGATTCAACAAGCTGATGATGCAGTGAGTGAAGTTCCGGCGCAAGGCGACGAAATTCCACAATAATCTGTAAAGATTTGATGCCGAGATGGTGAAATTGGTAGACACGCTAGCATGAGGTGCTAGTGCCTTAGGGTGTGAGGGTTCGAGTCCCTCTCTCGGCACCATGTTTACAAACTTGTAAAACATCTTGTTGGGCGTATAATGCTCTCAAGTCGGACGCGGGATGGAGCAGTTTGGTAGCTCGTCGGGCTCATAACCCGAAGGTCGTCGGTTCAAATCCGGCTCCCGCAACCAATTTCAATGCTATTATATAGCTTGTATTGGTAGCAAGTTTGCACAGTGTGAACCTCACTGTGAGTTAGGTGCGATATCGAATGTGATGGCACTTAACATATAAGGGTCCAGCAACAAAAACCCCGGCTTATACGGGGTTTTTTGTTATCTAAGCATTTGTAAATGTATTTAGATAATGTTTGCTTGGAATTTAAATTGGGCTTTGAGCCCTTTTTTTGTTTCTGGAGTGGTTAAATGACTGGTTTAGAAAGACAACTTACTGAAATGCTTGACGCTCCAGTAGCAGCATCAGGTTATGAGTTAGTTGGATTAGAATTTATTCGTGCTGGTGAGCACTCAACGCTACGTATTTACATCGATTCACCAAACGGTATCAATGTAGATGATTGCGCTGAAGTTAGCCACCAAGTAAGTGCCGTAATGGACGTTGAAGATCCAATTTCAGTGGCTTATAACCTTGAAGTGTCTTCACCAGGTTTAGAGAGACCACTGTTCAAAGCAGAGCATTACCAACAATTTATTGGTCACGAGGTAAGCATCGTTTTGAAAATGGCTGTCGGCAACCGTCGTAAATGGAAAGGTGATATCCAATCTATCGAAGGCGAGACAGTGAAAGTATTGGTTGAAGGACAAGAAGAAGAATTCGTCCTGAGCAATATTGCGAAAGCTAACCTGATCCCTAAATTTTAGTTCTCCTAGAGAGAAGAGCTTAAGAGGCTAGATTAATGAACAAAGAAATTTTGGCGGTAGTAGAAGCTGTTTCAAATGAGAAAGCAGTTCCTCGTGAGCGTATTTTTGAAGCGCTTGAAATCGCGCTTGCAACGGCAACAAAAAAGAAAAGCGAACTAGAAATTGAAGTTCGTGTTGAAATTGACCGTAAAACGGGTGATTTCGAAACTTTCCGTCGTTGGGAAGCTGTTGAGGAAGTTGAATTCCCAACAAAAGAAATCTCTATTGAAGCTGCAAAGTACGATGACCCAGAGATCGAACTTGGCGGTTTCATTGAAGATGATATCGAATCAGTAACGTTTGACCGTATTACGACTCAAACGGCTAAGCAAGTTATCGTACAGAAAGTACGTGAAGCTGAACGCGCTCAAATCGTTGAGCAGTTCATCGATAACGAAGGCGAGCTAGTAACTGGCGCAGTTAAGAAAGTTAACCGTGACACTATTATTCTAGACCTAGGTAACAACGCTGAAGCGGTAATCCTTCGTGATGACCAACTTCCTCGTGAAAACTTCCGTCCAGGTGACCGTGTTCGTGGTCTTCTTTACGCAGTTAAACCAGAAGCTCGTGGTTTCCAGCTTTTCGTTACTCGTTCGAAGCCAGAAATGCTAGCTGAACTATTCCGTGTTGAAGTGCCTGAGATTGGTGAAGAGCTAATTGAACTTAAAGGTGCTGCACGTGACGCTGGTTCTCGTGCTAAAATCGCTGTGAAAACAAACGACAAACGTATTGACCCAGTTGGTGCGTGTGTTGGTATGCGTGGCGCACGTGTACAAGCTGTTTCTAACGATCTTGGTGGTGAGCGTATTGATATCGTTCTTTGGGATGATAACCCGGCTCAATTCGTAATCAACGCAATGGCTCCTGCTGATGTTGCTTCAATCATCGTTGATGAAGACGCACACTCTATGGATATCGCTGTTGAAGCGGATAACCTAGCACAAGCGATTGGCCGTAGCGGTCAAAACGTACGTCTAGCGTCTCAACTTACTGGTTGGGAACTGAACGTAATGACTGTTGCTGATCTTGAGAAGAAGCACCAAGAAGAAGCAGTTGCTTCTATTGAAAACTTCATGAAGCACCTAGACATTGAAGAAGACTTTGCTCAAATGCTTGTTGAAGAAGGCTTCTCTACGCTTGAAGAAGTAGCATACGTTCCTGTGAACGAGCTTCTTGAAGTAGACGGTCTAGACGAAGGTATCGTTGAAGAACTACGTAACCGCGCAAAAGACGCACTGACTACTCTAGCGCTAGCGAAAGAAGAAACTTTCGACGGTGTTGAGCCTGCTGAAGACTTACTTGCACTTGAAGGTCTTGAGCGTGAAATGGCTTACAAGCTAGCAGCAAAAGGCGTTGCGACACTGGAAGACCTAGCTGACCAAGGCGTTGATGAACTAGAAGGCATCGAAGACCTAACTGCAGAGCGTGCAGGCGAGCTAATTATGGCTGCGCGTAACATCTGTTGGTTCGGCGACGAAGAATAATTCAGCAAGGAGAGAAAGCGGTATGACACAATTAACAGTTAAAGCACTGAGTGAAGAGATTGGTACGCCAGTTGACCGCTTAATTGAACAACTTGCTGATGCAGGCATGAAGAAAGCAGGGTCGGATCAAGTGACTGATTCAGAGAAGCAAACATTGCTAACGCACCTTAAAAAGGAGCACGGCGATACTTCAGGCGAAACAGAACCGACTCGTTTAACTCTTCAACGCAAGACCCGCAGCACGCTAAGTGTTGCCGCTGGAGGCGGTAAGAGTAAGGATGTTCAAGTAGAGGTACGTAAAAAGCGTACTTACGTGAAGCGCAGCACTATTGAAGATGAAGCGAAACGTGAAGCTGAGGAAGTAGCTAATCGTGAAGCGGAAGAGAAAGCACAACGCGATGCTGAAGAGCAAGCGAAACGTGATGCTGCAGAGAAAGCACAGCGCGAAGCTGAAGAAAAAGTAACACGTGAAGCGGATGCAAAACGTGAAGCTGAAGAGAAGGCTCAACGCGCACAAGCTGAAAAGGCTAAAAAAGACATGAATTCAAAAAATGCAGACGCTAACGCACAAGCGAAAAAAGAAGCGGATGAACTTAAAGCTCGTCAAGAGCTAGAAGCAACTCGTAAAGCAGAAGCTGAAGCAGCTAAGCTTGTTGAAGAAGCTCGTAAGTTAGCAGAAGAGAACCAAGAACGTTGGTCTGAAGAAGAGAAGAAGAAGAAAGAGCAAGAGAAATCTGCGGATTACCATGTGACTACTTCTACTTACGCTCGTGAAGCTGAAGATGCGGCAGATAAGAAAGATGAGAAAGCACCTCGTCGTCGCAAGAAGAAAGCAGCTCCTGCTAACCAACCTGCAAACAACCGTGGTGGTCGTAACCAGCGTGGTCGTGGCGGTAAAGGTAAGCTTGCTAAACCAACTTCAATGCAGCAAGGCTTCGATAAGTCAGCAACTGTTGCTAAATCTGACGTTGCTATCGGCGAAACTATCGTTGTTTCTGAACTGGCTAGCAAAATGTCAGTTAAAGCAACTGAAGTTATCAAAGTAATGATGAAGATGGGCGCTATGGCGACTATCAACCAAGTGATCGACCAAGAAACAGCACAACTTGTTGCTGAAGAAATGGGTCACAAGGTAATCCTACGTAAAGAAAACGAACTTGAAGAAGCAGTACTAGCTGACCGTGATAGCGATGCTATCGCTGAAGGTCGTGCTCCTGTTGTTACTATCATGGGTCACGTTGACCACGGTAAAACTTCAACACTTGATTACATTCGTAAAGCACACGTTGCTTCTGGCGAAGCTGGCGGTATCACGCAGCACATTGGTGCTTACCACGTAGATACTGACAACGGTATGATCACTTTCCTTGATACTCCTGGACACGCGGCGTTTACAGCTATGCGTGCTCGTGGTGCTCAAGCGACAGATATCGTTGTACTTGTAGTTGCAGCAGACGATGGCGTAATGCCACAAACAATCGAAGCAATCCAGCACGCGAAAGCGGCAGGCGTTCCTCTGATTGTTGCTGTGAACAAGATCGATAAAGAGGGTGCAAACCCAGACAACGTTAAGAATGAGCTAGCTCAATACGACGTTATCCCTGAAGAGTGGGGTGGTGAGAACATCTTCGTTCACATCTCTGCAAAACAGGGTACAAACATCGATGGTCTTCTAGAAGCAATCCTTCTTCAGTCTGAAGTTCTTGAACTTACAGCGGTTAAAGAAGGCATGGCGTCTGGTGTTGTTGTTGAATCTCGTCTTGATAAAGGTCGTGGTCCAGTTGCAACAGTACTAGTACAGTCTGGTACTCTAAACAAAGGCGATATCGTTCTTTGTGGTCAAGAGTACGGCCGTGTTCGTGCAATGCGTGATGAAAACGGTAAAGACATCGAAACTGCAGGTCCATCTATTCCTGTAGAAATTCTAGGTCTTTCTGGTGTTCCTTCGTCAGGCGATGAAGCGACTGTTGTACGTGATGAGCGTAAAGCACGTGAAGTTGCGAACTACCGTCAAGGTAAATTCCGTGATGTTAAACTAGCTCGCCAACAAAAAGCGAAACTAGAGAACATGTTCGCGAACATGACGGCTGGCGAAGTTGCTGAGCTTAACGTGGTACTTAAAGCTGACGTTCAAGGTTCTGTAGAAGCGATTGCTGACTCTCTACTGAAACTGTCAACTGACGAAGTTAAAGTGAACATCGTAGGTTCTGGTGTTGGTGGTATTACTGAAACTGATGCAACGCTTGCTGCAGCTTCTAACGCTATCATCCTTGGTTTCAACGTTCGTGCTGACGCAACTGCGCGTAACACGGTTCAGAACGAAAACCTAGATCTACGTTACTACTCAATCATTTACCAACTAATTGACGAAGTTAAACAGGCGATGGGCGGTATGCTTGCTCCTGAATTCCGTCAAGAGATCATTGGTCTTGCACAAGTTCGTGACGTATTTAAGTCGCCTAAACTTGGTGCAATCGCTGGTTGTATCGTGACTGAAGGTACGATTAAGCGTAGCAACCCAATCCGTGTACTTCGTGAAAACGTTGTTATCTACGAAGGTGAACTAGAGTCACTTCGTCGCTTTAAAGATGACGTTCAAGAAGTTAAGAACGGTTACGAGTGTGGTGTCGGCGTTAAGAACTACAACGACGTTCGCGTTGGTGACCAGATCGAAGTATTCGAAATCGTTGAGGTTAAACGTACTCTAGACTAATCAGTCTGTACGACTCGACATATTGACTAAGGTTACTAACATTACTAGTAAAGGTAATAAGTAATCGGTTGTTGAATACACCATGGGGGGCTGGTTATTACCAAGCCCCCCATCTTTCTAAGTGAGAAAAGAAAATGTCAAAAGAATTTAGCCGCACACAACGTGTGTCTCAGCAGCTTCAAAAAGAGCTTGCGCTTATCCTACAACGTGAAGTTCGTGACTCACGTATTGGTATGGTAACTATCTCAGACGTAGAAGTGTCTCGTGACCTTGCTTACGCAAAAGTGTTCGTGACTTTCCTATGTGTTGGTGAGCAAACACCGGAATCATGCCTTAAAGCTCTTAAAGAGCATGAAGTGCCAGTTCGTATGGCTCTTGGTAAGCGTATTCGCCACCGTCTAACGCCTGAAGTTCGTTTTACTTACGACAACACACTAGTAGAAGGCATGCGTATGTCTAACCTAGTAAGTGAAGTTCTGAACGACGACAAGCGTAAGCAAGAAGAAGCTGGCCGCACTGACGAAACTCAGTCTAAGGGCGAAGAGTAATGGCTCGCCGTCGTAAAGGTCGCCCTATCAACGGGGTAATTCTATTAGATAAGCCGACTGGTATTTCGTCTAATGATGCACTGCAAAAAGTAAAGCGTATTTACTTTGCAGAGAAGGCAGGGCACACCGGTGCTCTGGATCCTCTTGCGACTGGCATGCTGCCAATTTGTCTTGGTGAAGCGACGAAGTTCTCTCAGTTTCTTCTAGATTCTGATAAGCGCTACGTTGTTATCGCTAAGCTTGGTGAGCGTACCAATACCTCTGACTCTGATGGTGAAGTGGTAGAGACACGTGATGTTAACGTGACTCAAGAACAGCTTGAGCGTTGCATTGCGAGCTTCAAGGGTGAAACCGATCAGATACCATCAATGTTTTCGGCATTGAAGTATCAAGGTAAGCCTTTGTACGAATACGCACGTGCAGGTATTGAGGTTCCTCGTGAGTCTCGTAAGATCACTGTGTACTCTATTGAACTGCTTCGCTTTGAAGGTGATGAAGTTGAAATGGAAGTGCATTGTTCGAAAGGCACATACATCCGCACAATTACCGACGATCTTGGTGAGATGCTAGGTTGTGGTGCTCACGTGACCATGCTTCGTCGTACAGGTGTCGCGAAGTACCCATACGAGCGTATGGTGACTTTGGAGCAGTTAAACGAGATCTTAGAGCAAGCACAGGCGCAAGAAATTGCACCGAAAGAGCTGCTTGATCCACTGCTGATGCCAATGGACACTGCCGTTGAAGACTTACCAGAAGTAAACCTGAACGCGGAACTGACTGACCTAGTTCAGCACGGTATGCCAGTTCAGGTTGCTGGTGCGCCAACTGAAGGCACGGTTCGTATGACAAGTGGCGAAGAGAAGCTGTTTGTCGGCGTAGCTCAGATTGCTGAAGATGGCCGAGTTGCACCGAAGCGTTTGGTTGTTTTCAGAGATGAAGAGCCACAAGCGTAGCGCTTACATCGGATCTTAGCGCTGAGTCGTGAAAAGCGAGCAAATAAGATAGAAAGCGAACGCCTAATTTAGGTGGTTCGCTTTTTTCGTTTTTAATGGGTTCGATTGTTATTGCACCAACTGACAAACTTCCCTATAATCCTCGGCTCGCGTAGCGGCTGAATCAGAGATTGGCTGCTACAAATATAAACTTACTCTTATCAGGAGAGAATTATGTCTCTGAATGCAGAAACTAAAGCAGCAATCGTTGCAGAATACGCACAATCTGAAGGCGACACAGGTTCACCAGAAGTACAAGTAGCACTACTTACTGCTTCTATCAACCACCTACAAGGTCACTTCAAAGCGCACAAACACGATCACCACAGCCGTCGTGGTCTACTACGTATGGTTTCTAGCCGTCGTAAGCTTCTTGATTACTTGAAAGGCAAAAACCTTGCTCGTTACCAAGACCTAATCAAGCGTCTAGGCCTACGTCGCTAATAGCGATGTCTGCAAAGACAGTTTGAAGAAAAGGAGCATTTATGCTCCTTTTTTTGTGCCTGTAAGAAAATGCTAGGCTGGATGCTCAGAATATCATCTGGCTTTTTCTGATAGGAAATATATCTCCTAATAAAAATAGTTTATACTACGCCCGCCTATAGCGTTTTCAGCGTTTGGCAATCAACCTCTCAAGAGATTACAGTCACAGATGTCGGCCAATAGGTCGCGACTATTCAAAGGCGGATTTGGTCTTAATTCGGAGTATGAACACATACAAAGAGTCACCATCCTAAGTCCCTTTTCACTAGTCGCGATTGGTAATGTCTTGAGTCATTATTCACTTAATCTAAAGTCTGACTTTAGAGCTAAGGATATACAATGTTTGAAAAACCAGTTGTAAAATCGTTCCAGTACGGTAACCACACCGTTACTCTAGAAACGGGCGTAATTGCACGTCAAGCTACTGCTGCTGTAATGGCGACTATGGACGATACTTCAGTATTCGTTTCTGTTGTTGCTAAGAAAGAAGCAGTTGCAGGTCAAGACTTCTTCCCACTAACAGTAAACTACCAAGAGCGTACATACGCTGCGGGTAAAATCCCTGGTGGTT
This sequence comes from Vibrio sp. 1F255, assembly GCF_041439145.1. Classification (NCBI taxonomy): domain Bacteria; kingdom Pseudomonadati; phylum Pseudomonadota; class Gammaproteobacteria; order Vibrionales; family Vibrionaceae; genus Vibrio; species Vibrio sp. 1F255. The sequence goes on along the minus strand of NZ_JBGONQ010000001.1, from coordinate 246,630 downwards.
TCTTCAAGCGTGAAGGTCGTCCATCTGAAGGCGAAACACTAACAGCTCGTCTGATTGACCGTCCAATTCGTCCACTTTTCCCAAGTGCGTTTAAAAACGAAGTTCAAGTTATCGCTACGGTTGTTTCTATCAACCCTGACGTAAACCCAGACATGATCACTATGATCGCAACATCTGCTGCGCTTGCTATCTCTGGTGCTCCATTCAATGGTCCTATCGGTGCTGCACGTGTTGGTCACATCGACGGCGAACTTGTTCTTAACCCATCAAATACTGAGCTTGAAAACTCTAAACTAGACCTAGTTGTGTCTGGTACAGAAGGCGCAGTACTTATGGTTGAATCTGAAGCAGATAACCTATCTGAAGAAGAAATGCTTTCAGCTGTTGTTTACGGTCACGACCAACAACAAGTTGTAATCAAAGCAATCAACGAGTTTGCTGCTGAAGTTGCAACTCCATCTTGGAACTGGGAAGCACCAGCAGTTAACACTGAGCTTAAAGCTCAAGTTGCTGAACTTGCTGAAACTCGTCTATCTGACGCGTACCAGATCACTGAGAAAATGGCTCGTTACGAGCAAGTTGGCGTAATCAAGAACGACGTTGTTGAAGCTCTAATTGCACAAGACGAAAACCTAGATGAGCGCGAAATCCGCGGCATGCTTGGTTCTCTAGAGAAAAACGTAGTACGTAGCCGCATCATCGCTGGCAACCCACGTATCGATGGCCGTGAAAAAGACATGGTTCGTGCGCTAGACGTACGTACTGGTGTTCTTCCACGTACACACGGTTCTTCTCTATTCACTCGTGGTGAAACTCAAGCACTTGTTACTGCAACGCTTGGCACACAACGTGATGCTCAAATCATCGACAGCCTGATGGGTGAGAAGAAAGACAACTTCCTTCTACACTACAACTTCCCTCCATACTGTGTAGGTGAAACTGGTTTCGTTGGTTCTCCTAAGCGTCGTGAAATTGGTCACGGTAAGCTTGCTAAACGTGGTATCCAAGCAGTAATGCCTTCTGTTGAAGAATTCCCATACACAGTTCGTGTTGTATCGGAAATCACAGAATCTAACGGTTCTTCTTCAATGGCTTCTGTATGTGGTACATCTCTAGCTCTTATGGATGCTGGTGTTCCAATCAAAGCTTCTGTTGCGGGTATCGCAATGGGTCTTGTTAAAGAAGGCGACGATTTCGTTGTTCTTTCTGACATCCTTGGCGACGAAGATCACCTAGGTGACATGGACTTTAAAGTAGCAGGTACTAACGCTGGTATCACTGCACTTCAAATGGACATCAAGATCGAAGGTATCACTAAAGAGATCATGCAAATTGCACTTAACCAAGCGCAAGGTGCACGTAAGCACATCCTTTCTGTAATGGATGAAGCTATCTCTGGTGCTCGTGAAGATATCTCTGAATTCGCTCCACGTATCCACACAATGAAAATCAGCTCTGATAAGATCAAAGATGTTATCGGTAAAGGCGGCGCAGTTATCCGTGCTCTTTGTGAAGAAACTGGTACTACAATCGAAATCGAAGACGATGGCACAATCAAGATTGCTGCTACTGAAGGCGCAGCTGCTAAAGAAGCTATCCGTCGTATCGAAGAGATCACAGCTGAAGTTGAAGTTGGCCGCATTTACCAAGGTAAAGTTGCTCGTCTAGCTGACTTCGGTGCATTCGTTACTATCCTTCCAGGTAAAGATGGTCTAGTACACATCTCTCAAATCGCTGACAAGCGCGTTGAGAAAGTGTCTGACTACCTAACTGAAGGTCAAGAAGTTCCTGTTAAGGTTCTTGAAATTGACCGTCAAGGCCGTGTACGTCTAAGCATGAAAGAAGCAGTTGAAACGCCAGCTGAAGGCGAAGCACCTGCTGCTGAGTAATTCTCAGTGTGTCGATGGTGATATCGCTTTTTAGTGATTTCTAACCTATCGTCAACAAAGCATGTTATAAAGGGGAGCATATCGCTCCCCTTTTTTATTGCGGTCATAACAGGAGTAATTATTTGTGAAATGGTTTCAAACCGCGAGTATGTGTTTACTGCTTGTACTAACAGGTTGTGCGACAACATCAGATAACACCTCAAGTTGGGTTTATCCACCGATGGCTGTGCCACTGCAACCAAGCGTTCAGCAAGAAGTTCAAATTGCACGTCTTAGTCAGTTATTACAGCGCCCAGATTTGAACGATGAAGTTCGAGCTAAGATGCTGTTTGAACGTGGTAACTACTACGACAGTGTTGGCCTGCGTGATCTCGCGCGTCTCGACTTCAACCAATCTCTTTCATTGAACCCTGCTCAACCTGATATCTTCAATCTTTTGGGTGTTTATTTTACGCAGGTAGGGGAGTTTGATGCGGCTTATGAATCTTTTGATTCTACGTTAGAGCTTGATCCTGCAAACTCTTACGCAGAAAGGAACCGCTCTATCGCGCTTTACTATGGCGAGCGTTACGACTTAGCCAATGAAGAGATGATGAAGCACTATGCCGACGATCCTAGCGATCCGTTTCGCGCTCTGTGGTTGTACATCATTCAGCATGAGCTGACGCCAGAGCAGGCTAAGCTTGATTTGCAAAAACGTTACGAGAGCCGTGATGAGCAGTGGGGTTGGGTATTAGTCGCGATTATGCTTGATGACATTACTGAAGAGCAGGCTTTCAAGGCGATCTTAACCGGTACTCGTGACAACACGTTACTTGCGCAGCGTCTAACAGAGACGTACTTCTACCTTGCTAAGCGTTACCATATGAATGGTGATTACGCGAATGCTATCTCTTTGTACAAGTTAGCGGTTTCTTTTAACGTGTATGAATACGTAGAACATCGTTACTCTTTCTTAGAGTTAAGCCGTATCTTCACCACACTTAAAGCTGAGCACTTAGCGCAAGTTAAGCTGGCTGAGGCCGAAGAAGAAGCTAACGCTAAGTAAGCAACACATTTTGATTCCGAAAAGCCGCTGCCTGTCAGCGGTTTTTTTATGCTCCTTTTTTATGATCTTCATCTCGTTTTGATTGCTTTTTATTTAAACAACACTAAAATAGTTAGTCTTGCTAACTAAATGCCATTCTTTGATTAGGTGAGTATGCTGAACCAGAATTTAGAAAAGATTGAGCGCTTCGCCTCTAAGATATGGCGCACTCAGGTAAATGAAGATCCTATTTGCCAATTGAGCTTCAATGAATATGACTATTTGAAGGTCATTCAAGCCTCTCCTGAACCGATCCGATTGACAGATCTGGCGATTGAAATGCAAGTAACCAAGCCTTCAGCAACTACTATGGTTCAAAGGTTAGAGAGAAAAGGTCTCGTTGAGCGTAAAGCTTCGCTCGAAGATGCGAGGTCTAAGTTGGTCGTACTGACCAGCAAAGCGGAAGTCGGCTTGGAAGAAGAAAGTAAGATCTATCAGGTCATGGCACAGATACTGGAAAGCCGTTTGTCTGAGCAAGAATCTCAGCAGTTAAACCTATTATTAAATAAAGCTTTAAAGTAAATAATTTAGATATTTAGTTAGCCTTGTTAACTAATTTTTCGAGTCATATCTTGTTGATATGCGACTCACAAATGAAAGTAGAGTAAGAAATGAGTAACTCAATTAGTCGTCAATTTTGGCGATACACAATCCCTACCGTGGCGGCCATGTTGGTTAATGGCCTGTACCAAGTGGTGGATGGCATCTTCATTGGCCGCTATGTGGGGGCTGATGGACTTGCAGGTATCAATGTTGCGTGGCCTGTGATTGGTTCGATTCTTGGTATTGGTATGTTGGTGGGTGTGGGCACAGGTGCGCTTGTCTCGATTCGCCAAGGTGAAAAAGATACTCAAGGCGCTAAGCAGATCTTAGCAACGGGCTTAACCTTGTTGTTAGCGATAACGCCTATTGTCTCTGCATTGCTGTTCTTGTTTGCTGATAACTTCTTGCTTTGGCAGGGCGCTGAAGGGCGAGTGTATGAACTTGGTCTGCAGTACTTACACATTCTGATTGGTGCTAGTGTCTTCACGCTAGGTTCGATCGCGATGCCGTTTCTACTGCGTAACGATGACAGTCCGAACTTAGCGACGATACTGATGATCGTTGGTGCGGTGATTAATATCGTGCTCGATTACCTGTTTATCGCTCTCTATGGCTGGGAGTTGATGGGTGCAGCATTAGCAACAGCGATTGCCCAGTTTGTAGTAACGGCTCTCGGCTTGGCTTACTTCTTCTCGCGTCGAGCAAACCTACGTTTACGTTGGAATGAGTTGAGATTGAAGCTGGATGTGATTCCACAAATCTTCGCCATTGGTACATCAAGCTTCTTTATGTACGCTTATGGTTCGATGATGGTGGCGTTGCACAATGCGTTGTTCTCTCAATATGGCGACCAGTTGATGATCGGTGCTTACGCGATTTTGGGCTACATCGTGACGGTTTATTATCTCACGGCTGAAGGTATCGCCAACGGCATGCAACCATTGGTGAGCTACAACCATGGTGCGCGTAACCAAGCAAACATCCGCAAGCTACTTAAGATTGCGATGATGAGTTCGGTATTGATTGGTGTGGCGTTCGTGCTGCTTCTCAATGCGTTCCCACGTGAGTTTGTATCAGTATTTAACTCAGACGAACCTCAGTTGGTTGAGTACACCGTGTTGGGTATTCGCCTTCACATGTTTGCACTGGCGCTGGATGGCTTCTTGGTAGTCGCAGCTGCTTACTATCAAGCGGTGAACAAGGGCAGCAAGGCGATGTTTGTGACTATAGGTAATATGCTTATCCAACTACCGTTCTTGTACATTATGCCTAAGTTGTATGGTGTGCCGGGGATCTGGATTGCGTACCCACTGTCTAACATCGCACTAAGTGTGGTGGTGATGGTAATGCTCTACAAAGACTTAAAGAAGCTCGATGCCTCACCGATGGAAACAGCGACGGCATAGGCCGTGTTTCTTAAGTCGCATTAAAAAGGTCTAGCGAACGCTAGACCTTTTTTGTATCTGTTGCTGGTTAGTCCAATGCGAGGAACTAGATGTTCTTAACGTCTAAACCTGCAAGCTGATGCCAGTAACCATTACATTGGCGGCTTTCAATCTTCATCGGTTTTTGACCTTGCTCGTTCGCTCTGAAGTTATTGATTTCAGAGAAGGTATCGATACCGAGAGGGCTTAAACGAACCACATCAACCAGGTCGTGCATGTTCGGTAAATCATTGACTAGGTTGTAGCAGTAGCCTGATTGCGTCTGAATACCGTTAAGGTTGAAGACTGATTGGCCTTCTTGGCTTTCTACTTGTAGCCCTGTTGGGTACTTGATACAGCAGGTTTCGCAATCGTCTTTAGCTTTGTTTTCAGCGCGAGCGGTAAAGCAGCGTGCTGAGTAAGCAAGCGGCAGGTAGCCGTGGCTAAACACTTCAACTTCGAACTTGTTACGAATATTTAGCTCTTCGCACTGGGTCATTACGTTGCTTAGCCATTCGCGAGAAAGCTCAACCGGCATACACCAACGCGTCATGCCTTGTTTCAAGAATAGGTTCAGGGTGCGTGCGTTGTAGGTGTTTACTGCCGGGCCAACCACGAAAGGTACTTTGCTTTCGCTGGCCAGTTGAATTGCAGACACATCATTGGCTTCGATCGCAAAGTCACCGTTATCGATGTACTTCTTCATGATGTTGACTTCGCTTGGTGCTTCGAGCAATGCCATGGTCGAGAGGACAACTTGCTTACCTGAAGCAGACAGCTCTTTAGCAATGTCCATCCAGTGTTTCGCTTTCATCTCACGACGCTTTGAACACACCGCTTCACCTAGGTAGATGATATCGGCAGAGCTTGATTTCGCTTGCTCATAGAAGCTTTCAACGTCTTGTTTTGGCCAAAAATAAAGTAGAGGGCCTAATGCGTATTTCATTGAGTTCTCCATTTGGCTCTATTGCCATTTACGGTGATAAGCGCCAAGCGTGGTTTGTGTACCTTCAGATACATTCGCCAGTGTCGCATTCCAAGCTTGTTCCACTTGGTATTGTTCTGGGTTCGCTAAGTAGCGATCGATAGCTGCGCGCCAAGTGCGAGTGACTTGTTCAACATAAGCCGGGCTGCGTTGGCGACCTTCAATCTTCACTGAGGCAACGTTTGCCGCGAAAAGCTCAGGCAACATGGATAGCGTGTTGAGGCTGGTGGGCTCTTCAAGTGCGTGATAGCGCTTACGTTCACCATCGATCTCGGCTTCAAAGCGGCCTTTACACAGCGTTGGGTAACCTGCGTTCTCACCTGCTTCATACTTATCGATAAGGATTTCGTTCAAGCGAGACTCGAGGCCAGTTTCTGTTTCTTGCCAGCGAACGTATTTTGCGGGAGAACAAGCACCAACGGTATTTGGTGATTCGCCTGTCATGTATGAAGAGAGGTAGCAACGGCCTTCTGCCATGATGCACAAGCTACCAAAAGCGAATACTTCAAGGTCAACGTCAGAAGTGATGTTACGAGAAAGCTGTTTGACCTGATGAATCGACAACACACGCGGTAGTACGACACGCTTAACGTTGAAGTTTTTATGGTAGAAGTCGATAGCCGCCGCATTGGTCGCAGATGCTTGCACTGATAGGTGCAGTTCGAGATCTGGATACTTATTTGCTGCGTACTCAAGCACCGCGATGTCTGCGATGATCAGCGCATCAACACCCAGAGCAGCGGCGTTGTCTACGGCATTAGTCCAACGGTCGAAGCCATTTGGGTGAGCAAACGTATTTAGGGCAACATGAATTTTCTTGTTGTGGTCATGCACATACTGCACAGCACGATCGAGCTTTTTACCCGCAAAGTTTAGGCCTGCAAAGTGTCGGGCATTGGTATCGTCTTTGAATCCGATATAGACAGCATCCGCACCACAATCAATAGCGGTTTTCAAAGCAGGTAAGTTACCCGCTGGGCATAAGAGTTCCATTTGCTCACTACCAGTAGAATTAAGTTGAAGCGAGCATTTTATGAAGAATTGTGAATGACGGAATTGATGTAAGGCAGGTTTAGATGGATAAATCTGCTTTTACTCCGTTTGAGGTACTGACGAGTGACCGTTTTACATGTTGGCTTGGTTTAAATATGAGGTACTTGATTAGTTCTTATGACGGCGGTTTTGGGCAAACAACTCTTCGACATCTTGTTTTGGTTGCGGACGGTAGAAGTGGAAGCCTTGAATCGAACTACAGTTGAGGTTCGATAATAGAGTCGCTTGCTCACTGGTTTCGACACCTTCAGCAACCACGGTCAAATCGAGAGATTTACCTAGGTTGATGATGTTTTCAATTACGGTGATTTGCTTTGGTAGGGTATCGATATCAGAGATGAAAGCACGGTCTATCTTAAGCTCATCAATTGGGAAGCGAGCAAGGTAAGACAGTGAAGAGTAACCTGTACCAAAATCATCAATGGAGAGAGCAAAGCCAAGTTTCTTGATGGCGTTAAGCATTTGGAGTGTGTGTTCACTATCACTCATCACCGCACTTTCCGTTAGCTCGAACGTAATCGCACTTGGATCAAGCTCGGTCGAACGCAGTAGCTTTTCCATGTAATCAATCAGTTTCGGGTTACCAAACTGTTCTGGTGAAAGGTTGATAGCCACTCGACCTGGAAGGATACCTTGCATCTTCCAGCGCTTAACCGTAGCAAATACTTCACGCATTACCACTCGGCCAAGTTGTTCAATAAGCCCTGCTCGTTCCGCCACAGGAATGAACGCGGCCGGACTGATATAACCTTCGACAGGATGCTTCCAACGTACCAGAGCTTCAGCGCCGTTGATGGTGAAATCACGGGCATTCACTTTCGGTTGATACCAAACCTCAAGTCCATTTTGTTGCAGTGCTTTTTGGAGCTCTATCTCAAGCCACAGTCGCATACGCGCTTCTTTATTCATCTGTTCGTTGAACTTGATCAGACGATTACGACCACGATCTTTCGCTTCATACATTGCTGTGTCTGCATTTTGCAGCAAGATACGAGCATCAGTACCATCTTGAGGAAAGCTCACACTACCAATAGAGCAGGCTAAGCGCTTGCTAAAGTGGTGAAGATCGAAGGGTTGATTGATCAGGGAAATGATCTTTTCAGCGAGCATTTCAGGTGTTCGCTGATGTTCAGGTTCTGGCAAGATAATACCAAACTCATCCCCGCCTAAATGTCCAATCACGGCCTTACGAGGCAGTAAGCGTTTAAGACGCGAAGCGACCTCTTTAATCACCTTGTCACCGATGTGATGACCAAGTGAGTCATTGATATTTTTAAAGTTATCAATGTCTAAGTAGAGCATCACCACCGGCGTATCGTTGTGAATGAACTGCTCAAGACGCTTAGTAAACCCAACTCGATTGTAGAGTTTGGTCAGTGCATCTATGTAGGCATCTTCACTGTTTGCTGGTGTGTATTGTTTTGCGGTTTCTTGTGCGTCTTGAATAAGCACCAGCTGAGTGTTGCTTCCAAGAACGGTGGTGGAGTCGATGTTGAGCTGGACCTTACGTTCAAAGCCGCATCGCGCACCCGTTAAGCAAACCAAACCAGACTCAGAAATAATAGAGCTGAGGTTATTATTGAAGACTGTTTTGGTTTGTTCATCGATAAATAGGCGTCCCAGCTGTTCGCCAATTAACTCTGTGGTTGAGTTAAAGCCAAGCAGGCGCGCTGCCGCTGGGTTGGATGACAAGATATAGTCACTTTCAACGAGCAGTAATCCGTCAGGGAGTAGTTGAGATAGTTTGTGGAATTTGGCTTCGGATTCTTCTAAAGAACGGACAAGTACTTGGTTTTCTGATGTGTCGAAGGCGTGAAAGACGATGTAGTCGGTTTTGTTGCCATTGGTAAGCGGAGATAGGCTGAAATGAAGGCTGGTATCGAGGTCTGTTTCGTTGAGGGTGACTTCGGCCTCAATCGTTTCGCCACTGAATGCACGCTCATAGTAAGGCTTGAGATGTTGGTAGAACTGTTCGCCCAATGTTTGGCGATCATTCATGCCTGCAAGCTCTGTTTGACTCAAACCAGCAATATCGCAGTAACGCTCATTCACCATAAAATAGTTATGTTGAGCATCAAGTACTGCAAAAAAGAACGGACTATTTGCAGTTAGCTGGGTAAACCAATGTTGTAGTTGTTGGGGAGGCATCAAAGTACTACCAATTCTCCAAGAGCTTGAATATTCACTATCGATAAATATTTATTACTTTTTGTGTGGCTATCGATATTTACCTGTGAGTGCAGCGATCCGCTGTAATTCTCATTACCTGAGTTACTATAACTGTGATTTTCAGGATATTAAAGGTCGAGTATCAAACAGAAGTTAATTTGATACATAACAGTAACTGAGATCTCAACATCATCTATGATGCATTCCATATTATTGACAAAGTTACGGATAAGTCACGTGATAAACAAGATTCGCACTCAACTAGTTCAAAATGCCGCATCAATTTTGCGATCTCCAGTCCAGTTATTGCCTAAAACAGTACAAAAAAGAGCCTTATTGGAGGCGCTTAAGAATGTATTCAAGGAAGCTTTAGAGGACGGTGACTTTGAGTTTTTAGAAGACAAATGGCTGAAAGTCTCAATAAAAGACATGGGGTTAAGTTGGTGTATTAGCTACAAAAATGAGCAACTGGTTGTAGCTGATAAAGAGGTGGTTGAAGATGTAAGCTTTAGCGGCAATCTTAACGATCTTGTGTTGATTGCGGGGCGTAAAGAAGACCCAGATACGCTTTTCTTCCAACGTAGACTGTCTATTGAAGGCGATACCGAGCTCGGTTTAGAAGTTAAAAACTTGATGGATAGCGTAGATTTGGACTTATTGCCGACTCCTATGAAAACTTTGTTAAATCAATTAGCTGATTTTGTGCAGAAGGGAGTACAATCCCCAGATACACAAAGTGAGGTAATGAATGCTTATTCGAACTGAAGCACCGGCAGATATACTTGTCATTGATCGTTTATTGAAATCTGTTTTTGAAACAGATGCAGAAGCTAACTTGGTTATGAGCTTGCGTGAGAATAGCCATTTAACGCTATCGCTGGTGGCTTGTTCTGATGAAGGCGAGGTGGTTGGTCACCTGATGTTTAGCCCTATCACTCTTGATGGCGACGATCATAACTGGCAAGGGCTTGTGCCTCTCGCTGTGAAAGAAGAGTTCCGCAACCAAGGCATTGCCAAATCTCTAGTTGAAGATGCGTTTTCCACTTTGGTTGATTTTGGTTACCCAGCTTGCGTTGTGTTGGGTGACCCTGCTTATTACAGCCGCTTTGGTTTCAAGGCTGCGAGCGAGTTTGGCCTGAGTTGTGTTTGGGATGTGCCTGAAGGTGCTTTCCAAGCGATTGAATTGGTAAACGGTGCGTTTGCTGGACATGCTGGTGAGATTGCTTACAGCCCCGAGTTCAACGACTTATAAGCTGATTTATCACGCAACAAGATACAAACTGATTTAGTCTAAATAAAGGAGCTTGATGCTCCTTTATTTTTTGTTAGTATCAGCCCTGCTCTAATAAGCGCTCTTTCAATAGAGGCAGCTTTCACAAAACTAGTTCTAACAAACTTCTGGTTTCAATAAACTTTGGCTCCAATAAACTTAAGGTTACTACCGCTAGATATGTCACAAACACACGCGCAATACCTACATGAGATGGGCATTAGCCAATGGGAACTAAGTCACCCAGAGCGTTTAGCAGGTTATGAATCTGAATTGACTCCGCTCTCGAGCGATTGCAAGTTACTGTTGGTTTCGCCTGAAAAACCTCAGGAAGATCTCGCCGTGATGTTTGAGCGAGTACTCAAAAGTATCAAGCTCGACTTATCTCAGGCTTTACACCTTCAACCGCAACACTTGTCTACTGTGGATTTAGGTTCGGTTGAGTGGATATGGTTTGCTGGTTGTGAGTCGGCTCAAGAGCTGAAGGCTAAAACACTTCAATCGCCATTACTGTCTGACATTAACGGTAACAACCAACACCGCCGCGACTTATGGCAACAAATTTGTGCTTATGACTAATCAATTTTTACCGACTTCACAACAACACCTAGACGCCATTTGGAAGATAGAGCAGGCCGCGCATTCTCACCCTTGGTCTGAAAATATGATCCGAGATCTTGATAGCCGAGGCGCTTGTCATCATGTCCTTGAAGTTGATGGACAAGTGGTGGGCTATTTCTTCGCGCAAAACATCGTTGGCGAAGTCACATTGCTTAATATCGCGGTAGACCCAAGCCAGCAAGGCAAAGGGTATGGAAAAGCGTTAACGGAACATTTCCTTGATATGTGTGAGCAAGCTGACGCGGAAAGTGCTTGGCTAGAAGTTCGCGAAAGTAATGTGAACGCGTTTAATCTTTACGAAAAGGCAGGCTTCAACGAAGTTGATCGCCGTCGTAATTACTATCCAACTAAACAAGGCAACGAAGATGCCATCATTATGAGCTATCTTTTTATGTCTTTTAGCTAGTCATGTTACGTCTTTTCGCTAACTAGATAGCTAATCACAAAATTAGCCAAAAAATAGGGTGTAAACTGACCCTTTAGAAAGTGATACGCTTTCTGTATAATCCGCACACAGAATTCAAGGGCAAGTATTATCTACTTGCCCTTTTTACGCTTTAGATCAGCAAAGGGCGACTATGTCTTTCCAACAAGAAGTGAGCAAACGTAGAACGTTTGCGATTATCTCTCACCCGGATGCGGGTAAAACCACGATTACTGAAAAAGTTCTTTTATTCGGAAACGCGATTCAAAAAGCGGGTACCGTAAAAGGCCGTGGCTCTAACCAGCACGCTAAATCTGACTGGATGGAGATGGAAAAAGAACGTGGTATCTCGGTAACTACGTCGGTAATGCAATTCCCATACAATGATTGCCTAGTAAACCTACTAGATACTCCAGGACACGAAGATTTCTCGGAAGATACGTACCGTACGCTAACAGCGGTTGATTCATGTTTGATGGTTATCGATGCTGCGAAAGGTGTCGAGGATCGTACTCGTAAACTAATGGAAGTAACACGTCTGCGTGATACGCCAATCGTAACGTTTATGAACAAACTTGACCGTGACGTTCGTGACCCAATGGAAGTGCTTGATGAAGTAGAGAGCGAGCTAGGTATGGCTTGTGCTCCAATCTCATGGCCAATTGGTTGCGGTAAAGAGTTTAAAGGTGTTTACCACATTCACCGTGATGAAACGATCTTGTATGAATCTGGCCACGGCCACGAGATCCAAGAAGTTCGTATCATCAAAGGTCTAGATAACCCTGAGCTAGATGAAGCAGTAGGTGCTGATCTTGCGGAAAGCGTACGTGAAGAGCTAGAGCTTGTTATCGGTGCTTGTCCTGAGTTTGATCATGAACTGTTCCTAGCGGGTGAACTAACGCCGGTTTACTTCGGTACTGCATTGGGTAACTTTGGTGTTGACCACATGCTTGATGGTCTAACGAAGTGGGCTCCTGCACCTCAAACGCGCCAAGCGAATGAGCGTGATGTAGAAGCGACAGAAGAGAAATTCTCTGGTTTCGTGTTTAAGATCCAAGCAAACATGGATCCAAAACACCGTGACCGTATCGCATTCATGCGTATCGTATCAGGTACTTACGACCAAGGCATGAAGATGAACCATGTTCGTACTGGTAAGAACGTAAGTATTTCGGATGCGGTAACCTTCATGGCGGGCGACCGTGCGCGTGCTGAAAAAGCATACGCTGGTGACATTATTGGTCTGCATAACCATGGCACAATCCAGATTGGCGATACCTTTACTCAAGGTGAGAGCCTTAAGTTCGCTGGTATTCCTAACTTCGCACCTGAGCTATTCCGTCGTATTCGCCTACGCGATCCACTTAAGCAGAAGCAACTTCTAAAAGGCTTAGTTCAGCTTTCTGAAGAGGGCGCAGTACAAGTATTCCGTCCTATGCAGAACAACGATCTGATCGTTGGTGCGGTTGGTGTACTTCAGTTCGACGTGGTTGTAGCGCGCTTGAAAGCGGAATACAACGTAGAAGCTATCTACGAAGGTGTTAACGTTGCAACAGCTCGCTGGGTTGAGTGTGACGACGCTAAGAAACTGGAAGAGTTCAAACGTAAGAACCAATCTAACCTAGCGCTAGATGGCGGTGACAACCTGTCTTACATCGCACCAACTATGGTGAACTTGAACCTAGCTTCTGAACGTTTCCCTGAAGTTCAATTCCGAGCGACGCGCGAGCACTAATTTCTCCGCGATCTATTAGAGTTAAACAAAAACGTCTATTGTTCTGCAATAGGCGTTTTTTAATGCGTTTTATTTGAGGTTTAAAGGCTGAGGTTAGAGGCAGTTATGTTGGGTTGGATAAAAACTTGGGTTAAAAGATATGATAAGTGGTGTGAAGAGCTTGGGCTAACGCCTGAAAACAAGCGCAGTTGTGTTGCTTATCGTCGTGATCCTCAAGGGAAACAAATGGAGAGTAGGGAAAATGACACAGCAAATAAGTGACTTTCCGCTGTTTGATACTCATTGCCACGCGGATTTTGAGGCGTTTGAGCAAGGTTTTACACCTGATCAAACTATTGATGGCTATCTTAAAGAAGCGAAACAAGCGCAAGTCGAGAAGTTAATCATCCCTTCTATCGGCCAACGTAACTGGAGGAAGCTCGATGAAATCGCTCAATCTCACCCCAATATTTACTATGCATTAGGCTTCCATCCTTACTTTTTAGAACCGGCCAATGACGAACAATTTTCGGAACTTCGCCAATTACTCGCTTCAAAAAACAGCCAATGTGTCGCGATAGGTGAGTGCGGGCTCGACTTTTTTGTGGACGTTGAACGAGAGAAACAAGAGCGCTTTTTCATCCAACAAATGGAGCTTGCGAAGGAGTTTGACCTGCCTTTAATCATCCATGAGAGGAAGTCTTACAACCGACTTATCGAGCTAATAAAGCAGCATAAGTTCACCTTAGGTGGTGTGATTCACGGTTTTTCTGGGAGTGAACAGCAAGCTTTGGCGTGGATCAAGCTCGGTTTCTATATTGGCGTCGGTGGAACGATAACTTACCCAAGAGCGCAAAAAACACGCACAACCATCGCAAAATTGCCCCTTGAATGTCTGGTATTGGAAACGGATGCTCCGGACATGCCCATGTATGGAAACCAAGGAAATGTTAATCATTCCAAATATTTAGTTACGATCTTAAATGAACTTTTTTTGCTTAGAAAAGAGCCAAAGCAATCGATTGCAGCGCAAATTTGGCAAAATAGCCATCGCGCATTCGGTATATGTGAATAAAATCGAAGGTTTTTGTTTATCGTTTGCGTAAATTGCACTTAGCTTGTGATTTGGGTCACATTTGCGTGTGAATGGTACATGAATCTTCTACGAAAGTGTGAGGACGGCATTACTTTATTAGTGGTCGCATGAGTATAATTGCCTCCGCTTTATAGCCCCATTTTGTAACACGCCAATAAATAACTAATAAGGAAGTCATAAACTATGAGCCTGTTTATGAGCCTAGTCGGAATGGTTGCACTGATCGCAATCGCAGTACTACTATCTGACAACCGCAAAGCTATTAATCTAAGAACAGTGGGTGGCGCTTTCGCTATCCAATTCGCACTTGGTGCATTCGTACTTTACATCCCTTGGGGTCGTGATCTACTTGCAGGTTTCTCTGCTGGTGTAGCAAACGTGATCGACTACGGTAAAGACGGTACTGGTTTCCTATTCGGCAGCCTAGTTAACTTCTCAGTTGACGGTATCGGTTTCATCTTTGCTTTCCAAGTACTACCAACTCTGATTTTCTTCTCTGCACTTATCTCTGTACTTTACTACATTGGTGTTATGCAAATTGTAATCAAAGTTCTTGGTGGTGGTCTTCAGAAAGCTCTAGGTACTTCTCGCGCCGAGTCTATGTCTGCAGCAGCAAACATCTTCGTTGGTCAAACTGAAGCACCTCTAGTTGTTCGTCCATTTGTTCCTAAAATGACTAACTCTGAACTATTCGCAGTAATGTGTGGTGGTTTGGCTTCTGTAGCTGGTGGTGTACTAGCGGGTTACGCATCTATGGGTGTACCTCTAGAGTACCTTGTAGCAGCATCATTCATGGCAGCACCAGGTGGTCTACTATTCGCTAAAATCATCAAGCCTGAAACAGATACGCCAGACGACAACATCGCTGACGAAATGGACGGTGGCGATGACAAACCAGCTAACGTTATCGACGCAGCAGCAGGTGGCGCATCAGTTGGTCTACAACTAGCACTTAACGTTGGTGCAATGCTACTAGCATTCATCGGTCTAATTGCTCTAATCAACGGTATCCTAGGTGGCATCGGTGGTTGGTTCGGTATGGAAAACCTAACTCTAGAACTTCTTCTAGGTTGGATCTTCGCACCGCTAGCATTCATCATTGGTGTTCCATGGGAAGAAGCAACTATCGCTGGTTCTTTCATTGGTCAGAAGACAGTTGTTAACGAATTCGTTGCATACCTAAACTTCGTACCATACGTTGGTGAAAACGCTCAAGTTGTTGCAGCAACTGGTCAAGTGATGTCTGAGAAGACTCAAGCTATCATCGCATTCGCACTATGTGGTTTCGCAAACCTTTCTTCAATTGCGATTCTTCTAGGTGGTCTAGGTGGTATTGCACCAAGCCGTCGCCACGACATCGCACGTATGGGTGTTAAAGCGGTAATTGCTGGTACTCTATCTAACCTGATGGCAGCAACAATTGCTGGCTTCTTCCTGTCTTTCTAATTAGTTAGAAATCGATATATAGACGCCATAATAATATCGCCCCGTAGCAAGAAATTGCTGCGGGGCTTTTTTGTTTTTAGGCCTGCCGTTTTTAGTATATGCACGCGCTTATGCTTAGATTCGATGTAGGGTCTAGAATGTTTTTTTGAGATACAAACCGTTTGCGTTCTAAGGAGCACTACAATTTATTGATGGATACCTATAATGTATAAGCTAAAGGGATAGGATGTCTCTGTTGGCAAGAAAGTAACCTCGAAATCAACTCGAACGTTATTCTTCTGGGATTAAGCCAAAAATTAGCGATACGCTATAGATGTTAGACACAATATGACTGATTTGTTGTGCCATAGACCAAACTGGTACTGTGCGGTGACAAGGATTGCAATTG
Organism: Vibrio sp. 1F255; assembly: GCF_041439145.1. Taxonomy (NCBI): domain Bacteria; kingdom Pseudomonadati; phylum Pseudomonadota; class Gammaproteobacteria; order Vibrionales; family Vibrionaceae; genus Vibrio; species Vibrio sp. 1F255. Next base: position 230,521 of record NZ_JBGONQ010000001.1, on the reverse strand, counting down.
GTAGCGAAAGTTATCAAGTCTTCAGGGAACCAAGTCCGTTCATTTGTGGCTACTGAGCATTACTAAAATATCCATCTATACTGGATGGAGGGCGAAGTAGTTAACTATTTGAATATATTGATCGGAGATAGAAATGAGCGATTTAAAAGCAGCAGCTCTACGTGCACTTAAACTTATGGACCTAACTACGCTAAATGACGACGATACTACTGAAAAAGTAGTGGCGCTTTGTCATGACGCGAAGACTGCAGTAGGCAACACCGCTGCAATCTGTATTTACCCTCGCTTTATCCCAGCAGCTAAGAAAGCGTTGCGTGAGCAAGGTACTCCAGAAGTACGCATTGCGACTGTAACTAACTTCCCTCATGGTAATGACGACATCGAAATTGCTGTTGCAGAAACAAAAGCAGCGGTAGCGTACGGCGCAGACGAAGTTGACGTAGTATTCCCATACCGTGCTCTTATTGCTGGCAACGAAGAAGTTGGCTTTGAGCTAGTTAAACAGTGTAAAGCAGCTTGTGGTGACATCACGCTTAAAGTGATCATCGAAACAGGTGAACTGAAAGAAGAAGCACTAATCAAGAAAGCTTCTCAAATCTGTATCGAAGCAGGTGCAGACTTCATCAAAACTTCAACAGGTAAAGTGCCAGTAAACGCGACTCCAGAGTACGCGCGCATGATGCTTGAAGTTATCCGTGACATGGGCGTTGCTAAAACAGTTGGTTTCAAACCAGCTGGTGGCGTACGTACTGCTGAAGATGCAGCACTATACCTAGCAATGGCTGATGAGCTATTAGGCGCTGAGTGGGCAGACAACATGCACTACCGTTTTGGTGCTTCAAGCCTACTAACTAACCTTCTTAATACATTAGAAGTGACAGACCAGACTGCTGATCCAGCAGCATACTAATATCCCAATCGGGTGTAACAAGATTTAGTCTGTTTGATGGAGTGGCGTTAAGCCACTCCATATTACCTCTTTTCCCTACAAACCATACTCACTAGAGTTTGGGAGGCACTAATGTATCTACCTCAAGAAATTATTCGCAGAAAACGTGATAACGAAGTACTGACCACAGAAGAAATTAACTTCTTCATTCAAGGCGTAGCTAAGAACACGGTTTCTGAAGGCCAAATTGCAGCATTTGCAATGGCTATCTTTTTTAATGAAATGACAATGCCAGAACGTATCGCACTAACTTGTGCAATGCGTGATTCAGGTATGGTGATTGACTGGAGCCACATGAACTTTGATGGTCCAATCGTTGATAAACACTCTACTGGTGGTGTTGGTGACGTAACTTCTCTGATGCTTGGCCCTATGGTGGCAGCATGTGGTGGTTTCGTTCCAATGATCTCTGGTCGTGGTTTAGGCCACACTGGCGGTACGCTAGACAAGCTGGAATCTATTCCGGGTTACAACATTACACCAACCAACGATGTGTTCGGTGAAGTAACGAAAGATGCTGGCGTGGCTATCATCGGTCAAACAGGCGATCTAGCTCCTGCTGACAAGCGTGTTTACGCAACTCGTGATATCACAGCAACAGTCGATAACATCTCGCTGATCACGGCTTCAATCCTATCTAAGAAACTGGCTGCGGGCCTTGATTCTCTAGTGATGGATGTAAAAGTAGGTTCAGGCGCATTCATGCCGACTTACGAAGCATCTGAAGAGCTAGCGAAATCTATCGTTGCAGTAGCAAACGGTGCGGGTACTAAAACAACAGCAATCCTAACGGACATGAACCAAGTGCTGGCTTCTTCAGCGGGTAACGCAGTAGAAGTTCGTGAAGCGGTTCAGTTCCTAACGGGTGAATACCGTAACCCTCGCTTGTTAGAGATCACTCTAGCATCGTGTGCTGAAATGCTGGTGCTCGGTAACCTAGCTAAAGACTCAGACGAAGCGCGCGAAAAACTGATGGCAGTACTGGATAACGGTAAGGCAGCAGAGTGCTTCGGTAAAATGGTAGCGGGCCTTGGTGGTCCAGTTGATTTCGTAATGAACTACGATAACTACCTAGAAAAAGCAGACATTATTAAGCCAGTGTACGCGCTAGAAAGCGGTGTGGTATCAGCAATGGATACTCGTGCAATTGGTATGGCTGTGGTTGGTATGGGCGGCGGTCGTCGTGTAGCAACTGACAGCATTGATTACGCAGTCGGTTTTGATCACTTCATTCGCCTAGGTGAAGTAGCAAGTGAAGATAAGCCATTAGCAATGATTCATGCTCGCAACGAACAACAGTGGCAAGAAGCTGCAATAGCATTACAAAATGCAATCACTGTGGGCGGAGAATATACAGCAACGCCAGACGTTTACCGTCAGATTCGTTCTGAAGACGTGTAAATAACAGGTATCGGTATACCTCGCGTATACCGATAAACAGAGTTCTGGTGCAAAGAGCAATAAGTTGGTGAAGAAAATGAAAAGAGCATTTATTTTAGTTTTAGATTCATTTGGTATCGGTGAAACAGCGGATGCAGACAAATTTGGTGATGTAGGTTCTGACACTATGGGCCACATCGCAGATCATTGTGACCAAGGTCTTGCAGACAATGCAGATCGTAAAGGTTCACTGGCACTGCCAAACCTGTCTAAGCTAGGTCTAGCGATGGCTCACAAAGAGTCTACGGGTCGTTTTGCTCCTGGTATGGATGCAGACGCTGAGATCATTGGCGCTTACGGTCACGCTGCTGAGCTGTCTTCTGGTAAAGACACGCCATCAGGTCACTGGGAAATCGCAGGTGTTCCTGTACTGTTTGACTGGGGCTACTTCACCGACAAAGAGAACAGCTTCCCAAAAGAACTGACTGACCGCATCCTTGAGCGTGCAGGCCTGTCTGGTTTCTTGGGTAACTGCCACTCATCTGGTACGGAAATCCTAGATAACCTAGGTGAAGAGCACATGAAGACTGGTCTGCCAATCTTCTATACTTCTGCAGACTCTGTTTTCCAGATCGCTTGTCACGAAGAGACATTCGGCCTGCAAAACCTATTAGATCTTTGTCAGATTGCTCGTGAAGAGCTAGAAGATTACAACATTGGTCGTGTTATCGCTCGTCCGTTCATTGGCCCAGGTAAAGGTCAATTCGAACGTACTGGTAACCGTCGTGACCTTTCTGTTGAGCCACCTGCAGCCACCATTCTTCAGAAGTTGGTTGATGAGAAGGGCGGTAACGTTCACTCAATCGGTAAGATCTCTGATATCTACGCGGGTTGTGGCATCACTCAGAAAACCAAAGCAACAGGTATCCCTGCGCTATTTGAAGCAACCAAAGATGCGATCAATGAAGCGGGCGACAACACTATCGTGTTCACTAACTTCGTTGATTTTGACTCAGCTTACGGCCACCGCCGTGATGTTGCTGGTTACGCAGCGGCACTTGAGTACTTCGATGGTCGCATCAATGAAATCATCGATATGATGAAAGAAGACGATGTGCTTATCTTAACTGCTGACCACGGTTGTGATCCGACATGGCCAGGTACAGACCATACTCGTGAGCACATCCCTGTGATTGTTTACGGTCAGAAGGTTCCAGCCGGTTCTTTAGGCCGTCGCGATACATTTGCTGATATCGGTCAAAGCTTAGCGTCATACTTTGGTACATCGCCAATGGGACACGGTACAACCTTTCTATAATAGTTAACGAAGAGAGAGGGAAACTTCTCTCTTCTTTTTTTGTTTTGAGATTAAGGATATTTTCAATGGCTACTCCACATATTAATGCTGAAATGGGTGATTTCGCTGACGTAGTTTTAATGCCAGGCGATCCGCTACGTGCTAAATACATCGCTGAAACCTTCTTAGAAGAAGTGGTTCAAGTGTGCGACGTTCGCAACATGTTTGGTTACACCGGTACTTACAAAGGTCGTAAGGTTTCGGTAATGGGACACGGTATGGGTATTCCATCTTGTTCTATTTACGCGACTGAGCTTATCAAAGACTTTGGCGTGAAGAAGATCATTCGTGTGGGCAGTTGTGGTGCAGTGAGCGAAGATATCAAAGTGCGTGATGTGGTGATCGGCATGGGCGCATGTACTGACTCTAAAGTGAACCGTATTCGCTTTAAAGATCATGACTTTGCGGCGATTGCGGATTACAAAATGGTGCGCGCGGCAGAAGATGCAGCCAAAGCTCTCGGTGTCGGCGTAAAAGTCGGTAACCTGTTCTCGGCTGAGCTGTTCTACACGCCAGATCCAGAGATGTTCGAAGTAATGGACAAATACGGCATTGTTGGCGTAGAGATGGAAGCGGCTGGCATCTATGGTGTATGTGCTGAATACGGCGCAAAAGCTCTAACGATCTGTACTGTTTCTGACCACATCAAGACTGGTGAGCAAACGACATCAGATGAACGTCAAACGACTTTCAACGACATGATGGTTATCGCACTAGACTCAGTGTTGCTTGGTGACCAAGAATAATCTTGATTTGTCTTAGCTTGATAAGTTAACAGATAACAAAAAGCCCCGTTGCTGCCTGAGCGTCGGGGCTTTTTATTGGATTGCTGTACTTATTCTGAGTCTAGTATTTATTGTCAGCCTAGTGTGTTTATGAGCTTACATTCTTCAACAGTAAGTTCTCACCAGACTTAGTCGGTCTTCTGCGAATCAGCATGATGAATAACACGCCACTCACAAACCCCATCAACACCATACCGATCATGTAGCGATCACTTTTACGGTAGTGGTGATCAGAAATCGCCGTCATCTTCCCGGTTTCAAAAGTCACTCGAATAAAGCCGATGATCGTCTTCTCTGGTGAATAAATAGGTTCAACTAATTGTTGTCTGCCGATACTTGCTGTTGAAAGTGGCGTATCTAAGCCAAGAACCTCACGTACCGAGAGGGCTTTTTCGCTCGAAGCCAGTCGAATACCCTCTGCATCATAGATGGTGGTATCGAACACCAGTCGGTCTTGAGATAGCTGGTTAGTCAGATCAAGCAATCGCTCTTGGTCTTGTTGCGTGATCATCTTGCTGGCTGAAAGTGATGCCTGAGAGATAAGCAGCTTGGTAAGAGTTTCCAACTGTTTTGCTTGGATCTTCTCGTTACCTTTACTGATCACGACCGTATTTTTAATCGTTACAACGAACATGGTAGCCAACAAAATGAGGGCTAGCATTCGTAAAGCGTTACGTATTGAGAACAATGATTCATTCATGTTTCACGAAGCCTGAAATAAACAAATGTTATGATTAAGACATATTGAGACTTGCGTTTTCAAATTGCAATAGGTTAACGTTTAGCATAGTTAATTAGGAATCATACACATGGACGCTCAGAAATATCTGCCGATAAAAAGGCATACGACATTATTAACTCGACTCCCCGAGACTCGTTTCGCTTCTCAACTCGCTAAATCCAAGGCCAATTGGATTGTGTTTGGTGAGTACCTATCTCCACAATCTTTCGATGACATCGACTTTTTCACTGGCACTTACAACACCATCCTCGATACGTGGAAGGTTGGGCATTATGAAGTGGCTTTGATGTCAGGCAATCTAACGCCAGCACACGAAGAAATCCTCCAAGCGCTAAAGCTTGATTATGCTTGCCTTAGCGAGGTCCCAGACTTATCTAAGCCAGGTTTGATCGTGATGGATATGGATTCCACAGCGATTCAAATTGAATGCATTGATGAGATTGCCAAGCTAGCTGGAGTGGGAGAGTTAGTCTCTGAAATCACAGAACGAGCAATGCAAGGCGAGCTCGACTTTGAACAGAGCCTACGCCAGCGAGTAGGAGCACTGAAAGGTGCGGATGAATCGATATTAGAGCAAGTGCGTCAGTCATTGCCATTCATGCCAGACTTGGTCGGGCTGGTGAATACTCTAAATAAGCTTGGCTGGAAAACGGCGATTGCATCAGGCGGTTTTACTTACTTCTCTGACTACCTGAAAGATACCCTTGATCTAGACCATGCTCAATCAAACACGCTTGAGATCGTCAACGGTAAGTTGACGGGTGAAGTCTTAGGCGATGTTGTTTCGGCGCAGACCAAAGCGGATATCTTGGTAGAGTTGGCTGAAGAGTACGAATTGGAACTACATAATACCGTTGCCGTTGGTGATGGTGCCAATGACTTGGTGATGATGGGCTCTGCAGGTTTAGGCATTGCCTACCACGCAAAACCAAAAGTAGAGCAGCAAGCTCAAACTGCTGTTCGTTACGCAGGTTTAGGCGGTGTGCTGTGTATCTTGTCGGGTGTATTGGCTAAGCAACAGAAGATCAGCTGGCAAGCGAAACCTTAGGGGCTCTACCTAAGTGCTATTGGCTATGTATCTTATTTAGCAATAGTGGCTCAGACACAAAAAAAGCAGGCTATCAGCCTGCTTTTTCAATTTTCATGCTTAAGTTAATACGCCACTCGAGGCTAGCGTGTTAGCTCCAATCGAATCAGCACTTCATCGGTAATGTCCTCTATCTCGCCATAACCGATAAACGCCGTCACCTCATTCTCTAGCTTCTTAGCTTGATGCATACTGATGCGTGAAAGCTCTTCTAAATCCGACTGGAATAAACTCGTTAGCGGATTAAAGATAGGTGCCGTGGTGACTCGCAATACATACACATCACCTAAGTGCTGCGCTTTCTTGATGAATAAGATGCGTTCCTTTGCTGAGGCGAAGTCTTTGACCAACTTGGTGTGTACCGACTGGATTTTGTCGCCAAACTTCACTGCAGCAATGTACACGTCATGATGCTTAGGCTCCGCACCTTCAATTCTTTTTAGTGGCTCAGCCAACAGTGAGTTGGTGTGACCCTTGAAGATTGGCTCGAGTGAGAACTTTTGGTTGTGACCAAGTTTAGCAAGTAACGTTAGATGCTTATTCAGTGGGAAATTCACACCAATGATCTTACAGCGCAGCGTTGAACTTGGCTTATCAATGAATATTGGGTTACTGACCATCTTGCTCAACAAAATGTTGTGCAGTGATTCGAGTAGCGAATGTGTTGGCAGTATCTCTTGCTTCTTAATCAGCTTACTTTGGTTTTGAACGATAAGCCCATTAAGGAAAGCGATGGTACGCATTGTCTTGGCGTTCTCGGCAATAACCAACTGCACGTTGCGACCATTCGGACTCACTCGAATTACGTGGTAAGGCACTGTGCTCAGTGGCAGGTTCTTGTCATAGAGCTGCAGTTCATTGAAGTTCACTAATACCGGATCATTAATCTTGAGTACCATTGGGTGTTCAAGGCTAATGCTCAGTCCACGCTTCGAAATATCTAAGGTGTGTCCGTTCGCCGCTGCGCCATCTTGTGATGTAAGTTGCAACGGTGACTTAAATTGGTATCTCGGCTCTTTACGACGAGTCTGAGAGTCAAAGTAGATGCTTTGAATATTGCCGACGACAGTACGCGGGTGACGGAAGCGGTTCAATTCACTGCTTGGAATGCGTGGCTTTTCACTCAGAAGATAGTCCGCCGCACTTTCGTGATCGCCAATCTCTTGCAAGATTCCGCAATGCGTCAGTTGAGCTGAGCTTTGAGCCAGCGTATCCGAGTGTTTAGCTAATGCTTGTCGCTCAGTGTCTGAAAGTTCGAAAACCGAGAACTTGAACGCCTTCCAACTTTTACGTTTGCCACCGATGTGCCAGAACAGCTGTCTTTGTTCACGAGAGGCTTCAGGCAGCATCATTGAATAGAACAAGGTCTTGTTTTGGTGTTCATGGGTAAAAGAGTAGATAACGTTACTGGTTCCCTTCACTCCTGGTTTCGCCAACAGGTTCATACGTTGCTCGTTGAACAGGGTACCCAGCGCTTGTTGATTTCGTTCGTCGTGCCAATATTGCCATAATGGATGGTTGTTATCCGTCAGTAGGGCAAGCTTTAGTTCGCTGCCGCTGAAAAACAGGGGTAGGTTACAAGTATGCTTTAGATAGGTATGTTCGATTCCTCGAGTACGAGTTCGAATAATCCTATCTTGATTCTCATGGCTGGTTTTCTTACTGGTGCTATTTAAAGACTCATCGAGTAAGCGAGCCACAATATTGTTGTCGCTTACCTTGATGGTTCTTAGAAATTTGACCGCGTTGTTCTCATAAGATTCGTCGATACCCAAAACACGAAATTCAACCGCTTGGTTAACATCGTTTTCTTGGGACTTTTCGATAAGCTCTGAGAACTTAACGCTGATGATCTCGCCGAGGTTGTATCGAAAGGCGCTCGGTACTTTGAACTTTGCACCCGACGGGGAGATATCAACCGTTACACCATGTAGGCTTTGCCCTTTCGATGTGGTGATCTCGACCTGCGAGCTAATCTTGAGTCTGTTCTCTTGGCGTTTTAAGTCGTAACCTAGGTTAATAGCTTCCGCTTCGTACGGGCTATTGGCGCTAGTAATGTCGTGGTTACCTTGAGAAGATGTTTTAACAACGCTCAGAGGCTGAGTTCGCGGAGTCATTACTAACTCCCATGCGCCTTCTGTGTAACCTTTAAACTTTTTCGTACCACGTTGATATGCGTTTAAAGCGATATCATCGAGCCAGTGCTTACGGCCATCGAGAGTGAACTGACGACACTCATTATCAATACGCCCGCGTAAATCAATGCTCTTTGTACACGGAGCCATGATACGATTCAGTTCCATTTTAACGAGCAGCTTCAGAGACGGCGATTCCCCTTCTGTCATTTGAGAAAGAAGGAATTCGAAATCTTCGGCGTGGTAAGCCGGGATTAAACGTTCTGCTACAGATAGAATTTCAGATTGCTGCATACTTTTCTTGTTAGAATGGACGGTGCGTTTATGTTATCGACTAGTTTAAATCGATCTTTAAGTATAAGTGGTATGACTGCAACTTTTATTTTCATTCGTACGGTCAAATAAGTCACAAATTGACAACATCATTGTGTAATTGAGTAAATTATTGAGGTTTTATGGCGAAGGCAAAGCGAGCTTATGTGTGTAATGACTGTGGTGCCGATTTTCCACGTTGGCAGGGGCAGTGCAATGCATGTGGTGCTTGGAACACGATTACAGAAGTTAGGTTAGCCGCTTCACCTCAGGTCGCACGTAATGAACGATTGAGTGGTTATGCGGGCGGTGCAACTGAATCTTCGGTTCAAACGCTGTCAGAAATCGATCTGCAAGAAGTCCCACGTTTTAGCAGTGGCTTTAAAGAGCTAGACCGCGTACTTGGTGGTGGTGTCGTACCGGGTGCTGCGATCCTGATTGGTGGTAACCCGGGTGCCGGTAAATCAACGCTGCTATTACAAACCATGTGTCAGCTTTCTTCTCAATTACCGACTCTCTATGTAACCGGGGAAGAATCTCTGCAACAAGTCGCGATGCGTGCGTCTCGACTTGGATTGCCAAAAGAGCACCTAAAGATGCTCTCAGAAACGAACGTGGATAAGATTTGTCAGGTTGCAGAAAAAGAACAACCTAAGATCATGGTTATCGACTCGATCCAAGTTATGCACGTTGCGGATGTTCAATCTTCTCCGGGCAGTGTTGCACAGGTTCGTGAATCGGCAACCGCATTAACGCGCTACGCAAAACAGAATAACGTTGCTGTGTTCTTAGTTGGACACGTAACTAAAGACGGCACCTTAGCAGGGCCAAAAGTACTTGAGCACATTATTGACTGTTCTGTTTTATTAGATGGCGGAACCGATAGCCGTTTTAGAACGCTACGCAGCCATAAAAACCGTTTTGGTGCAGTGAATGAACTGGGTGTGTTTGCGATGACAGGCCAAGGGCTAAAAGAAGTCAGCAACCCATCCGCTATCTTCTTGTCTCGTGGTGAAGAAGAAACCTCGGGCAGTTCTGTCATGGTGGTGTGGGAAGGGACGCGTCCACTTCTTGTCGAAATCCAAGCGCTGGTGGATTATTCACAGCTGGCTAACCCACGTCGCGTCGCTGTCGGCCTAGAGCAAAACAGGCTTTCTTTGTTATTAGCGGTGCTGCATAAACACGGCGGCTTACAAATGGCTGACCAAGATGTGTTTGTGAATGTCGTCGGTGGTGTTAAAGTAACCGAAACCAGTGCTGATCTTGCGTTGGTGATGGCTCTACTTTCTAGTTTCAGAGACCGCGCATTACCAAAAGATGTGGTGGTATTTGGAGAAGTAGGCCTAGCGGGTGAGATTCGACCTGTACCGAGCGGACAAGAGCGTTTAAATGAAGCATTTAAACACGGCTTTAAGAAAGCGATTGTACCGGCGGCTAACATGCCTAAAGGTGGCATTCCAGGAATGCAGATCCACGGTGTGAAAAAATTATCGGAAGCAATTAATGCTTTTGATGAGTTGTAATTGAACTCACTTCAGCTACTCTATACAGCAGCAATTCAGCCTAACCTTAACGCCGATTAGGCTTTAGGTTAGCACTATAATTAACAATTATTTAGATTGTTACTACTGAGTGCCTTTTTCTATATGTTAGAAAAAGGCAAAGTTTTTTAGTCCCAAATGCATGCAAAGCTATCAGTCTTCACAGATTGTGATATACTCTGCGCGCATTTTATATCCTATTAACAGAGTAAGACAATGGCAGATTTATCGAAATACAGAAACATTGGTATTTTCGCGCACGTTGATGCGGGTAAAACAACTACCACTGAGCGTATCCTTAAGCTAACTGGTCAAATCCACAAGACTGGTGAAGTACATGATGGCGAATCAACGACTGACTTCATGGAACAGGAAGCTGAGCGCGGTATTACTATCCAATCAGCAGCTGTAAGCTGTTTTTGGAACGATCACCGTCTAAACGTTATCGATACTCCTGGACACGTTGACTTCACAGTTGAAGTATACCGTTCTCTTAAAGTTCTTGATGGCGGTATCGGTGTATTCTGTGGTTCTGGTGGTGTTGAACCTCAATCAGAAACTAACTGGCGCTACGCTAACGAATCAGAAGTATCTCGTCTGATCTTCGTTAACAAACTAGACCGTATGGGTGCAGACTTCTACAACGTTGTTGACCAAGTTAAAAACGTTCTAGGTGCAACTCCTCTAGTAATGGTTCTACCAATCGGCCGTGAAGACGAGTTCGTTGGTGTTGTAGACCTACTAAGCCGTAAAGCATACGTTTGGGATGACACTGGTCTTCCTGAAAACTACGAAATCAAAGATGTTCCAGCGGACATGGTTGATGACGTTGAGCAATACCGTGAAGAGCTAATCGAAACTGCTGTAGAGCAAGACGATGACCTAATGGAAGCTTACATGGAAGGTGAAGAGCCTTCTATTGAAGACGTTAAGCGTTGTATCCGTAAAGGTACTCGTGATATCGCATTCTTCCCAACGTTCTGTGGTTCTGCGTTCAAGAACAAAGGTATGCAACTTATCCTTGATGCTGTAGTAGATTACCTACCAGCACCAACTGAAGTTGACCCTCAGCCTCTAATGGATGAGAACGGTGAAGAAACTGGCGAACACGCTATCGTTTCTACAGATGAGACTTTCAAAGCGCTTGCATTCAAAATCATGGATGACCGCTTCGGTGCTCTAACTTTCGTTCGTATTTACTCTGGTAAACTGAACAAAGGTGACACGATTCTTAACTCATTCACTGGCAAGACTGAACGTGTTGGCCGTATGGTTGAGATGCAAGCTGATGACCGTAACGAACTAACTAGCGCACAAGCTGGTGACATCATTGCGATCGTTGGTATGAAGAACGTGCAAACTGGTCACACTCTATGTGATCCTAAGCACCAAGTAACGCTTGAGCCAATGGTATTCCCAACTCCAGTAATCTCAATCGCTGTATCTCCAAAAGATAAAGGCGGTTCTGAGAAAATGGGTATCGCTATCGGTAAAATGGTTGCAGAAGATCCATCTTTCCAAGTTGAGACTGACGAAGAGACTGGCGAAACTATCCTGAAAGGTATGGGTGAACTTCACCTAGACATCAAGGTAGATATCCTTAAGCGTACATACGGCGTTGACCTAACTGTAGGTGCTCCTCAAGTTGCTTACCGTGAAACTATCACTCAAGCAATTGAAGATAGCTACACGCACAAGAAGCAATCTGGTGGTTCTGGTCAATTCGGTAAGATCGATTACCGTATCAAACCAGGCGAAGCAGGTTCTGGCTTCAAGTTCAACTCTGTAGTTGTGGGCGGTAACGTTCCTAAAGAATTCTGGCCTGCAGTTGAGAAAGGCTTCGCATCTATGATGGAAAACGGCGTACTAGCTGGCTTCCCAACTCTAGACGTTGAAGTTGAACTTTTCGATGGTGGTTTCCACGCAGTCGATTCATCTGCTATCGCATTTGAAATCGCAGCGAAAGGCGCATTCCGTCAATCTATGCCTAAAGCTGGCGCGCAACTTCTTGAGCCAATCATGAACGTTGACGTGTTCACTCCAGACGATCACGTTGGTGATGTTATCGGTGACCTTAACCGTCGTCGTGGCATGATCAAAGATCAACAAGCTGGCGTTACTGGTGTTCGTATTAAAGCTGACGTACCTCTTTCTGAGATGTTCGGCTACATCGGTCACCTACGTACTATCACTTCTGGTCGTGGCCAATTCTCTATGGAATTCGCACAATACGCACCATGTCCAACTAACGTTGCTGACGAAGTGATTGCAAAAGTTAAAGCAGAAAAAGAAGCTGGTAAGTAATTAGCCCTTTTCTCAATTAGCTAAAAAAGCCCCGCAAGTGAAAGCTTGCGGGGCTTTTTATTGCTTGTAACATACTGCGAGAGATGCGAGAGATGCGAGAGATGCGAGAGATGCGAGAGATGCGAGATGTGATATTGATATGGCCCCTAAAAAGTAGACACAGGGGTTGTCCCGTATTTAATCAACACGGGACAGATAAAGTAGGGAGAGATTAACGCTTTAAGTCGATGTAAATCTGCTCTACCTTGGTACGAGCCCAATCTGTTTTACGCAAAAACTTTAAGCTCGATTTAATGCTTGGGTCTTTTTTAAAGCAGTTGATGTTCACCATGTAACTCAACTCTTCCCAACCGTAATGTTCAACCAATTCAGTCAGTAGCTTCTGTAGAGTGATACCGTGAAGTGGATTATTGTCTTGTGTCATGAGATTTACCCGTCATTTATTTGCTCTCAGTATATCAGCTTAGCCATCAGAGTTTCCCGACCATTTCAATGAGAAGTCGGTATCGACGATATTGAGCATTTCCCTTCCTTTGTTACCAAACTCACTGACCTGCGTTTCTATCCATTTGGAGAAGCGTTGAATCTTATCGCGATGAAAGTATCCCGGTGGCGCACATAAAAAATAGTTGTATTTTGGTCTTAGCGCTGTATGACCAATTCTAACTAGCTTCCCTTCTTGCAGGTATCGATACACCAAGCTGTGTTTGACTAAAGCGACTCCTTGAACAGAGAGTGCCCCTTCTAGTACAAAGTGAGAGCCATCAAACTGCAACGTGGTGTGACCGCCTTCAACGCCTACTTCATTAAGCCATATTGACCAATCCATGTCTGGCCATCGGTCTTCAATTAGCTCGGCTTTGTGCAGGTCCTCGACACTGTATATTCCATACTTCTCCTGATAGAGCGGATGGCAAACAGGATATAACAATTCATCCATTAGCCAGCGCGACTCTAGATTTGGGTAGTTACCGTGCCCATAGCGTATACAGATATCGATACTCGAATCCTCAAAGGTGATCAGCTTATTGGTCGGTTCAATCAACATAGAAAGATCTGGGTGTCTCTCTCTGAAATCCCCAATCCTTGGCACCAACCAATGCTGGGCAAAAGATGGAACGGTCGAGATCGACAGCTGAGTGGGATTAGGGTCCTGGTTTATTTGTCTGACCCCATCTTGAATATGGGCAAAGCCTTTCTTCGCTTGTAGGTACAGTACTTCGCCTTCATGAGTTAATACTATTTTTCGGTGTTGGCGAATAAACAGATCTGCGCCTAACCACTCTTCAAGTTGGCGAATTTGTTGGCTGACTGCTGCGGCTGTGACAAATAGCTTTTCTGCTGCCAGCTTAAAACTGCCTGTTTCAGCTGCCGTATAAAAATAGTAGATCCCTTGGAATGGTGGGGTTCGTTCTCTCACATTAGTTTTCCTTAACTGAATGCCAGTATCTATCGTTTGTCGACGTTGCTCTGCTGGTTGATTATTGACCACAACAAAGCAAAAGATCAACAGGAGAAAGGCTATGAATACGATCACAGCAACAGCAAATACCAACCATTCATTTTTGTCATCATTATCAATTAAGAAATTCTATTCTAAATTAAGCCTGTACTTTCAAAATCGTAGAACCAGAAAGCAACTGTCTGAGCTACCCGATTATTTACTTAGAGATATCGGGATTACGTCGGAACAAGTCGAGAAAGAACTGAAGAAGTCATTTTGGGAGTGATTCAAGGCAACGTAGCTTTTAACTCGACGTTGCTTTAACTCAACATAGTTTTGTCGGTGTCGGCAGGTTTACGTTACCGTTCTATGTTGAGTTAAGTTTATAGTTTATATAAAGAAGTGGGAGATGAGATTTAACTCTCCAATAGCTCGTTTACTTCTTCGTGCAACCAATTGGTGAACGCGGTAATACGCTCTTCTCTCGGGGAGTTAGGATCAAAGCATAGGTTGACTTGAACCCCAGGTGTCATGCCTATATCAAAGGGCTTCACTAGTAAGCCGCGTTCGATGAAGTCACCAGCTAAGCTGTCTGTTGCCAAGCAAACCCCATGTCCCGCCATGACCGTGGTTAGCCCCATATCAAAGGTACCGACTTCCATCCACTGAATGGTGCTGCTTTGAGTCGATATGTTTGCTTGCCTAAACCATTCATCCCACGGGAAACAACCGCTATCAAACTGAATCAGCCAACATTTGAGGAGTTGTTCAGGTGATGTGAAGTTCAAAGAGTTTGCGAGTTTAGGGGAACAAAAAGGGTAAACCGGTTCGTTGATTAGCATCTCAAGAATCAAGCCTTCTTCAACGCATAGATCTTCACCTTGTCGAATAGCCACATCAATTTCGCCATGTTTTAAATTTGGTGTATCACACCCTGTTAGTATCTTAATTGGGATCTCTGGGTGCTTTACCGAGAACTTCCACAGCCTAGGCAGTAACCAACGAGAAGCAAAAGAGGGGGGACTTCTAACAACAAGTAGCCCTTGAATAGGTTCTGATTGGATCTTGTTTAACCCCAGCAGAATATCTTGAAATCCATCAGAGACATGTCTAAAAAGTGTGTGCCCTTCATGCGTCAAAGTCATTGCACGCCCCTTACGAATAAAGAGCTTACATCCAACCTGTTCTTCTAACTGTCGAATCTTCTGGCTGACAGCAGCTTGGCTAACAAGGAGCTCTTCTGCTGCCTTGCTGTAGCTACTCAAGCGAGCTGCGACTTCGAAGTAACGAAGTCAGGAAAGGTGGCGTAGTCTATTATCCATAACGTCTTCTTATAGTTCTTGTTAGAAATGGTTGTTCGCTTATCGAACAGGTTGTTTTCATAATAACGACAGAACGATGGCAAATACAAGAGAGTAATTATGGAAGCATTAATCCGTTGGACAAAATTTATGGGACTAAGTTGTTTAAAAATAATAAGATCAAAGGAGGTAAGGCTAAGGCGAAACAGAATAAGGTTTTATGTGCAGAACATCTGAGTCGTAGGATGAAAGAAGATATAGGGTTAGAGTAAGAGAATAACGATGCTTCTGATTATACTAAATGTTTATAATCATGACTTATGTATCCATTAGCGTGAAGGCTAGTTTCGCTGGTTCTATCTCGGTCACAATATTCATTTGTACTCGCTTAATCCAGCCTGACTTTACCCATTAATCATCGAGTACTTATAAAAATCCATTCCTACTAAACTAAATGCTTAGTTTTCAATTTACGTTGTCTTATTTTTGAGACTTTAACTCTGATTTATATAAAAAAAGCGTCATAATGTTTTTTTCCTTTCTTTGTCTAATGGATATAAAACAGACAGTTATTTTTGGGATTAATAAATTAAAATTAAATTACTATGTTTTATTAGAACCTTTAATTTTATATAAGCAATTGAATTAAATTAAATTAAACAAAAAACAGTTTGAATCCACCTACGTATTAATAGTGTTGAAATTGATTAATTGAATGCTGCTTGAATAACTCATTTATCAATTCTATATCTGTAATGTTGAGTCTTTCTATATCTCCTAGGATTCTATTGGGCTAGATAGGATGAATAGAAAGACGAAAGGGTGGGGGCTGTATGAAATTTATTTCAAGAGGTTCAGAAGGTAACCGCTATCGAAGCGGTCTAAAATCCAAAATAAAAGGTATCGCTATTATCGAATTTACGATTGTGGTGAGCCTGTTTTTTGCGCTTTTTTTAACGGTTGTTGACCTTGGTATTTATGGGTTCGTTAAACTGACCATGCAACACTCGGCAAGGGAGGGGGCAAGATATGCCATTACAGGTCGTTCTGACTTGGATCCTGACTCATCGAGTGATCGCGAAGCGGCTATCTTGGAAAAAATCTCTCAATCGTCGAGCGGTTTACTCGATAAAGTGATGGATGTTCAGAATATACGTGTTGAAGATGTCTATGGTAATGCAATCACCGGCTTTGGCGGTTCTGGAGACATTATTTCTATTCATCTTGATTGTGAGTGGCCATCTGTAAATCCCTATATGTATGTTTTGCTCGATGATGGAAAATTCAAATTTACCGTCAGCGCAGCGATGAAAAACGAAGCTTTTTAGGGAGGGACTGGATGTTTCCTTTTAAATTGAAAAAAGCCGCTCAGAAAGGTTTTGCAGCAATCGAAATGACGTTGATAGCGCCTTTATTTATGCTACTGATCGTGGCGGCTGTCGACATAACACATCTCATTCAAGCTAACCACGTTATTATCAGTATCAGTCGAGAAGGTGGAAACATTATCTCGCGAAGTAACACTGATACCCCACAAGAAGTCATGGACATCATAGCGACAACATCAGGCACTTTGGATTTAACGCAAGACGGCGTTATTTACATTACTGAGTTGGTCGGTCAAGAAGATGCTTCTCCATACATTAAAAGTCAGTATCGATGGAACCAGCACGGGTTAAGTAAAAACAGTGCTATTTGGGCGAGCTGCAGCAATTGGGCCAATGATGGAGAGTGCTCGGATGTGGATGCTGATGATCCTCCTGTTGTTAACAACTTAGCGGTTGCACTTGATGATGGAGAGATTGTGTACAGCGTTGAAGTCTTTTACGACTACTCGCCTATTTTTAGTCGAGTGTTTGATGATGAATACATTCTGAGCGACACAACATATATGTAAGGGAGGTCGATATGGATAAGGGAACCCCAATCAAATATCGTTACAGTCGTGGGTTAGTGGCTTTGATGTCAATTATTGCGCTGCCTTTTATACTCTTAGTTGTTGGTCTTTCTGTTGATGCTGGTCGAGCTTATATTGTTAAGTCGAAATTATTTGCCGCGGTCGATGCAGCCAGCATTGCGGCTGCAAGGGCGGTCGCTAATGGCGAAGATGCTGGACGGGCAGCTGCTCAAAAATATTTTGCAGCTAATATCCCCGCAGACTTCTATTCAGCCACTCCTAGCTTAGGCGCAGTCAATTTCGCTAATGATTCGTTTGGTAATATCTCTATCGATATCTCAGCAACAGCGCAAGTGCCCACTGTCTTTTTGCCATTGATAGGGCTAGACACGTTTAACCCTGGTGTATCCGCACAGTCGATCCGCCGCCCTGTAGATTTAGTGTTAGTGATTGATAACACAACATCTTTGAGGTTAGGGAGTATCGGCGACGTGACTCAAGATGTCATCGATAGGTCTAAGTCATTCGTTGAGAATTTTCATGAAGGTTTTGATCGTATCTCGTTGGTGAAATTTGCGTTTGGGGCAGAGGTACCTGTTGGGTTCACATCGACTCGAGGACACAGTCGAAGCACTATCAAATCTGAAATTGATAGCTTTAACTTTGGTAGTACCTCGAACGCACAATATACCAATGCATCGGAAGGGATGTATCGAGCTCTGAATGAACTGAGAACGGTGACTGATCCGGCAAATTTGAAAGTGATCGTGTTCTTTACCGATGGAGCACCAAACACCTTTGCAACCACGTTTGATTTTGAGGACGGGGATTCACATACGGGCGCTATTCGATCAAGCGATGGTTCCAGTGGTACGCCGAGAGGGCTTTGGAGGCATGACTCGATAGCCACCACTTTATCTGGTGGCTATGAGGGAAATGATATTGATGACCATATCAGTGAGATGCCCCAGTACTACACGACTCATGATTCAAGCGCCACCGAGTTCAACATTCTAAATCCGTCTCATGCGTTGCGTCCAGTCGCGCAATATGATCCAGATAGTCATTCAGCGAATGATTTGTATACCCGTGTAAATCGGGTTGCGCGTAATCTCGTCGAAGATATTGCGGAAAAAGCCAGAACGGAAGATATTTATGTATTTACGTTAGGGTTAGGTTCATCTCTAACATCAGCGACAGGACCTGATAGCGAGTTTGGTGAAGACTTATTGCTACGGATGGCGAATTCTAGTGCGCTATTAGATGATCCTGATCTTAGTGCGGATTATGACCCTGCTCAGCTTGAAGGAGTGTATTGTCATGCCATCGATGAAGAGGCGCTAGGTCCTTGTTTTGATGAGATGTTAGACGTAATTATCAGGTTAACCTTGTAATAGTTGTCTGCGGGTCGGTTTACTTGCAATAAGGCTGTCAGTAGAAAAACGGTCAATAGGAAGAAAGGCCAACAGAAAGTGGGTCATATAAAAAGAGGGAGCTCTCAAGCTCCCTCTTAGTGCTAGTTTCAGTTTAGTAGCACTCTTTATTCAGTGTTAGGTGGAAGTCATGGTTATTCTTCCCAAACCACCAATTTATCTTTCGGCCAGTTATGACCAACTTCATGGTATTTCTGCTCAAGGATATGTCGCTTGATTTTGAGAGTCGGGGTTAACACGCCATTCTCAATGCTCCATGGTTCCTTAATCATCAATACACCTTTGATCTTCTCATGTGAACCGAGCTGCTCGTTCATTTTCTCGATAACGCGCTTTGTCGTTTTCTCATAGCGAGCTCTATCGAAATTAGGGAAGTCATGCGGTACCACAAGTAGGATTGGGCCTGGTAGGCCAAGCCCTATCAAACACATCATTTCTACGCGGCTGTACTCAAACAGTTTGTTTTCGATTGGTACAGGGGCAACAAACTTACCTTTAGCTGTTTTAAAGGTATCTTTCTTACGCCCACGAATCGTTAGGTAACCTTCACTATCGATATCACCGATATCACCGGTATGAAGCCAACCATCCGAGTTAAAAGACTCTTGGGTTGCAATATCATTCTTGTAGTAACCAGAGAATAAGCCTTTGCCTCGAACTAGAATTTCTTCATCTTCAGCTATTTTGAGTTCGATCCCTGGACCTGCATTACCAACCGTACCAATTTTATCGGCTCTGAATGGGTAGTTGAGCGTGCTGTAGGCGAAAGACTCTGTCATGCCCCATGCCTCGGTAATGTGCAGGCCAACACTCTCATACCATGCGAGTAGAGCGGGTGATACAGGTGCAGAACCACAGCCGAGAACACGAGCTTGGTCTAACCCTAAACCATCAGCAAGCTTCTTCTTAATGATGTTGTTGATAAACGGAATCTTCAATAAGAAGTTCAGTTTCTTCTGTGGCAATTTGTCTTGGATTCGCTGCTGGAACAGAGTCCATAAGCGAGGAACTGAAATAAACAGTGTAGGGCGATGCATTTTCACATCATCAATAAAGGTGTCTAAAGATTCTGGGAAAGCCGTAACCACGCCCCCCATTACTGAAGAACCAAAGATGTAAACGCGTTCTGTAATATGAGCAAGCGGTAGGTAAGAAAACAGGCGATCGCCAGGTTGGATCCCAATATGGTCAATCAACCTTTGAACAGACCAAGTAAACGCACCGTACGTGAGCATTGCGCCTTTTGGTAACCCTGATGTACCCGATGTATAAACAAGTGACATAAGCTTATCGTCGTGATGCTGAGGGCGTTTGGTTGATCGTTCATGTGTATCAATGAGCTGTTCGAAAGTGTGTTGGCACTTCGCTGCACTGTCGTATGGCAGTGAAATACTCACTAAGCTCGGATTGTCATCAAGTACTTTTTGAGTGGCTTTAGGATCGTCAAGCTTACCCGCAATCACAATTTTACTTTCACTGTGTTCAATACAGTACTGAATGGTGTCTGCACCCGCTGTAGGAAAGATTGGGACGCTGACAAAATCTCCTAACATCATGGCAAGATCGCAGATGAACCATTCTGCACAGTTTTTCGATACGAGAGCGACTCGATCGCCAGGTTGGGCTCCGAGTCCTTCTAATGCTGACGCCAATTTCAGTGCTTTGTCTGCTACTTCTTTATAAGTAAATTCGACAAATTGGCGATTAATAATCTGTTTCAAATAGACTTCATCTGGGCGTTCTTCTGCCCATTTTAAAATCATGTCATTGGGTGTAGGGAGAGCTGTTGCTTGTTCTTGGCTAAACTCGTTAGGCTGAATCATTGTCTAACTCCATGTTTTTCGCTAAGTTATTTTTGGTTATTTTTGTTAAAATCATGTTAAATGTACCATGATTTTTTCTTTTAGGGAGTAAAATTAGCGTTTTCTGTTATCTGTGCAGGCACGTCTATAGCTTGCAGGGGTTACGCCCGTCCTTTTCTTAAAAATTCTTGAAAAATACGACACATCCTTGTAGCCACATTGATAAGAAATTACAGCTATTTTTGATTCGGTATCGGCTTCGATTAACTTCTTGGCTAACAGGATTCGTTTATCGCACACAAAGTCTCTAAAGCTTACTCCAAAGTGTAGATGAAACTTCTTAGAAAAGTAGGTTGCTGAGCAGTGACATTTTTCAGCTATGTCTGTTTCTCTTATTTCCTTGCTAATGTTATCCATAACAAAGTTAACAACTTCAGAAGTAAACTGTTTTGTCGGTTCTTGGTTATTGTTATTCATGTCTCGATCGAGGTCGAAATGTGCTTCAAAGATGTGTTGGGTTTTATGCTTTAGTTCTTCGAATGAACTGGTCAGATGATGACTGATTGTTTCAATTACGAAGAATACATTCTTATGATTTCGAACGTTATTAGGTATCTGACCTGTACAAATAATAACAATTCGCTTGTTCAAGTTTTCACAAATAGATAGTGCCATTTTAAGTAGTTGAAGTTCATCCGTTTTATTCAATATAAAAAATACTAACCTTACATCTAAGTGGCTGATTATAGATATGTCCTGTTTATGGTTTTTTATGAGAAAGTAACGACTTATTTTATTGATGATGATTGAATTAAAGTCGCTATCTATATCTGACAGTAAAGGTGTAATTATATTCATAGTTATTAAACCGGTATCATACTTAAATAAGCAGTAAGAGAAGTATTGATGAATGTGTTTATTTAAATAGATTAGAAGTGCGACAAAAAAGTGCAAGTAAATGGCAAGAAAATCCTAACCGAATATATGGTTCGGCTCTAGATTTAGTTTACAGGTAAATAAAACCTGATACGTAAATCAAGGAGAGATTCTTATGAGTAACTTATTGAAAAACATTAAAGAATTCATGAATGATGAAGAAGGTCTGACGGTCATAGAATATGTGATCGGTGCTGCTATGCTCGTTTTAGGATTGACAACTATATTTAGTGGAATAGGTAGTGCGTTATCAACGAAACTAAGCGCGATTGTTGGTGCGATTAGTACGACGACAGCACCATAGAAACTATGAATATTAAGAGAATAAAAAAGCAGAAAGGACTAACCATTGTCGAATACATTATCGGTGCGGCTTTGCTTGTTTTTCTCGCTTGGGCAATATTCTCTGGTATAGCTGTATCCTTGTTCAGTAAATTTCAATTAATTGTGTCAGGTATATGAATGAATGATAAGTGAATCTCTAGTTTTTTGGGTGCTATTGGTTGTGGTATCAGTATTTGATGTGAAAGAAAATCGAATACCGAATAAGGTTCTGATTTTATTTGTATTGTTGTACTTTATTATTGCGATTAATAGTGGATTAACTTGGGGTTCACTTGGCACTTCTTTGGTTGGGGCGGCTGTTTTTTTCTCTTCGGGACTTATTTTATATTTCTTGAGAGCAATGTCTGCTGGCGATGTGAAATTTTTGGGGGTGATAGGGCTATATGTTGGATGGGGTAACCTACTCGATATTACTTATTATATTATCATTTCCGCGGGAATAATTGCTGTGTTTTACTTACTTTATAACCGTGCGAACAGCGAGTCTCTAACGGTAAAAGGTTATTTTGAAGAGAAACTAATGTTAGTTAGTGGAATGTCAACCAGCACAAAAACTGTGTCAACGGTTCATTCTAGGTATTCAAATAAGGTGACGATGCCTTTCGCACCTTCAGTTGTTATAGGCTTAGCGATGTATAGCTATTTTACGTAATTTAAATTGAAATTCGATGTGTTGGAGAGAACATATGGATATTAGAGGGATACCGTCCCCGAGTAATTTAAAGCCTCAAATATCAGCTCCTTTGGTTCCGACTTCCATTGAATCGCTTGGTATACCTGAAGTTGTGATTGAAAACTTATTACTTAAACACTTATCCGCTTACCCTAAGTCTGATGTGTTGGAGCTTTCTAACCATTTGTGTGTGGTTACCCATATTGTTGAGAATGGACTTGCGGTACTTAGAAAGAAATCATTCATTGAAGTCTTTCAACCAACTTCAGCTTTATCTTTAGACTCCTCTTCACACAGTCATGTTCGCTACTCCTTATCAGAAAAGGGCATAGAAGAAGCAGATCTCGCTTTTACTCGAGATGCTTATTTAGGCCCGGTTCCCGTTTCACTTGCTCAATACAGTGACATTGTAAAACAACAAGACTTGCGAGCGGAATTGGTGACCAGACCACATGTTGAAGCGGCTCTTAGTGATGTTTACGGCGTAGACAAAATGATCTCCGTGCTAGGCCCGGCAATT
Source organism: Vibrio sp. 1F255 (assembly GCF_041439145.1). Lineage (NCBI taxonomy): Bacteria > Pseudomonadati > Pseudomonadota > Gammaproteobacteria > Vibrionales > Vibrionaceae > Vibrio > Vibrio sp. 1F255. The sequence goes on along the minus strand of NZ_JBGONQ010000001.1, from coordinate 207,578 downwards.
AACTCGGGACGAGCTCTGCTTTTGTATGGGCATGCCGGTACAGGTAAAACATTTGTTGCGACACGCATAGTTAATACATTACACACTTCAGTTTTTATCCCTTATGCAGTCTATGCCTTCGGTAACATTATTAAGGTTTTCTCTACGCAACACCATAAACCGCTTGATCGCAACGGCAGTGAAACATTGGTTTCTCTTAAGGATCAGTACGACAAGCGTTGGCTCAATTGTGAGAGACCGAATATTCAGGTGGGCGGAGAGCTAACCATGGATATGCTTGAAGTTAATCATTCAGAGAACAGCCGAGTGTGGTTGGCACCGTTACAAATGATGGCGAATAACGGAATTCTGGTGATTGATGACCTCGGGCGTCAGCCAATGCCAGTCGATAACCTGCTCAATCGATGGATTGTTCCAATGGAATATTACTTCGATCATCTTTCGTTGCCGAATGGTCAGCAAGTGACAATGCCATTTGTGTTGACCCTCGCTTTCTCTACTAACTTAAATCCGGAGAAGATCAGTGATCCGGCATTTTTGCGTCGCTTGGGTTATAAAATCGAATTCAAGCCTCTTAATCTGCGTGACTATGAATCCTTGTGGATGAATGTTGTGGCAGAGAAAGAACTAGAACTTCAAAGCGGTTTCTTTGAGCGCTTATCTCAAATGCACACGCTTTACAAAGTGCCTCTTTTCCCTTGCTTACCTAAAGATCTCGCTGGTATTAGCAAAGATATCCTTTCATTTGAGCAGCTCCCGCCCGTTATTACTTTCGATATTCTTTCCATGGCATGGGAAGTCTACTTTACCTCTGATGGACACGAGGAAGAAAATAATGAATAAGAGTCAGGTATTCCTATTGTTTTTACTGTCCGTAGTATTCGGCTTAGCGGCTGTATTTTTTGCTAAGCAATGGATGGACAACCAAGTTCAACCGACGATAGAAGTCGAAGAAGTTGAACGTCACCCGGTTGTAGTGGCCTCTCAAGAAATTGAAGCTGGAACCATAATTGAAGAGCAGTATTTAACGACGAAGTTGATGGAAGTTGATTGGATCAATGAAAACAACTATTCGGATAAATCTGAGCTGATTGGTCAGGTTGTCGCTAATACCATTTATGCCGGAGAGGTGCTTCACAAGCTGCGTTTCACCGTTCCTGGTGAAGGCTCCACACTTGCGGCTTTGATTCCTGAAAATAAACGAGCGGTAACAATTCGAGTCGATGACGTTATCGGTGTAGCTGGGTTTCTATTACCCGGGAACAAGGTCGATATTCTCAATACCGTTTCCTACGGTAAAAACTCTGCGGCCACTCGAACTGTGTTGAAAGACATTAAAGTGCTCGCGGTAGACCAGACCGCCAGAACCAAAGAAAACAGCCCCATTATTGTTCGTGCGGTAACACTTGAGGTGACCCCCAAAGATGCAGAAAAGCTTCTGACGGCTAAGAGCAAAGGCAGTATTCAGCTTACCTTAAGAAATCCTCATGAAGTTGAGAAGAAAGTCGTTCGTCGATACGTGCCTAGACCAAGCGTGACCATTATCAAGGGTACGGAAACATCTAATGTGCGCGTCAAGGATTGAGGTGAGATATGAGAATAATATTAGCGTGTGTTTTGAGCCTGCTTTGTTTTTCGAACGTAAGTTTTGCTGCATTGCAAACCGGAAAAACAGTCACGGTTCCGCATCATAAATCGACGCATGTCGTGTTATCAGGTAAAGCGAGCAAGGTTTCACTTGGCGACCCTGATGTTTTGGACATCGTGATTTTGAAATCTAACGAAGTGTTTTTGATTGGTAACAAGTTAGGTGCAACCAACTTGATGGCTTGGGATTCTCGAGGCCAGTTGATTGAGTCTATTAATATCGAGGTGACTCATGATCTTAATAGCCTGAAATCCAAGCTGTATGAGTTTCTTCCTGACGAGACTATCGAGGTACATAGCGCTCAGAATCGCTTGCTGTTGAGTGGGCAAATCAGTAATCAACAGAAGATGAATGTCGCTATGAGAATTGCTGAAACCTACGCCGCAGGGCAGGCTGCAGATGATTCTAAAGAGAGTGGTAGTGAGCAAGCTGCTGCAACTGGTGTTATCAACTTAATGTCTATCGGTGGCGCCCAACAGGTGATGTTAGAGGTAACTGTCGCCGAGGTTCAGCGGAGTTTAGTGAGAAAGTTCGATGCTAATTTCCACTTCTTCCAAACCAGTGGTTCCAACTTTTCGTGGGGAGCTTCATCTGTTCCTGCTGGTGTACTGGGTGCAACACCAATCTTCGATATTCCTACCTCAACTGATTACGGGATCCTAGGGTCTTTCATCGATAGTAATACCTTATTTACCTTTGCATTGGATGTCGCCAAGCAAAATGGTGTCGCGAAGGTATTGGCAGAGCCGAATTTAACTGCATTGAGTGGCTCTAAGGCCGAGTTTCTAGCGGGTGGTGAATTTCCAATTCCAGTTCCGGATGATGATGGGATTACCATTGAATACAAAGAATACGGGGTAGGGCTGAAATTTATACCGACCGTACTCAGTGATAAAAAGATCAACCTGAACTTAGCGGTTGATGTAAGTGAAATTGCGAACAGCAGTTCATTGACTATCGACCCCGGCTCGACCAACGCGACTTACTTTATTCCACCAATTACACGTCGAAGCGCCTCTTCTACGCTTGAGCTTGCAGATGGACAAACCATCGGTATTGCAGGGCTACTGAGCGAGAACGTGCGTGATATCAGCAACAAAATGCCGGGTATTGGTGATGTGCCGATCCTAGGCCAGCTTTTCAATAGTCAAGAATACGTATCGGGAGAAACAGAGCTTGTCATTCTTGTTACTCCTCGACTCGCTAAACCAGTGGACAGAAGTAAAGTCACATTGCCAACAGATGCCTTTGTTGCCCCTAATGACCTGGAATATTACTTGTTAGGTAGAAGCGCTTACATTGCTGAGCCTTCTGATTCTGAAGGCAAGAGTAATTCAAGTTCCGCTAAAGATATTGCGCCAACTGATGGTGGTAGCGAAGGTTCATTTGGTCATGATTTATAAGGAGATAGATATGATTAGAACAATGATGGTCTTTCTCGCACTGGTATTAGTAGGTTGTGCGAATGACGCGCCTTTGGGGCAGTCGGTTGCTAAGTTGAAAATGGAGCAAACATACAACCCAAATGCGACTCAGGAGAACTTGCAGGTTTTACCTGATGGTACCGGAGAGCGCATGCAGGCTGGTTACGACAGCTACGTGGGTAAAGGCGATGAAGATCTTTCAGAGAGCAATAGTCAGGTCTTACAGAGCTTTAATTAGTTTGGAGGTACTTTATGTTGTATCAAGTATCAAGAAAACCTAAAAAACAGGGCGGATTGGTTGTCATATTTGTGACTATCGCGTTGCTTGTCTTCCTTGCTGTGTCAGCGTTAGCCGTGGATATCAACCATATGCTAGTGAATAAAACGCGCTTACAGAATGCGGTTGACTCAGCGGCGTTAGCGGCAGCGACTATTTTGGATAACAGTAAAGATCAAACCGCGGTATCTGCAGAAGTTACATCAACATTGAATGCTATGGCGGGGGCTTCTGGTAATCATGAATTTGATTTCTCAACTGCAGTGGTTAGCGTTGAATACTCTAACGACCCTCAAAGCTTTGCGGGGACCCCTACGTTTGGTGCTGATGATGATGTATATGTTCGAGTTAATGTCAGCTCATTAGATATGGATGAATTCTTTATTCAGATGTTTGGTTTAGCAAAAAGCGTATCGGCAACAGCGGTTGCAGGACCAAGCTCAGGACTGCAAGTTGTGAATAATATTGTACCCATTGGAGTGTGTACTGGTGACGGGACTTCAGATAACGATATTAACGAAGATGGTTATGATGATGCTACCGGTGAGGCAATTACCAATGTCTTTGGTTATGAGGTAGGTACAGTTCATGCTCTAAAAGTGGGCGATAAAAAACTGTCTCAAATGGGAAATGGTAATTATCACCTACTGGACTTTGGATCTGGAGGTAGCACGGTAAAAGAAGCCTTGGCTGGTTACTATGATTACTCTGTCGCTATTGGCGATAGTGTTACTACCAAGCCTGGGGGAACGGTTGGGCCTACAGCTGATGGTTTAAATACTCGTTTTGGTGATTATGGTGGCGGCTTATCAAGTTCAGATTACCCATCTGATTATGTAACGACTGAGCCCAGCTCTGAAATTAAGATAGACAGTAAAACGGGTGATATTGATTTTGATGGCTCTTATACCTATTCCCAATATGAGGCTGACACCAACGCATGTATAGCAAGTATGGGCTCTGGTTGTGTGTCTGGTGGTACAGCATGGCGACGTATTCTTCCTATTCCTATGGTCGATTGCTCAGGTAAAAGTGGTGGAGTAACCAGTTTTACCGTTCAGAAAATAGGGTGCTTCTTCTTATTACAAAAGGCGCCAACTAACAATTCCGGTACTCCTGCAGTATTTGGTGAATTCATACATTCTTGCAGTGTTGCTGGCGGTTCTGGTGGGGCTGAGTCATCAACTGAAGGTCCTTACAAAATTGTTTTGTATAAAGACCCAGATGGAGGAGGCTCTTAGTTATGGATAACAACTTTAAAAAACAACAGGGCCTCGCTGCAATTGAAATGTTGATTGCGACACCAGTATTACTGTTTTTCTTGGTGTTGGTTCTTGAACTGGGAAACATCCTAATTCACTACAATGTCATCTCAAAATCGGTTCAAAACGGAGCTCGTTATGCTGTAAGTGAGGTGTATGGAACAAAGGGTGGGACATTAGCTCCTACTGCGGAAATTCAAAATATTGTGGTTTACGGTAAGAACACTGTAGGTACGGCGATACTTTCTAGCCTTGCAACTTCTGATGTAGTTGTCACTCCTCCTTCAGCAGACAGTTATGTGAGAGTAACGGTTAATTACGACTATGTTCCTCACTTTTTATCGATTCCATTTTCATCTGAAAGCTTATCTGTTCCCTTAAGTGTGTCGTCTGTTATGAGGGTTTTCTGATGAAACCAATCAACAAGCACAACGGCTTAGCCATTATCGAGTTTACGATAGTTTCTTGGTTGGTTTTCTTGCTGATTTTTCTGATTTTGGCTTTGGGGGCTTATGTATTCTCACTCCAGATTGTTAACGAGGCGACGAGAAAAGCGGCAAGGCTAGCGACCGTTTGTTACGTCTTAGACCGCGATAACATTGCGGGGATTGTTGTAGAAGACATTCCACTACTGGGGTTTAGCGATAGCAACTTGGAGGTGGCGTATTTGGATGCTGCTGGCTCTGAAATTACCTCTGATTTCGAAACCAATTTTAGTGCGATTAAGTTTGTACGAGCAAGAGCGACAGGCTATGGCATTCAGCTGATCAGCAACCTCAGCTTTTTAGGGACAAATGGGTTTCTTGCGGCACCTGCGTTTGAGACGATTTTACCCGCTGAGAATTTAGGTGTAATCAAAGCCAATACAAATACTAGGACAAGATGTCCGGAACAAATACAGGGTGGGTAATATGGGCGAAGCAATTGATATTTTACCGAATGAAGACGATGCGATTCGCCTTAAAACCAACTTGAATGTATGGCTTATCTATAGCAATGAAAACTTTCATGCTCATATGAGGCAGCAATTGAAACGTTGTCGAAATGTTCATATCGACTCTTTTTCATTATTAGGCATGACCGAAGAATATGTGAGAAGCCTAGATACTCCCGACCTTATCTTTGTCGAAGCGAGTGGTGGTTGGGCTCAGAAAATGGTCGATCTGCAAAGCTATAATCTGCAGTTGGAAGAGTATGATTTATCTTTGGTCGTGTTTGGTGATGAGAGTGACAATGGGTCATTGAAAATAGCACTAAGACTGGGTGCTTCTGACTTCCTATCTCATGACATTTCTATCTCTGGTCTCTTACCGTTACTTAAGAAAACCGCAGCGGAAAAAATCGAAAACTCTAGTTATGGTGAAGTGTTCCTATTTATTAATACCAAAGGTGGAATGGGGGCAACAACCTTAGCGTTAAATACAGCTGTTGAAATCGCGAGTTATCATCCTGATGAAGTGCTTTTACTCGATATAGATCTTCAGTTTGGTGTTATCCCTGAATATTTGAATATCACCCCGGCCTACAGTATTTCGGATGCTATCGACAGCTCAAATGATTTGGATGAGATGTCTTTGAATAGCTTAGTTAACAAGCACTCATCGGGGTTACACGTTTTAAGCTTCAAACATGAAAATAACGCGGATGATTATGAACATGCCCAAAAGATTGGGAGGTTATTACCCGTATTACGTCGCTTCTATCGCTACATTGTTATCGATTTCTCTCGAGGGTTAGATCATATCTTCGCATCGGCTATCTCCCCTGCGACTAAGGTGTTACTCGTTACTCAACAAACCTTAGTGTCGGTCAAAAACAGTAACCGTTTAGTCAGAACTCTGAAATTTGAGTACGGGTTACAACAAGACGCAATCGAGATCATCGTGAATCGTTATGAGAAACGACAAACCATTAAGTTATCAGACATAGAACAAACCGTTGGGAAGCATGATATCCATTTAATGCCTAACGATTTTAAGGTCGCATTGGAGAGTGCCAATTTAGGTCAACCATTGGTTGAGTCAAAAAAGAAGAGTTCGATTACACGCTCGATCATCGATTTGTCTCATATCCTTTCTCCTCCAGAGCAAGAAGAGAAGAGTTGGCTCAAAAAGATATTTTCATAGGTTGTTTGTTCTAAGCATAGATGAGGGATCGTTATGTTCTTTAAACGAAAAAATATAAATCCGGAGTTTGAAAAAAAAGTAGAACAGTTTTCGCAACAAGAAAGCGAGAACATTGCTGCCTTTCCTCAAGGAGCCGTTAGTGATTCTGTTGTTCTTAAAGGGCTAGATGCCAACGAAGAACAAGAAAAATCGGTTAATGAAGCAAAAAAAGTCTTAGAACAAGAGCTTTCAATTAAGCACTATTTTCATAAACAGCTCTTAGAGACACTTGACCTTGGTCTGCTTTCAAGCCTTGATAAAGAGCGCGCTAAAGTTGACCTTCATGAAGCGATTGTTCAGCTAATGGCAGACGATCAAAGCCATGCTCTGAGTGCGGAAGGCCGGAAAAGAGTGATCAAACAAATCGAAGATGAAGTGTTTGGTTTGGGGCCTTTAGAGCCATTGCTAGCCGATAAAACCGTATCTGATATTTTGGTTAATGGGCCTAAAAATGTGTTCGTTGAGCGAGGTGGTAAGTTAGAAAAGACCCCTTATACGTTTTTGGATGACCGACATCTTAGAAACATCATTGACCGTATTGTTAGCCAAGTGGGACGTCGAATTGATGAAGCTTCTCCTATGGTGGATGCACGATTGGCCGATGGCTCTCGGGTAAATGCAATTATCCCACCTCTTGCCTTAGATGGCCCATCGGTATCCATACGACGCTTTGCGGTAGACAGCCTAACTATGGACAACTTGCTGGAATATAAGTCAGCCTCTCCGCAAATGGCGAAATTTGTCGAAGCGGCCGTTAAAGGTGAGCTCAATATATTAATTTCAGGCGGTACGGGGTCAGGGAAAACCACGACGCTTAATATCTTTTCTGGTTTCATCCCACGAGATCAACGAATCATCACAATAGAAGATTCCGCAGAGCTTCAACTCCAGCAACCCCACGTTATTCGTCTTGAAACTCGTCCGGCAAACCTTGAAGGAAAAGGTGAGATAAGTCAGCGAGAGCTAGTGAAAAACACGTTACGTATGCGACCTGACCGTATCGTTGTCGGGGAGGTGCGTGGTAGTGAAGCGGTCGATATGTTGGCTGCGATGAATACCGGGCATGACGGTTCCCTTGCAACCATTCACGCCAACACCCCTCGTGATGCACTAAGCCGTGTAGAGAACATGTTTTCGATGGCGGGCTGGAACATTTCTACCAAAAATCTCAGAGCGCAGATTGCTTCTGCTATCCATCTAGTAGTTCAGATGGAAAGGCAAGAAGATGGTAAGCGCCGTATGGTTAGTATCCAAGAGATCAATGGTATGGAAGGAGAGGTCATCACTATGTCTGAGATCTTCCACTTTCAGCGTCAAGGCATCGATGAGCATGGCAATATTTTAGGTTATTACACCGCAACCGGTGTAGTGCCTCAGTCTCATGACCAATTGGTTAAGCGTGGTCTTGATCTGCCTTTTGAGCTCTTTACTGAATCACATAGCTGAGGAACGGATTATGGATAACGTAACTGTCTCGCTGGTCCTATTGTTTGTTGCGGTGTTGTTTATTTCGCAAGCCTTGTTATTGCCAGCAGCCGGGAAAAAAGCCAAACACAAAGAGTTATCTCGCCGTCTAAAAGAGACACAAAGAAATATTGATGAAGAGAGCTTGTCGCTCTTAAAAGAGCACTACAACAAAGAGCTATCACCGCTCGACCGAAAATTAATTGTGATTCCTTTCTTTGCCGACCTAAAACGTATGCTGGAATTAGCGGGTCTCCACCTTACGTTAAGTCGCTTTTTGTTCATCGTATTTTTGTGCGGAACCTTATTGGCTTTAATGGCTTTAGTGTTTAATCAAGTGTGGTTCATTTGTGTAGCCGCTTTCGTCTTCGCTTGGGTTGTCGCTTATCTGTTTGTCCAAAATAGAGTGACATACAGGATGGCTCGATTCGAAGAGCAGCTGCCAGAGGCTCTGGATATTATTCGAAGAGCCTTACAAGCGGGGCAGCCATTGGTTCAGTCTTTCAATGAGGTGGGTGAAGAGATGCCTGAGCCGATCGGTGTTGAGTTTAAGAACACCTATAACCTGCTTAATTATGGCTACGACTTGAGGCTCGCGATCATGCAAATGACAGAGCGAGCACCGACCGTTTCGATGTTGGCTTTCTCAAGTGCCGTCATGTTGCAGAAAGAGACAGGGGGGAACCTCTCTGAGAATCTGCAAAAAGTATCTGAGGTATTAAGAGCCCGCTTTAAACTCGAAAGAAAGATCAAAACCCTCTCAGCTGAGAGTCGCCTTTCTGCTTGGATACTGACCCTTTCTCCGTTTGCCCTGTTTTTCGGTCTTAAATTCGTAAACCCTGAATACATTGAGCCTTTGTACAGTGACCCTAGAGGAATATCGATGGTCAGTATTGGAGTGATCTTGTTGGCGATTGGGGCATTGTGGATAAGAAAAATAATAAATATCGAGATATAAATTATGGAATTCTTTGATTTAGAAGTATGGAAACAAGCACTCTCTGAGTTCGGGATCAGCAGTCAAACCTTACTCTACGGGATGATTTTGCTGACCACGATGTTACTTACCCTCACTCTTGGTTTTCTTTTTGTTGGCGCTCGTTCACCGTTGGATAAAAAGTTAAAACAGATTTCTGGAGGTAGCCAAACGGGCAGCCGGAAGTCTTATGATTTTACGAATACCTTGGAGTCGTTAACGCCATTTATTGGGCGAGGGAACAAAAAGGACAACGAAAGCTATTCAGAAAAGCTCATGCACGCTGGATACCATGAAAAAAGTGCGCTTTCAGTCTTTTATTCCATCAAAGTGCTTTCCGCTCTTATCGGGTTTGTCTGTGCGTTCGTGGTGTTTTATCTGGCGATTGGTGACAGTTATAACAACTTATTGATTGTGACTTGTATCTTTGTCGGCACGTTTTTACCCAACTTTGTATTGAGTAAAATGCAAAAAGAGAGACAGAGAAAAATTAGAAATGGGGTACCTGACGCGCTCGACCTTTTGGTGGTTTGTACTGAATCAGGCCTTGGCTTTAATGCGGCGCTGGGACGAGTTGCTAATGAGTTATACATCTCACAGCCCGAACTTGCCGATGAGCTGGATACGGTTTTTGCCAAAATTCAGGCGGGTGTCACGATGCCAGATGCTTTGAGTCAACTTGTCGAACGGACTGGCCTTCATGAATTAGACGGGCTCGTCTCTTTGCTCTCACATGCCTCCAGAATGGGGGGGAGCTTAGCGCAAACGTTACGAGACTATACCGAAGATTTTCGAGATAAGCGCCAACAAGCTGCGGAAGAGATTGCAGCAAAAATACCAACTAAAATGTTGTTTCCTATGTTGTTATTTATTTGGCCGTGTTTTTTTATTGTTGCCCTAGGACCTGGGATGATGATTGTTATGGACGCATTAAGTGCGCCAGGAGTTGGTTTATGATGCTAATGAACAGAATGGTTTTACTTTTGCTGCCGCTATTAGTTTTAGGGTGTGCTTCTTCTGATGAGCCAACCAATCAGTTTGATGCTGAGTTGTATTCGGGGAAGCCCATTGACACCTTAACCAGTGACGATCCTCCGGTTAGTGAAAAAGAAGCGATCATGCGTGGTGATGTGGCGCTGAGAGATAACAATATCGATCTAGCGCTTTATGAGTACATCCGATCTCTGTCTTTCCCTGATCAAGAGTTTCACGATAAAACGCTGTTTACGATTGGCCGAATTCACTCATCGAGAGGCAACTACGCGCTCGCTGAAAAAGCCTATCTGGCGGCACTAGATTTTAATCCGGCGCATACTGAAGTGTTGGAGCAACTTGGGGTTCTATATACCAAGCAGCGCCGCACCGATGAAGGACGAAGTTATTTTTTTAAAGCGATTAATGCCGATCAAGTTCGCTTGAAAAGCAGTGAAACGACTAAAAATTACCAAGCGTTAAGCCAAAGTGAAGTTGCTGGCTTGAAGGTGGATAGCATGTCGCCAGCACTCGCTTATATGGGAATTGGGGTATTGGAGGATGTTGAAGGTAAGCATCAAATAGCTCAAGAGTATTTTAAAAAGTCGCTCACTATCGATAAAACCTCAGTAAAAGCCTTGTTGAACATGGGCTACTCCCATTACATGTATGGCAACTACAAAGAAGCGTATCAATACACTCGTTCGGCGTTAGAGATTGAGCCTAACAATGAGAAAGCTCAGAATAACCTTGCCCTTATTTACTTAGCTTCCGGCGATGTGAAAAAGGCGATCAACGTTTTTATGCGTCATATGGATGCTCCCGAAGCGTTGAATAATGTCGGGTATTTTTTAATTCTCCAAGGTCGACCTGATGAAGCGATTCCTTATCTTCAACAAGCGATCGATAAAAAGCCGTCTTACTACAAAATTGCTAATGAGAACCTAAATAGAGCGTTGGCAGAGGTAAGGGAAATGAAAGCCAGCACCCCGATATAACGCCCTATCAAGTTAAGTCATTCTAAATAAGATAGCCCCTGATGAGTTTCCTGATCAGGGGCTATTATTTGTAACTCAGTTTAGTATCTAAAGTTGGGTATCTAAGTGCTTAATTATAAATAGTTAAGCATCGCACCAGCGGCGATAAAGGTACCCACTAAACCTACAATCGGCATCTTAATTGTTTTCAATAACCACACACCAACAATGATCAGAGCGAAGTCTATGCCGCTGCTTACTGCGCTTGTGAAGATCGGTTGATATAGTGCCGCCAATAACAAACCGACAACCGCCGCATTCACACCAGTAAGAGCGCCTGCCACCAAAGGTTTGCTTGCAATCGCCTGCCAGTTCTTCAGTACACCCAGTAGTAATAAGAAGCCCGGTAAGAACACAGCAATCGTTGCGAGTAGTGCGCCAGTGATCGGTGCCGATGGCATCAATACATAACCTAAGTAAGTCGCAAGTGTAAACATAGGCCCTGGTACTGCCTGTGCTGCTGCATAACCTGTTAGGAAGGCATCTTGAGACAGTTGGTCACCAATACCATTTTGTAGCAACGGAAGTACCACGTGGCCGCCACCGAATACTAAGCTACCTGCTTGGTAGAACAGGCCAAACACTTCAATACCTTGAGAGTAAGCACTGAATAGAGGCAGACCAACCAGCAAAGCAACAAAAATCACCAGAGGCGTTACCGATATTTTTTGCGTTGAAGGTATCGTTTTGAGCTCTTGAGACGTCAAGAACTTACTGCCAACCATTGCTGCAAATAGAAGCACTAAAACTTGAGGCCAGATGCCTGGAATCAGTAGCAGAACAATCGCGGTAATCACACATAAGGCGGTTGTTATCTTCGATTGGCAAAAGTTCTTGTACATACCAAAGGTAGCATCAGCCACAACCACTACCGCTAATAACTTAAGCCCGTGAATGATTGAATTGAAAAGTGGTGCTTCCAATAGTTGGTTGCTGACTAACGCCAATATCAGCATCAGAATCACAGATGGGGAGGTGAAGCCGACAAATGCAGCAATAGCACCTGTTAATCCACCTTTCTTGTAGCCAACCGCAAAGCCAACCTGACTTGAACCTGGGCCCGGTAGAAATTGGCTAAGAGCGACAATCTGCCCGTACTCTTCGTCGGACAACCAATTCAGTTTCTCAACAAAGGTTTTACGGAAGTAGCCAATGTGTGCTGCTGGTCCACCAAAGCTAATCCAGCCAAGCCAGAAAAAGGTTTTAAAAATTGAAAGCATGATCGATTCCAGATAAATGTTTAGCGTAATTTAGGTGGAGTTAGACTATGATTCAAATTAATTGTTTTAATTATAACTATGAATGAAATGGGTTGATTAGCATGGCTGATTTTAATTGGAAAGGGGTCGACCTTAACTTGTTGATTGCACTGCAGGCTTTGTATAAAACGAATAGCGTGAGTAAGGCTGCTGAGCGTTGTTATGTCAGCCAATCTGCGATGAGCCATAGCTTACAAAGGCTACGAAAGTTGTTTGATGACCCTTTGTTTGAGCGTGTAGGTAGCAAGATGGAGGCGACCGACCGAGCCATTGAACTATCAAGTACCGTGGACGCGCTACTGAATACCATCCAGTCTGAAGTTCTGTTATCTAAACGTTTTGAGACCGAGAGTTTCAAAGGGAGCTGGAAAATAGGGTTGACGGATTACGCAGAGCAGATGTTTGGCCCAATGATATTCGATTTGATCAAAGAAGCTTCACCAAACTCTCAAGTCGCATTTTTTAATGTTAATCGAAGCAACTATCAGCAAGTATTTGAACAGGCAAAGCTGGATATCTCGATAGGTAGTTTTGGAGAGGTGCCTAAGCTGTTTGGTATTGATCAACTCTACACCGAGCAGCATGTTTGCTTACTTGATAGCTCAGTGCTTGGTGTTGAACTGCCGATGTCGCTAGAGACATTTGTGTCTGTCGAGCATGCATTAGTTTCCCCTAATGGTTCTCTAAAAACGGGCGTAGACATAAAATTAGCGGAACTCGGTTATACGAGAAAAGTGGCGATTGCATCGAGTAATTTTTTGACGGTAAAACGACTGATAAGTGGCAGGAAGTTGCTGTGTATCGTGCCTAAGTTGGTCGCCCGAACTGACCCTAATGTGGAGAGCTCGCTGATAGCCGTTGCCCCGCCGATAGAGGTTCCTGATTTTGACATTCAACTTGTTTACCGCAAGGGAAAGCAACTCGATGATAAAAGTATCCACCTGAGAAAAACCATTAGTCAGGCTGTTGAAGAAGTAACGGGTCGAAGAGATTAACTCGTTATCCGATGTGATAAAGGGTGGGACATATCTAGTTTATGGAGCTTTGATTGGTGGTGTCCGTCTTCGCAACCAGTAACCAATAGCGTGCCAAAGAGCGACGACTAATATCGCCCCTAAGTATCCGTCGATTGCATAGTGCCAAGCCAAGTGAACGGAGCCGATCTGGACAATAAAAGCATAACCCCACGCCAAATATCCCAGCTTTTTGTTCAACCTAAATGCTGTCATTGCCATTAACACTGCGATAGTGACATGCAAACTAGGCATCGCAGATATTCCCGTTCCTCGGCCTCTTATGCCAGTAACATAGCTATCCCAAAGCATATCCTGCGCGGATAGCATCCAAAGTGGGAATAGATTCGCTTGCTTTAACTGGAGGTCTTGCGCTTGTAGACGTTCCATTAACCTAAGATAGAGATCTTGTTCATAGAAGTGGTGAAAGTAGGCGGGTCCCGCAGACGACAACAGCGTCGCTATGACGTTACCTAGGAGAAACCAAGATATCAAAAAGGTCAGGATAAACTGATTACGAAGTTGGTCATCTTTTCGATAGATGATGAAAAAAAGTAACATTCCCCACATCAGAAAAAACCATAAGTTGTATAAGAAGTTCATCACCAAAGTTGAAGCTGCATTTGGCAGGAAGAAGTGTGTGAGTTCCCATGGAGATACGCCAAAGTGCAACCACTTATCTAAGTGGTAAAAAGCGAGGTCTAAAGTGTAAGGATTGAAGTGCGGGATGAGTGATTTGATAAACGTGTAACTCGAAAATGAGATGTTCAAAGCGAGCATTAACAAGACAAAGTGAATGGGTTTCGAGATAGGAAATAGCAGTGATTTCACTTTTTTGATGAATCGTATAGTCGGTTTTTTTTCTCTCTTAAACAGTAAATAACAGTAATAATACGTTGCCCAGATAATAAAAGTGACATAGCAAATGGTAATTAAGACATCGATATAACTATAGATGTCATACTTCATATTATTTGGGACAAATAGGTTGATGGTTAAGGTGAGCGGAGCAATGAATGCCACGTACCATAAAATCAGTTTGTTTCTTCTAAATTCATGGAGTAGGGAAGCTAGCAAGGTTGATTGTTCTTTTCGAGGCGCGGGCTTGGCGGTGGTCGTTTCTGAATCCATATAGCCCCTCCTCAAGATTTCCAATCATGATTAAAGGTTAGTTCATCTGAGCTGTTTTTCTACTCTGGGCTTGGTCTCTGCGACAAAAATAAATGAAATAATTCCTTCCATTTTTCACAACCCGACTATACTTAATTTACGACTCAAGGCAGTCGTAAAGAATAGGCTTTTTGATTTACCTAAGTAAAAAAAATGGTTATATCCTCATGATATAGCTTAAAAATCTACCAGGCTAAACGGACTTAGTTGGTCTTAAAAGCGCTAGCTCCCCCTAGCGCTTTTTTCTTTTGGTCGAGATAAATTTCGACGTATCAACAACAACCTAAAAAGAGAATCGAGTCCATTTCTTAGCTCGCCAGCGATAGGCCATGATGATTCCACGGAACCACTCGTCCATCGCGATTGCCATCCAAGCACCCAATACGCCATAACCCCAATGCACGCCAAGCAAATAGCTCATGGCAACCCCAATGCCCCACATGCTGAGAATGCCCATTTTGATCGGGAATTTAATGTCGCCAGCAGCCTTTAGACAAGAGATAAAGATAAGGTTAAATACTCGTCCAGCTTCAAGAATGATGGAACCTGCAATCAGTGCCGCCGTTAGCGCAATGATCTCTGGATCTTGCGTGAACAGATCGAGAATTTCGAAACGGAACACATACACCATGCAGGTGATCGCGGTTGACGCGATAAAGCCAACCACAAAGTAACGTTGCACGCGCTTGGTAATCTCGTCGATCCAACCCTTACCAATGTAATAGCCTGTTTGGATTTGGCTGCCTTGACCAATTGCCAGTGCAAACGCAAAAGAGAGGCGAGCGATGTTTTGTGCGTAAGTAAACGCAGCCAGTGAAGACGTACCCATCTGCACTACAAAGAAGGTAATGCTGATCTGAGCCATGTTATAAGAGAGCACTTCTCCAGCGTTCATCGAGCCGATCTTCATGATTTTTTGATAGATGGCTTTCGGCACAGATTTAAACTGCTTCACTGGTAGATAAATCCCTTTGCTTCTGACCACACCAATCAAGATCAACATTCCGATTACTTGGCTAATGACGGTCGCGGTCGCAACCCCTTGCACGCCGTATACAGGCAAACCAAAAGGTTGATATAAGGCACAGTAGTTACCGAATACGTTGATGACACCTGCAATCATATTGATCACCATCGGTGACTTTGAATAGCCATGACTGCGCAAAATAGTGGTGAGAACCACACCTATGGTTACATTGAAGGTGAGAGCACCACTGATGAACAGGTATTCTTGCGCGTACTGTTCGACTTGAGGTTCGAGTTGATAAAGCGGGATAAAATATTCAGCAACAAGAACGGCAATCACACTCAGTAGCACACCGGCAATAATGGCCAGAATGATACTTGCTACACCCACGTGAGCGCTCTCTTGAGTGCGGGAAGCACCATTGTATTGCGCGATTAGAATACCCGTACCACTGCTGACCATGGTCGAGACAATGATCAGGAAAAAGGATATCTGAGAAATAACACCAACGGCAGACACGGCTTTGTCCGAGTATCCCGATAACATGAATACATCACTGGTGTTGAGTGCGGTTCTTAAAAGAACTTCGATAAAAATTGGCCAGGTGAGCGCAACGATTCCCATACGTTTGTTTAGGGTGGAATCAGCATTAGGCATTTAGGTTTTCTCAAAAAAGGGGTAGGCGACACTATAGTTTAGCTATTATTTAGTAAACGACTATCAAATTAATGTCCGGAAGGCTAATAAGGATAAATAAAATTCGAATAAGTCTTCAGAATTCAATATTTCAGTGAGGGTGATGAAATTTTTGAATGGGATTTCATAGCAAGAGCACTCTTTGCTTTTTGTGAGTAAAAGCTTGCCTGTGTTAGCTGAGTACAACGAACAGAGTAAAAGGATCATGGTAGGCCAAATGGTCTAAGTGCTTGTTTTTCGCTTACGTTACTTCAGATATAAAAAAGGCACTCAGCGAGAAACTGAGTGCCAAAGTCTGAAATTTATGAGGTTAGATTTTCATTGAATTTCAGAAGACAGGTATAGGTTTTTACTTACTCTGCGTCAGTAAAGAAATCGTTGTATAACATGTATAGGTGGGCAGCACTCCAAGAGAAGTTTGGAGCACCTTGTTGTTCACCGTTTAGCGGGTTGTAGTTCTCACGGATAGGACCGTCTTGTACCAAGCCATCGGCGTGGTCGAAGAATGCGCCTGCCATTTCAATCGCATCGTCACGGTAGCCGTAGCTGTCCATACCTTTTAGGCCGAAGTAGAACTGGTCTACCCATACACGTCCACGCCAGTAAATATCTGGGCCAAATGCTGGGCTAGAAAGCGCTGCTGTGCCCAGTGGAACGTAGGTGTTGAACTCTGAGGTATCTTTCATCACAGAGACCACTGCATCAGCGTGAGCTTGTGTTGCTGCACCGTTGAACAGTGGTGACCAACCCTCAGGGCCTTTACCACGCTCGACAATCGGTTTGCCTGCGCAGCCATTGGCTAAAGGCTTGTCTTCAATACGAATGTCATAGAAGAAGTTAGTGCCTTCGTCGAACATACAGGTGTTGATGTAGTTCGATAGGTGCTCTGCTTTTTCACGGAACTCTTTCGCTTCTGCGTCTTTACCTAGAATGTCAGCCATTTCTGCTAGGTACTTGTTATCGCTGTACATGTAGCTTGCTTGGTCAACGGACTCTTGCAGCAATGAATAGCCAAGCAAAGTGCCGTCTTCAGCGCGGTTTTGAGCGAATTCAACATCCCAATCACTGCGCTTGCCACCGTTAGCAACGTACGCGTCTAGCTGGTCTTTATCGATGAAACCGAAGGCTGCTGCATCATCACGACCTGATTCCCAAGACGCAGCGGTTTGAGCTGGGCTCTCGATGTAATCGTAGTTGCCTTCTGCTACCACTTTATCCAGTTCAGCTTGGCCTACGACTGTTTCGTGCTTATCGCCACGAACCACGGTGAAGTACATTTCACCTTCAGGTGTGTTGTGTGCTTTGTCACGAGCAGCGCCATACTCTGGAACGCCATTGCCGTTGTTGTCACGGTTGCGTAGCCACCAATCATGGTATGCCACTAGTTTTGGATACATCTCTTCTAGCCAAGCTTCGTCGCTGGTGGTTTTGTAGACTTCCATTACTGCCCATGCTGCTAGGCTTGGTTTGGTATTACGTTCATTCCAGTTACCGCCATCGCCGCCACGTTCTGGACTTAGGTTGTAAGCGAGTAGATCGGGCACGTAACCTTCATCCCAAGGACGAACGGCATCGTCAGCCTGAATTTGGTAAGCGAACATCGCGCGGATGTTATCTTTCGCTACATCTGGGTTGAAGTGAGCCATTGCGTAGGCTTGCTTCCATGTGTCCCAAGGCCAAGTTTGGTTGCCCGAGAACCAACGCGCCGTCACGGATGGTGTCACAGAGTCAAACTCCATCGCACCTGCAGCGCCACGCCAGTTACCGTTTAGGGTTTCCATCGCTTTAACCGCAACACGCTCTTGCTCTGGTGTCGCGTTCGGGTTGGTTAAACCCATCTCAAGATAGCCTTCCCAACGTTCTGCTGATGCGGCTAAGAAGTCGGCAGGGTTTGCCATGATCTTTTTGATTTCAGGCTGTTCCGCTTGCGCTTCTTCTGCCGTTAGAACATGCGAGTATGTGGTGTAGATAGTCGTCGATGCTTCAATGTTTGCCGTTGAAGTAAACGCTAAACCATCAACCGTGGTTTTCGTTGGAATCGACTTGTGAACTTGGTATTCAGACTCACCAGAAGTCAGTAGATCCCATGTCGAACGAACCTTACCGAAGGTCACCTTTAGGCCATCGTCGGTTGCGACGATTTGACGGTCATACTCAGGGTAAGTTTCAGCGATTGTTTTGTCGGTTTGTGCCACGCCTTCTTTGGCGTGCGTCTTTTCTAGCAGTTCACCATCCCACACTAATTCAACCGGTGAGTCGGTAGTGATTTTTGTTTCTAGCAGAGAGGTACGGTTTGAAGCAAAACGCATCGTCATTTCTACGGTCACATCGTCAGATTTTAGCGTCTGAACCAATGCGCCCGGTAGGCTATAAGCTTCCATAGTGAAAGCCACTTTTTTGCCGTCTTTGAACACGCTTAGGCGGTCGAAGTTATCAGCCATGAAGTTGATATATTCTTCGGTAAGCAGTGCTGTACCTGGGAATCCGCCCATGCCTTCTGCACTGTCTGGCAGTAGGTGACCGTGCCATGCGCCTAGGTCGAAGAATGGGTTAAAGCGTTGGTGGTCATCGAAGTCGTAATCTCGCATGTATTCTGGCGAGCCAGTACGGTCGATAACGTTCTTAAACTCGTTGGCTTGCAGTTGCTCTGTGTCAGAGCCTGAGCCTGAGCCAGAGATTGAGTTTGAAGCACAACCAGTAACGACAAGGGCTGCACCGATAGCGAGAGCTGCGAATGATTTATTCAGTTTCATGATCAATTCCTGTTATTACCAGTAGAAGTATTGCATTGCGAACACCTGAGCGTCGCCGATTTCAGTGTCGCTGCCTACGCCAAAGCGGCTATCGAAAGCAGTCGCAAACGCGCCGTTGCCGTATTCATACCAAACGCCAGCATTGATGTAAGAGGTGATTTCTTTGTCGCCATTGTCACCGTCAAAGTTTGCGTAGTTGTAGGCTGCAGATAGGTAAACGCCTTGTGCCGCTTCGTACCATGCACTGGTTTGAATACCAGACTCGCTACCGAAAGACTCTTGGTTGCCTTTATCTGTATCGTGCCAAACACGAGTGGCGAAGTTTTTGTACTCAGCACCCAATAGCAATAGTTCACCACCATCGTTGTTACGAACTTCACCACCACCCATTAGGGTTAAGTCGTCGGTCAGATCGTATTGAAGGTAACCATTGACCATGGCGTTCTTATCTTTCCATTGGTCTGCGAAGCTGTCGTATTTACCGAAGTGAACAAGAGCATCGTCTTCCGAGAAGTCAGACTCTGGCGCGAAAGAAACGCTGTAGCGAAGCTTGCCTTCTAGGTTTTGAATCTTCACACCAAGGTGCACGTCTCGCGTGTTTGAGATCGCGTAGCCGTATTCAACCGTAGGGTCACCCCACCATTGAACGTCATCTAATGAAGAGTCCATACGACCAATCATGAATTCTGTTTTGTTATCTGTGCGGTAGCCAGCGTAAAAGCGGTTGAAACCACCTTCAAAACCGCCCCAGCCGTGGCCCGTTGCCCAAGCATTGCCTTCGTCATCGGCTTGTACTGTCCAGCCCTCCATATAAGCAAGACCAAACCAATTACCGTGCTCGATAGCCAAGCCAGCTTCAATGTAAGTACCGTCTGCGTAGCGGCCTTTATCATCACCTTCGAGTGCCACGTGACCACCAAGGCCAAGCTCACCATAAAAGTTAAATAGGGTTTCAGTTTCTGTCTGAGGAGGCTGAGTATCACTGTGGTTTGCTGCGGACTCTTCCGCGTGGGCAGTGGTACTTAAGGCAGCAAGAATACAGCTTGTAATAAGAGTGTTTTTAGTAAAACTACTTTTCATTTTAATCACTTCTGTGTCGGGGTTATAAATGAAGGTTCGCAAGCAGTTCTGACTTCTAATATGGGGTGCTCTTCAAGGCGTATTGGTCAGGTTACTTACGATCGCAAACCAATATTAATGATAATTTTGATGTTTAAAATTAATTAAGTTTAAAAGTGTGATCTATTTTTAGTAAATATTTACTTTGTTTTTATTTTGACTTTCAGTTGAATTTGCAGAGGTATGGCTAGGGTTGTAAGTATTCGGGAGGTGAATTGTTTGATGGGTGGTTAGATTGTTGGTTCGAATGTTTTGATTCTTGAATGGCTTTGATTTAATCGAGATGGTTAGTGGAAATGTACCGACAAATAAAAAGGCACTCACCAAATGTGAGTGCCTGAAGTTTAAGTCAGAGTGCCCGAAGTTTAAATCAGAGTGCAGGGTAAACTAAGCGTTCGCCGGTTCAGGTTTTGCTTCTAGTTTTTTCTCTTCTGGAGATAAGCTTTTTTCATATTTTCCGTACTTCCACCACGCGTAGCCAAGGAAGATAACAATCCCGCCCACGTTGTAGAAGATGATGGTCATGATGTCAGCACCTGTTGGGAAGGTTGACGCAAAGAAGCCAACAGTGAAAATGCCGATCAGAATCGAGACCACGGTAATGCCTGTCATACGTGAGCCCATTCTGAAATCACGAGGTAAGTGATCCAACTTCAAACGTAAATTAAGGTACGCGATCATGATGAATAGCGGTGGCAACATCGATGCTGCAGCTGTCATGTTGATAATGGTACTCATCAGATCTTGAACCGTATCGGACGCCAGTGTCGGAATGAACATCAGTGGAATCACAATCAAGAACTGAATCCAAGCCGCACGCTCTGGAACGCCTTGTTTGTTTAGAGCGACCGTTTTCTCACCGAAGATACCTTTAGGGATTTCAGAGAAGAAAATCTTAACGGGTGTTGCCGTCCACATCAGCAGAGAGCCCAGCATCGCCGTGAATGAAACCACACCAACGAAACGGTTCATCAAGATTTCAGACAGGCCAAAGTGTCTTGCTAGCCCTTCAAATACCTGAACTGAGCCGCCTGTGAATTTAAGCTCTTCACGCGAAACAAACACGTTTGCTAACACAGATCCTACCGAGTAAAGCGCACCGATGAAGATACCGGCAATGATGATGACTTTAACGAAAGACTTGTGACCGCCTTTGATGTCATTAACGTAAACCGCGACCGATTCTGCACCGCCTGCCGCCATGAAGATCCAAGTGATTACGCCAAGGAATGCCCAGTTGAAGCTTGGTGTCATGGCTTCAATGGTGATTGGGTCAGCTGGCTCGATACCGCCTACCAAAGCACCGCCAGATAACAAGATGTAAGACATCGTTAACAGCAGCATCAGTGAGGATGTTAGTGAAGTGATAGGGCCCAGTAATTTCGCGCCGTTGTTCGAGATATGAGTCGCGACCGCAAACAAAATGGTACTCAGAATCGCGGTGGTCATTGGCGTGAATATGTACTCAAAGCCTAAGAACGCATACGACGCATAAGCGATGATTCTAGGCAGCAGAGATGTGAAGAAGAACAGGTTAACAAACCAGTAGGTGTAAGCTGAAATAAACGCCCAGCGGCCGCCTAGAGAGCTTTTAACCCAAGAGTAAACACCCGCTTCAGAGTCTTTATTCAGTGACACAAACTCTGCAACGATCAAACAAAATGGCACAAAGTAAAAGATGGTTGCTAGAAAGAACATCGGAGCTGAGGAAAGGCCGATCTCGATGTTGTTATTAATGATGTTATTGAAGCTGTATACCGCCGCGAAGGTCATAGACAGTAGGGCAAATTTGCCTATCGTACTGCGTTTATTTTCGGACATGATGTTCTCCGGTGAATCACGTTGATGATCGTTATAACTTGGTCCTAGAGAGGGAAGCTCTAGGCCGCACTTTTATTGTTATGTTGGTTTGGCAAACACCCGCTTTGTTTTGTCAGGGTTGGCTCATTGTTGTTTTTATAGATTTACGATCGGACTTCTTTGGGATTTTTTTCTTTGGTATTTCAGTAAACTTATTACCAAAACAAAGAGTTAAAGATTAAGAAGTTCATTGAAGAGATTGCTTGTTTCATGAGCGACGATTTATAAGGCGTGTAGGGGCTTTTTTGTCGCTTTCTTTATATGAATCAGTTTGTCTCTTCAGCAAGAAGATTAAAGATTAAGCGGCGGGAAGTTAATCGAAATTGATCAAATATGTGACCTTGAGTAAATAAATTTAGTTAATATTTTACCTTGGTTTTTATTCGAGTTTTATTACCTATTAATTGGTGTTTTTCGTGAACTGAAACCTTGACGGAACGCCGTTTTTATTTCTCGGGATTGATTTTAATTGTCTGATTTAAAACAAAAAAAACGCCTTGTTAGGCGCTTTTAAAGTTGGGGGGGATGCAGAGTGCTACGATTGCTTAGCGGTTTCTAGCTTTGCTTCTTTACCTGCTTGCTTCTTTTCAAAGCGAGAGATCCACCACCATGCAATACCAGAGAATACCGCTGTCATGAAGACGTTGATGAAGAAGGCTTGAACAAGGTCAACACCTGTCGGGAATGCCGATGCTGTCATGCTCACAATGAAGATACCAATCAGTACCGATACCACTGCCATACCTTGAACTCGAGTACCCATGCGGAAATCACGCGGTGTGTCGTCGTGTTTCAAGCGGAATACAAAGTAGGCCACCATGATGAAGATTGGCGGTAGCATTGCGGTACCTGCTGTTAGATTGATTGCTGTATTCATCATGTCTTGTACAGATTCAGAGCCGAAGCCGTTCACCACAAGCATCACGAATACAAACGCGAACTGCCACCAAGCTGCACGTACTGGCACGCCGTGTTCGTTAAGCTCTGTTGTCTTCTCGCCGTAAACACCTTTAGGGATTTCAGAGAAGTGAATTTTTACTGGAGCTGCTGTCCACATCATCATCGAACCGAACATAGCAACGAATAGGATAATACCGACGAAGCGACCCGTTAGAGATTGTGAAATGTCGAAGTAGTTCGCCATACCTGTGAAGATTTCAACCATGCCGCCAGCGTAGGTCAGTTCATCACGAGCAACGAATACGTTTACTAGAAGAGAGCCCACTGCGTACATTGCGCCGATTGCGATACCTGCACCAATGATAACCTTGATGAAAGACTTGTGACCGCCCTTAACATCGTTTAGGTAAGCGGCTGCGGTTTCTGCACCACCGGCTGCTTGGAAGATCCAACACATGATACCTAGCGTTGCCCAGTTGATGGTCGGTGTCATTGCTTCAAGCGTGATTGGTTCTACTGGCTCATGGTTGCCGCCCAGTGCCATTAGTGCACCGATAACGTAGATTGCAAACAGAGCGAATACACCGTAGGCCACGATCTCGGCAATCTTACCTAGCCAGCTCGCGCCTTTGGTTGAGATGTGAGTTGCTGCAGCAAACAGAGCAATCGAGATAGCCGATGTGACGACTGGCGAGAAGGCGTATTCATAGCCCAACATCGCGTAAGACGCATAGGCGATTACGTTTGGTAGCAGGGATACAAACCAGAAAAGGTTTACGAACCAGTATAGGAAGGAACCTAGGTAGGCTGCTTTTGAGCCTAGTGGTTTTTTTAGCCAGTCATACATGCCTGACTCAGAATTTTTATTTGCTGATACGAATTCAGCAATGATGAACACGAACGGAATGAAGTAAATAAGGGTCGCGAGCAAAAAGATAGGGGCTGAACTCAATCCCAATTCGATGTTGTTGTTTACAATGTTGCGAACGTTAAATACCGCTGCAAATGTCATGGAGAGTAGGGCAAATTTGCCTAACTTACCGCGTACAGATTCAGACATAGTGTCCTCCGAGGAATCACGTAATTATAGTCGTTATTTCTCAATGCTTCCTTGTAGGGAGGAAGCATTGAGGCTTTGTTCAGCATGTTGGAGCCTTGAACGGCAAGGCTCGATACATACTGTGAATAGATAGCGTTATTGTTTATTTATTGAGGAAGTAACCGTCTTCAATGGTCACTTTCAGTACCACTTTTCGAACTCGGTTATCACCGTGGAAACGGTAAGCCTGATTGTTGTCAAAGATCGCCACTTGGCCTTCAGCTAGTTCACGAGTTTCACCGTTCCCCATTAGGTGTTCGCGGTCGGTTTCATCGCTATAAGCTTGGATCTGCTCTAGCTCTGATTTCGCTGCGAATTCAACCGTTTCACGGCCTTCTAGGTAGTAGTGCACGTCGAAGTAACGACGATTACCGGTGAAGTTTTCTGTGTTACGAGCCACACCGTCTTCAATCATGTAAGCCAGTGAATCACCAATTGAATACATCACGCCATCTTTGATGTTTCCGATGTTTTCAATCGCTTCTACACAGCGTTGCCATTTACGACCATCGCGGTAGACGACTTTAAATTGTTCTAAGTTTTCTAAAACGATCATCGCTTATGCCTCGTTCAGTTGTGGTTGAGCTTTTGGTGCATTCACCGTAAAAAACTCATCGCCAAAGTTGTGATTGATTAGGTGCTGCGCATCGCAATCGCCTGCTTGGAATGGAATCAGAGTTAAACCGTAGCGGAACTCGTCCATGTAAACGCGGTAAGAATCGAGCACTTCGCTGCCCCAAGAGTTAGAGCCTAAGCCCATCACTTGGTGATCTAGGTTTAACGTGATGTAACCGCTTTTCTCTAGCTCAATGGTGTGTTGTGCTTGGTGCAGGTTTTGGTTGGTGTAGAACCATGCGCTGAAGTTGATTTCTTGCTGTGGTTTTACTGCAATACCATTACCCGCGCGGCTTGAAAGCGCAGCCCAACGAACGTGTTGGCGGTTGCCGTTGTTCTGTGGGAACGGGTAGTTCTCGAACATGTCTGCAACGGTTGATTGGTACACATCAATCATGTTGGCTTGCTTGCTGTCTTGGTAGTTCTCTTCAGGGCCGCGTCCGTAATATTGGACTTGGTCGAAGTCGCCGTTGATGCCCATATCAAAACCAATCACAGGAATTACATGAGGGTACTCACCGTAACGTTCGCCGCTTAGCTCAACGTTCAATTGGCCTTCAGCATTAACTTGGTAGCGATATTCACAACGCATGCCGAAATCGAATACTGGTGGAGCAATGATGCTGGTGGTGGTGATCTCGACCTTGCCATTTACCTGTTCAACGTTAACGCATTCAAGGTCAATGCTACGGAAGTGCTCCTGCATAATTTGCAAGTGTGCAGGCTCCCAGTAACCATCGTGCTCTTGTTTATGGTTATCGATCATTGGCTTGAAGAAGTTGATTCGTGGTTCTGACTTAATCATCTCTTCGCCATTGACCAACCATGACGTCAGCTTGCCGTTCACTTTCGAGAAGTTCAGTGCGAAGTTGTGGCCTTTGATTAGGTAAGCTAAACGAGACTCTTCCACATTCAGTGCTGTCGCATTGTTGTTAGTGAAGGCTTCTAGCTGTGCTGTGTTCTCTTTCACTTGGAATTGATACACCGCGATGTCGTGGTTCGCTTCGCTGTAAGGCGTACGAGAATCCTTGCGCACGGTAAAGTTCACAAACACTTCGCGCTCATCAAGTTGTGGCAAGTTAAGTGTCAGTTCACGGCTCGAGTTTTCTGCCAGTTCTTCAATCTTGATGTGTTGCACAGCAATGGTTTCACCTTCAGCACGGATTTCCGCAGTGATGGTGTAGTCATCGATGTTTGAGAACCAAAGTTTGTTGTCTACTGTGAAGGTGCCGTCTTCAGCATTGAAGTCACGGATCTTCACTGGTGCGATAACCTGCTTGTACTCTTTTAAGCCTGGCCCCGGTGTTTGGTCTGGGTAGATCAAACCGTCCATGCAGAAGTTGTAGTTGTTCGGGTAGTCACCGTAGTCACCGCCGTACTTATAGAACTCAGTACCCGCTTCATCACGCGCTAGAATGCCGTGGTCACACCATTCCCAAACGTAGTGACCTTGAATTGCATCGTGCTTGTAGAACACGTTTTGGTATTCGGTTAAGCCACCTGGGCCATTACCCATTGCGTGTGCGTATTCACAGATAATGCGTGGTTTTTCGTGCGGGAATTCACCGAAGGCATTCATCAGTTGAGCACGTGAGTACATGGTTGAAATGATGTCGACCACTTCAGCATCGCGGTCTTCTTCATAGTGAACCAAGCGGGTGTCATCAATCGCTTTTGCCGCATCGTACATAGAGCGGATATTGCAGCCGTAGCCTGATTCGTTACCTAAAGACCACATGATGATAGAAGGGTGGTTCTTTTGAGCGTGGATATGACGTTCGATACGTTCAACAAACACCGCTTCCCATGCTGCATCGTTAGTGATGCGGCTTAGGTCGCCAACGTTAGCAAAGCCGTGAGTTTCGACATCGGTTTCACCCATCACGAACAGGCCGTAGATGTCACACAGTTCGTAGAAACGTGGGTCATTCGGGTAGTGCGCAGTACGTACTGAGTTGATGTTGTGTTGCTTCATCAACACCAAGTCTTTCTCAACGCGATCCATGCCCACAGCACGACCTTTCAGGTGGTCGTTGTCGTGACGGTTTACACCATGCAGCATCACGTATTTGTTGTTGATGTAGAACAGACCATCGCGAACTTTAATGTCTCGGAAACCAACGCGCTGTGGAATCACTTCTAGCACTTCGCCGTCTGTGTCTTTTAGCGTCAGCAACAGTTGGTAAAGGTATGGGTTTTCAGCATTCCATTGAACAGGGTTCACGACATCGATAGAGAATTGAGTGTTCGCATTGCCGCCAGTCTGTTGGTTAGGAACAGTTAAGTTATCTACTGAGCCTTGGGAGATAACTTGGCTGCCATCAAGCAATGCGTACTCAAGAGTTGCGTTAGTCGCTGCTGCTAGGTTTTCTAGAGCAACGTTGCACGAAAGGGTCGCGCTTTGGTAAGCGTCGTCAAAATCAGTACGAACCATTAGGTCTTGAACGTGAAGTTGTTCTTTACCAACAAGGTAAACATCACGGAAGATGCCGCCTGTCCACCACATGTCTTGGTCTTCAATGTAGGTGGAGTCTGCCCACTGCATCACGCGAATAGAAAGTAGGTTGTTGCCCGCTTTTACGTGGCTAGAGATATCGAATTCAGCGGTTAGGCGGCTGCCCTTGCTGAAACCAACGTACTCACCATTTACGTAAACTTCGAAGTAGGTCTCTACGCCATCGAATTTAATAATGGTTTGTTTCTCGTTCCAGCTGTCGCCAAGGAAGAACGAACGTTGGTATGCGCCTGTCGGGTTATCTGACGGTACGAAAGGTACATCAATTGGGAATGGGAAACCTTCATCTGTGTACTGAAGATCGCCGTGGCCTTCCATCTGCCACATATTTGGCACCGTAATGTGGCCCCAATCGCTCATCTCTTGAGAGTAAAACTCTTCAGGAACCAAGAGCGGGTTAGTGAAGTAGCTGAAATTCCATTGACCACTTAGTAGTTGGAAGTGGCTGCTTAGTTCACGTTGAAATGTTTTAGCGGTTTTTTCTGATGCGTATGAGAAGAAGTAAGCACGTGGTGCCATACGGTTCTCATGTAAGTTCAGGAAGTTTTCCCAGTTGTTCACGTTGCCTCTCTCTCGGTCTGAATGCAGTTTGCTGACCGACGTTCTTATGCGTAATTGGGTCGTAGTGAATACGAGTATTTTTGGACTGAGGTAATTATTAGTAAAAGTTTTACTAAATGAAATTGGTGAAAACGTTTTACTTTAACTTCATCACGTTTTTTATGGTCTTTTTACGGTGCTGTGTGATCCACTTAAAAGAATGCTATTGGCTGTTTTATGCAGCAGGTTAAAGAGGGGGATATGTGTCGATTGATGTATGTGATGGGCACAAAAAAGGCCACCTTCAACAAAGGCAGCCTTAATTTATCCATTTGATATATTTAATTATTTTGTTGTGTCACGCAGCTTAAGTTTGCTTGGTACATAGACGCGTAATGGGATGGTTCGGCCGTCGCGTACTTTCTCAATTAGCAGGTTAACGCCTTGAATTCCCATTAGTTCAGAGTGAATACGAACAGTTGATAAAGATGGGAAGGTAAATTTAGCTGTTGGGATGTCGTTTACACTGATCAGCGCAATATCTTCAGGGATGTTTAATCCGTGCTCATGAACTGCTCGTAAAACGCCAATTGCGATGGAATCTGACGCAATAAACATGGCTTTAGGGTAGTCGCCCGTCGCGAGCATCTGTTTTGCAAGCTTGTAACCTGATGAGCTAGAGAAGTCACCACGGTAGATGTCTTGCTCACTGACAACGTTCTTGAGGCCACCATATTCAGCAAAAGCGACTTCACGAATATCAGGGGTATTGACGTCGTCTTGGCCACCAATAAAGCCGATGCGCTCATAGCCTTGGTTGATAAAGAAGTTGGTGATCTCTTTGCTGATCAAAGCCAGGTCGATATCGACAGAGTCATAAGGTTCTGAGTGATCGGTAAAATCGACATAACAGATATTATCGCTCAGCTTTTTAGCTTGCTCGATAACCTCTGGTGTCATTCTACCCACCAACAAAACACCTGTGATTGGTGCTGAATTGATCTGTATTTTACTTTCATAACAGTTGGTTAGCTTAACTTCCATCTTTTCACATTGGGTTTCAATCCCGTGGCGAATCGATAGATAGTAAGGGTCGTTAACTTCCGCTTCTTGCTTGTAGTTATACAGTGCTAGGAAGTGATGGTTTTGTTTTTTACTGCTAACGGTTTTTCGTGAGCTGCTGGTTTTGTATTCCAACTTCTCTGCAATTTCAAAGATACGCCTTTTGGTCTCTTCCTTGACGCTTAATGTTGGATCTTCATTGAGAACCCTTGAAACTGTAGCCAATGATACATTCGCTTCAGTCGCGATATCTTTTAACGTTGCCATACTCACTTCCTGTTATTGGAACATTGCGCTGCTTTGAAATTGGTATTTAGTAAAAAAGCAATGCACCTCTTTATTCTACAGACCTATTGTAATCAAACTGGACGTCATTGCATTAACTTTTAGTAAAATAAATGCTCAACTCATCTGTGATGTCTCAAATCTAACTATCTATAATTATCTTATTAAAATTCAATAAATTAGAGGTTAACAGCTATACATTTCCTCTATGTCATTAGCAGTACCAATGATGAAAGTTAGTGTAAACGTTTACACTTCGTGGTTTTGATCACAGAATTATAGTCAAAATGGCTGCTACTATTTCTGACATACGGTGCTACTGAGCTGAATGTCAGTTCGAGTTAGCCCACGAATGACGACAAAGAGAGGTTGATTGTGAAAGTACTGGTTACGGGCGGCATGGGTTACATCGGAAGTCATACATGCATTCAAATGATACAGGCAGGTATGGAGCCGATCATTGTTGATAACCTTTGCAACAGCAAAGAGCTAGTGCTGGAACGAATCGAGTCGTTAACTGGCAAGCGCCCAACGTTTTATCTTGGCGACATTCGTGACCAATCTTTTCTAGATAGCGTGTTTTCAGAAAACGATATCCAAGCGGTGATTCACTTTGCTGGCCTGAAAGCGGTAGGGGAGTCGGTGGC
The DNA here is from genome assembly GCF_041439145.1 of Vibrio sp. 1F255. Taxonomy (NCBI): domain Bacteria; kingdom Pseudomonadati; phylum Pseudomonadota; class Gammaproteobacteria; order Vibrionales; family Vibrionaceae; genus Vibrio; species Vibrio sp. 1F255. The sequence continues at coordinate 177,853 of NZ_JBGONQ010000001.1, read as the reverse complement.
TAAGCCTTTGGAGTACTACGATAACAACGTTAATGGTTCACTAGTGTTAGCTCGAAGCATGAAGAAAGCGGGCGTGAAAAGCATCGTATTTAGTTCTTCGGCTACCGTTTACGGCGATCCAGAAGTAGTGCCGATTACTGAAACTTCACCAACTGGCGCGACAACTAACCCTTATGGTCGCAGCAAATATATGGTGGAAGAGTGCTTGAGCGATCTGTTCAACGCGGAGAACGACGGGAGCGTGACTTTACTGCGTTACTTCAATCCAGTTGGCGCACATCCATCGGGCACTATGGGTGAAGACCCACAAGGTATCCCAAATAATTTAATGCCGTTTATTGCTCAAGTAGCCGTCGGTCGCCGTGAAAAACTGGCTGTTTTTGGAAACGATTACCCAACAGTCGATGGCACAGGCGTTCGTGACTATATTCATGTAATGGATTTGGCTGATGGCCACGTAGCAGCACTAAAAGTGGTTGGCGAGAAAGCGGGCTTACACATTTACAACCTAGGTACGGGCAAAGGCTCAAGTGTACTCGAGATGGTTGAAGCCTTCGCACAAGCATCGGGCAAACCGGTTCCTTATGAACTTTGCCCACGCCGCGCAGGTGACATTGCCGAATGTTGGGCAAGTACTGAAAAAGCAGAGCGCGAGCTTGGCTGGAAGGCGACGCGTAGCGTGATGGAGATGACGGCGGATACATGGAATTGGCAGTCGAATAACCCACAAGGTTACTAAAGAACTTTTAAGCTATTGAAAAAATAGAGATTCCAGATATCTCGTACCTTTATTCTGGAATGACGGATGAGCATAAGGCTATGAAGTGGTGGCCTTTGCACAAATAGCACAACGAGATTACACGTCATTCCCTACAGCGAGGCACGAGCGTGATAGGGAATCTCCTTGTAGAAGAATTATTCATCTTGGTGAATTGACCAAGACACAAAATTTGAGAGCAATCTAAACATGTCAAAAGTTGAATTTAACCCAGTAGACCACCCGCATCGTCGTTATAACCCATTAACGGGTCAGTGGATCTTAGTATCACCGCACCGAGCAAAACGTCCTTGGAGTGGCCAAGATGAAAAACCATCGACTGCGCAGCTTCCTGCGTATGAGAAAGAGTGTTTCTTGTGCCCAACCAATACGCGTATCTCGGGCGACGAAAACCCAGATTACGACGGCACTTATGTATTCAGTAATGACTTCGCGGCGTTGATGCCTGATTCACCTGACGCTCCAGAGTCTGATAACCCTCTATTCAAGACTCAAGGTGTTCGCGGGTTGAGCCGCGTGATCTGTTTTTCTCCGGACCACAGCAAAACGCTGCCAGAGTTACCAGTAAACAAGATTCGCGGTGTTATCGACACATGGAATGAACAGATTGAAGAGCTAGGTAAAGACTACCTATGGGTTCAAGCGTTTGAAAACAAAGGCGAGACCATGGGCTGTTCTCAGCCTCACCCACACGGTCAAATTTGGGCGAACAGCTTTCTGCCCAACGAGATTGAACGCAAAGAGAAACTCTTAAAAGAGTACTTCGAACAACAAGGTTCGAATCTTTTAGTGGATTACGTTGAAGCTGAAATGAAAGACGGCTCTCGCACTGTGGTTGAAACTGAACATTGGATTGCTGTGGTTCCTTATTGGGCGGCGTGGCCATTTGAAACCATGTTGCTACCAAAAACACACATTCGCCGTATGAGCGAACTGACTGACGAGCAGCGTGATGATTTAGCGCTTGCGATTAAGAAGCTGACCAGTCGTTACGACAACTTGTTCCAGTGTTCATTCCCTTACTCAATGGGCTGGCACTATGCACCGTTCTTCGAAGAAGGCACCGACATCGATCACTGGCAACTGCATGCGTTGTTCTACCCGCCACTGTTACGCAGTGCTTCGGTTCGTAAGTTCATGGTCGGCTACGAAATGCTGGCTGAGTCTCAGCGTGATTTAACTGCAGAACAAGCCGCGCAACGTCTTCGTGATTTGAGTGACGTTCACTATAAAGAGCAGGAATAGCCTACTTCGTAGATAACGAGCGAGATTCCTGATATCTCGTCCCTCGATTCTGGAATGACGGCAGATGAAAAGCCCATAAGTTTAAGAGCTTAGAAGCTTAAAAGTTTAGTCGCTGATGTTGTCATTCCCTACCGTGAGCGACGAACGATATAGGGAATCTAAAAGAATTAAAGTGGTGCCGTAAAGGGGCCATAACCAATTGAACAAAGAGTTTAACCAGAGAGTTTACTTATGTCTGACCTAATCCAAAACGTGAAAGCATCTTTTGAGCAAGTCCTTGGTTACCAAGCGACTCATATTATCCAAGCACCAGGTCGTGTGAACCTGATCGGCGAGCACACTGACTACAACGATGGTTTTGTTCTACCGTGTGCCATTAACTACCAAACGGTAGTCGCCGCGGCTAAGCGTGACGACAACATTGTTCGCGTAGTATCAGTGGACTACGGTAATGCAGTCGATGAGTTCGATTTAACTCAAGAGATCACATTCCAACAAGACAAGATGTGGGCGAACTACATTCGTGGTGTGGTGAAGTGCTTAAAAGGTCGCGGCTTTGAATTTACAGGTGCAGACATCTCTGTAACGGGCAACGTGCCTCAAGGTGCAGGTTTAAGTTCTTCTGCGGCGCTGGAAGTGGTGATTGGTCAAACATTCAAGGTGCTTTATAACCTAGAGATCAGCCAAGCTGAAGTGGCGCTAAATGGTCAGCAGGCCGAAAACGAATTTGTGGGCTGTAACTGCGGCATCATGGACCAAATGATCTCTGCAGAAGGTCGCGCAAACCACGCGATGCTTTTGGATTGTCGTAGCCTAGAGACTCAAGCGGTTTCAATGCCAGAAGATATGGCTGTGGTTATCATTAACTCAAACAAGAAACGCGGCTTAGTCGACAGCGAATACAACACACGTCGTGAACAGTGTGAAGAAGCGGCGCGCATCTTTGGTGTTCCGGCACTTCGTGATGTGACCATTGAGCAATTCAAAGCGAAAGAGTCTGAATTGGATGAAATGGTCGCGAAACGTGCTCGTCACGTGATTACTGAAAATGACCGTACTGTTGAAGCGGCTCAAGCTCTACGCACTCATGATATGAAGCGTATGGGCGAGTTGATGGCTGAATCGCATGCATCAATGCGTGATGATTTTGAAATCACGGTGAAAGAGATTGATGCGCTGGTTGATATGGTCAAAGAAGTGATCGGTGAACAAGGTGGCGTGCGTATGACTGGCGGTGGTTTCGGTGGTTGTATTGTGGCATTGGTTCCACCTGCATTGGTTGATGAAATCAAAACAACCGTTGAACAGAAATATCAAGCGGCGACGGGGCTAAAAGAATCTATTTATGTGTGCCAAGCGAAAGACGGAGCAGGCTTAGTTGAAGTAATCTAACGGCTTCGAGACTTAATATAGAGCTTACCAAGTAAAAAGATCATGGTAGGCCAAATGCTAAAGCCTTTACTTCAGGTAGAGGCTTTTTACTGGCACTAGAAGGAATTTAGAATGACACAAGAGCAAAACCTGCATCAATCCATGGCGCAGACTCCAGCCTATGATGGCCAACCCGCTCAGTTAGTGACGCTATCAAATACGCATGGCATTCAAGTGACATTCATGGATATTGGTGCAACATGGTTGAGCTGTATCCTGCCAGTAAAGGGAAACAAAAGAGAAGTGTTGTTGGGTGTTAACTCAATGGAGAACTTCGATAAACAAGCCAGCTATATGGGCACAACCGTTGGCCGTTATGCTAACCGCATTGCTAATGGTCGTTTCAAAATTGATGGTCAGAATTACAAGCTGGAAACCAACCAAGCGGGCAATACCTTACATGGTGGCCCGAACGGATTTGATAAACGCCGTTGGAATATTGCCGAGCAAACCGAAACGTCAGTGGTGTTCAGTCTAGAGTCTGCTGATGGCGACCAAGGATTCCCGGGGAATTTGAATGTGTCGGTACGTTATGACATCACCGAAGACAATCGAGTGTCCATTAATTACTCTGCAACCACAGACAAGCCGACTGTAGTCAACCTAACGAATCATGCGTACTTCAATCTACTTGGCGCTGAAGCTGGACACGATTGTTTGTCACACATTGTCAGTATCAATGCTAATCAGTTCTTACCGACCAATTCGGTGGGTATTCCGTTAGGTAACCTTAAATCAGTGAAATCGACCAGCTTTGACTTCAATCAGCCTATGATGATCTCAGAGCGTTTGTTGGGCGATGAACAGCAGAAAGCAGCAAAGGGTTACGACCACTCTTTCTTATTGGCTGATGGCTGCAAACGCACTCAATGCGCCGCGACCGTAACCTCACCGGATGCGCTCGTCACACTAAAAGTATTTTCAACCAAACCTGCGATGCAGCTATACACCGGAAACTGGCTTGGTGGCACACCAAACCGAAGTGGTGGCAGCTATGAAGACTACGCTGGTTTGGCGCTAGAAACTCAGTTCTTACCTGACTCTCCTAACCACCCAGAGTGGAAGCAGGACAGTTGTATTCTCAAGCCTGAACAAGAATATAACTACAGTACCTGTTACCAGTTTGAATTTTCGGGGGATTCTTCAAACTAGTACGCTCTAGCTCAAAGCGGTTACGTCAATATCTTTTGTTTGTGAATAGGACGATGTGAATTATCGCGTTGTTCTTGGGGGATGAGCAAAAGTGGCGCTCAACAAGAGTGCGGTTTATTAAGCGCGATTGTTGAGTATCTGAGTAAGGTAGGAAAGCCCTAACAGAAGCGATTCTGTTAGGGCTTTTTTTGTTTATTGCTTGATGAGTCGACCAGAACCTAGACTTTCTCTACCGAATTACGGCGTACCAGAGTTGGAGAGAACATCATTGGTTCAGTTGAGGTGTTTTCACCTTTGGCTAAGTGCAACGCGAGTCGTGTCGCTTTCTCTGCCATCATCTGAATCGGGTAGCGAATAGTGGTGAGCTTTGGATGAACATAGCGGGCAATCAAACCATCATCGAAACCGATGATCGACATTTTGTCTGGCGCTTGAATACCGTTTTCATCAAGGACAGACAAAGCACCAGCTGCCATGTAATCGTTGTACGCCACAATGCCAGTGATTGGCAGTGACTTAGTCAGAAGGTTAGTCATGGCGTATTCGCCACCGTCACTGGTCGGCGCTGAGTATTCAATATAGCTGTCAGAGAGCGCTATTTTGTAATCTGAGAGTGCCGCTAAGTAACCTTGGATACGCTCATCGGCATCTTCAATGCTATGCGATGAGGCGATACAGGCAATGTTCTTATGGCCATGGCGGATCAGATATTCCGTCGCAAGATACGCACCTTTTTTGTTGTCTAAGAAAATACAGTGGTTGGCAATCTCAGCAATATAACGGTTGATCAGTACTAAGCCTTTGACCTCTTTTGCATAGGCAATCAGTTCTTCGTCGGTGAGGCCTTTAGAGTGGATCACCAGGGCGTCACAACGGCTGTTAATCAGCAATTCAATCGCTTGTCTCTCTTCTTCACGATCGTGCGAGCCATTACCGACAAGGATATGTTTTCCGTTCTCACGAGCGACATTGTCGACAGCCTTAACCAGCGTGCCAAAAAAGGGATCGGAGATGTCACCGACCAATACACCAACAGTGTTCGTGCTTTGGCTTACCAGCGCTCGAGCATTGGCATTCGGTCGATAGCCAAGTTTAGACATCGCTTTAGTTACAGACTCTACCGAGCTTGCACTCGCCTTGGGAGACTTGTTGATCACTCGAGATACGGTTGCAACAGAAACACCAGCTTCCTTTGCTACATCTTTAATTGTTGCCATTTTTAACCTCTATACATTGCTTCATCTATTTAACACCGACAATGATAGTAAGGCAACGAAACTCTCATTTTACTTCCAGTAATGAGATCTTTACCGCTTGTAATTATTAGGCTTAATGCTAGTGTAAACATTTACATTTTACTTAATTTTAGTAAATGATTTAATGAGTGAAAATAAACCAATATAGGAAGTGAGAAATGGATACTGTCTCTTATGGTGACTTTGCTAAGTTAGAAATGCGTGTCGGTAAGATCATTGAGGTTGTGCGTCATGAAAACGCGGACAAGCTTTACATAGTGCAAGTGGATGTTGGTGACAAGACACTGCAAACGGTGACCAGCCTAGTCCCTTACTACACAGAAGAAGAGTTGATGGGTAAGCAGGTTGTTGTTTTGTGCAATCTAGCGAAGGCGAAGATGAGAGGCCACACTTCTGAGTGCATGTTGCTTTGTGCAGAAACGGAAGATGAATCTGAAAGTGTATTGCTAACACCTGAACGTGCGATGCCAGCAGGTATTCGTGTCGTTTAAGCTCACTTTAGGTTGGTGAGTCAATGTGTTCACCAACCTAAATCAACTAGCTGCGTACAGTTAGTATCAAGCCATCAATCACACTGTGATGGTGATCGGAAACCCCAGCAAGGTTGCCGTATTTAGGCTGGTGGCGATCATTTTCTAATGGGTGATGCCAACCTTGTGTGTGTTTAACGAAGTGCGCCGCAAAGCTTTCAGACACCTCTAAACATCCTGCTAATACAGTATCGACGTAGGTTTGAACGATAGGGCTGTTTTCGCAAGGTGCTTCAATCTCGTCTTTGATGTAAACCCAGATCGGTTGATCCTGTTTGAATTCATCTTGGCTTTCTATCTGAGAGGCCTTTAACTCGATTCGGTGATAACCACGCTCACGGCGATCAAACTCAGCCAGTGCAATATCATCCACCTCAAGCAACACACCATTCACTTGTCCCTCGCCGAGATTGACGATCAAAGGTGATAACACATAGCTGTCATCGATCTTGCTCCAATGGCGAATTAAGCCATGAACAATCGCAGGGATCGCTTGCCCTGTCTGACCGGTAAGCTGGCGTGAAGATGAGTTGATTAAACTGCCATAACCAAAAATATACATCGCATTCCTTGTCTGAGTTGTTCCATTTAAGTCTAGTCTTACTATATGTGGCGAGATACCAAAAGTCAGTAAGTTTCTATTTATACATCTATATGTCCTTATGACTCTTTTGGTTGTGTTTTTTTGACTTGTTTATTGGCTAGTGAATCTCGTGAGTCGCTGTTTTTACTGGTTTTATCTAATTGGCGCGTTTCATGCAGTGTTATCTGCATATTGCATCGGATTTGATGCATACAAAATTTGGTTTAGGTAATACCTTGGCCGCTTATCTGAGAATTAGGAGCGAGTTTGTTAAATATCACAGATAAAAGTGTAGAAGACGCGATTCCAGCCTACCTGCGTTTAGGCTTTCGACCTTTCTTCTTTTTAGGCAGTCTCTATGCAGTGATCGCGATTGTCGCTTGGGTCATCATGTTCCAAAACGGTCAGCCTGAGATTTTAAAAGTTCCCGCACTGTGGTGGCACGTGCATGAGATGCTGTTTGGTTTCTCAATGGCGATAGTGGTCGGTTTTGTGTTAACGGCAGTACAAACCTGGACGGGTGTCAATGGAACCAAGCACTATCGGTTGGCAATTCTTGTGGGCTTTTGGCTCGCACCTCGTATTCTGTTTTGGACCCCCGCACCGTTATGGCTGATCTCATCGGTTGAGGCGTTGTTCTTAATCTTCGCCGCTTACGAAATTGGTTTCCGAGTTGTTAAATCGAAAGGCTGGAAGAATCTATTCTTTGTGCCGCTGTTTATATTGGCTATCGTGGCGAACTTTGCTAGTTACGCAACCATTAAGGGCATGCCTCCATTCCCGTCGTCTGCGGTATGGCAAGCGATGTTGTGGTGGTTTACTTTGCTGTTATCAGTGATGGGTGGGCGAGTTATTCCGTTCTTCACGGCACGTCGCTTTGACTTTGAAAAAGCACAACCACTGGTTTGGTTGGAATGGTTAGCGAATCTACCTTTGGTGGGCTTATTTGTGTTGAGCTTCTTCCCATTGACCTTTGCTCAAGTCGGCAATGAGTTGATGGTATTTTCAGGTGTGACTCAGTTGGTGCGCTTTATCCGCTGGAAGCCTTGGACTACGTTATCTGAACCCTTGGTGTGGTCGCTGCATGCGGCTTACCTATGCATCCCTTTAAGCTTGCTGCTACGTGGTTTATTAGACAACCCGTTCGCGAGCCACAACATGCTGCACTTGTTTGCGATTGGCGGTTTGAGTGGGTTAATTCTTGCGATGATTACGCGTGTGACAATGGGGCACACGGGTCGTGCAATCTATAAAGGGCCAAGTATGGCGTTAGCGTTCTCGGCTATTTTTATCGCGGCTTTGGTTCGCAGCGTAGGTGTGACTTTCTTCCCTGCGTATTTATTTGAGATGGTGAACATCAGCGCGGGTTTATGGACGTTAGCATTCGGGTTGTTTATCTGGAAGTTCGGCATGATGCTTTTAACGCCAAGAGTGGATGGTCACCCAGGCTAAGCCAATGGGTTATCAACTCATACTAAAAGGGAAGCTCTGAGCTTCCCTTTTTGATCTTGATAACTCATTAAGTATTCGCAGCAAGATATTGACGTACCTGTGTGATGAGATCTTCTTTGGCATGAGGCGAGATGAAACTGGCTTCGATGGCATTAATACTGAATTGCGCTAATTCGTTTTTCGTCAGTGGATGAGCATTGGCGACGGCGAGGAAGTTATCATTCATATAGCCGCCGAAGTAAGCCGGATCATCGGAATTGATGGTGACGCACAGCCCTTTTCTCAGCAACTCGACGATGTTGTGCTCTTGCATGGTCTCAAACACCTTGAGCTTGGTATTCGATAGCGGGCAGACTGTTAGAGGTGTGCGTTTTGCTATTAGCTGTTCCATCAGATCCTCATCTTCTACACAGCGAACGCCATGATCAATTCGGGTAATGCCTAGCAAGCTCAGTGCGTCGCTAATATTTTGTGCTGGGCCTTCTTCTCCGGCGTGCGCGACAGTCAGAAAGCCTTGGTTGATCGCTTCTTGGAATACATGTTTAAACTTCTCTGGTGGATTGCCCTGTTCTGATGAATCTAACCCAACGGCAATGATCTTATCTTTATAAGGAAGGGCTTGTTTGAGTGTTTCAAAAGCGCTGTCTTCATCGAGATGACGCAGAAAGCACATGATCAGTTGGCTGCTGATACCAAGCTCTTGCTCCACTTGATTCAAAGCTCGAGTAATCCCGCCAACGATGACTTCAAAGTCAATGCCGCGTTCAGTGTGAGTCTGAGGGTCGAAGAAGATCTCAGTATGAACCACATTATCTTGCTGACACTTCAACAGATAAGCCCACGTCAGGTCGTAGAAATCTTGTTCATGAATCAGTACGTTTGCACCTTGGTAATAGATATCGAGAAAGGATTGAAGATTGTGGAACTGGTACGCGTCTCGAACTTGGTCTGGGGTCTCAAAGGGAATCGACAGGTTATTACGCTTGGCGAGTTGGAACATCAGCTCTGGCTCTAATGTGCCTTCTATATGTAAGTGCAGCTCAACTTTGGGTAAATTTTTGATGAAGCTATCCATAGCAACTCCTTAGCTATTTTAATTATGGGCGGAGTAGGTGAGGCAGTAGAGTCTATAAACCTGAGCAAGCAGGTATCTCTTTCATTTATCTCTGTTTGAGCATAGTTCATTTCATTGTTGTCGATAAAATTGCACAGAAGTTGATGATGAATCGAGAGTTACGAACCCATTGAAATCCGGCGCAAACGATTTGCAGCATGGGAGTGTGATCCGCTGCAAATATTTGCAGCAATATTCATTGATTTGTGCTCTAATACCGCGCTTACCAAGGGATGGTGTTAAAAGATGCTCACTTAGATGGAGTTATCAAAGTTGACCGATCCCTTAATGATCTCCCTTAGGAAAAAATAGAACATGTCTAAGAACAAAAAATTTGATATCCGCCTTACAGAAAAACGCAACGGTTGGTGTGCAGAGATTACTCGTCAAGTAACGTCTCGCAGCACTACAGTATCTAAGCGTGAGTCTGGTTTCGAAACTGAAGCTCTAGCACAAGAGTGGGCAGAGAAAGAGCTAGCATCTTTCATCGCTAACCAAGCTGAACGTAACGAGCGTAAATCAGAGCAACGTAAAGAGCGTGACGAACTACGTCACACTAAAGAGCTTAAAGCTGAGCAAGCACGTGAAGCGCGCGCTAAAGCTCGTGCAGAAGAGCAACAAGACGCTGAATAATTCAGTGCATGACTAATTTATAGATCCCTTAATTTTAAGATAAGGGATTTGTGAAAAAAAAGCCCCGATACAACTTTTTTCTTTCGAGTTAAAAGTGTTTTGGGGCTTTTTAGTTTGTGGAGTTCTGTTTTATTGTGTTTAAGAGCTCGGTTTGGCTTCTCGCTTTTAACGTCGAGCTCTTAAACTGTTAAGCATTGTCTGATCAGTTATTCAGTGCAGTTAGCCAATCGTCTTCTGCCACTTCTTCAATGTAGCTTTCTACTGATTGTCCTACTTCTTCATCGTCTTGCTTGAAGTAAGCGATGTGGAACACAGCATCACCTTCGTTGACCAAAGGCAGAGTTTGCTGACCAATCACGATACCGCCTTTGGTTGTGATCACTTGGCCTTCTTGGTGACCCAATGGAGAGCTGATGTAAGCAAGGGTTTGTCCTGCTTCAACCTGTTCGCCAAGTCTTACCATGTTACGCAAAATACCGTCTGATTCAGCGCGGATCCAGCTGGTGGATTTACTCAATACTGGCTCTGGTAACTTCTTACGGTTAGGGCGCAGCATGCCGATTTCTTTCATCACTTGATGCACGCCAAGGTAACCCGCACGAATCGCGAGGTGATCAAAACGCAGCGCTTCACCACCTTCGTAAGTTAATACAGGAATACCCAGTTTTTCCGCTTCGCTACGCAGTGAACCGTCGCGCAGTGGAGAATCAATAATCACGGGTGTTGCGAACGCTTTTGCGATGCGCAGTGTCTCAGGGTTCGATAGGTTTGCACGAATCTGTGGCAGATTGGTACGGTGAATCGCGCCCGTGTGTAGATCCAGAATGTAATCACAGTGCTTTGCCACGTTCTCAAAGAAGGTGTAAGCGATACGTGATGTTAACGATCCTTTCTCACTGCCAGGGAAGCAACGGTTTAGGTCACGACGGTCTGGTAGGTAACGAGATTTATGGATAAAGCCAAATACGTTAACGATAGGCACAACAATTAATGTCCCTTTCAGTTTCTTTGGATCAATCGCATTGGTCAGTTGTCGTGCAATCTCAACACCGTTTAGCTCATCGCCGTGGATAGCCGCATTTACCATCAGTGTTGGGCCTGCTTGGCGACCGTGAATAATTTCAATCGGGATCGAAAGTGGAGAATGCGTGTAAAGCTGAGCCGCTTGCAGTTCAATCTCCATTCGCTGTCCTGGCTGAACAGTATAACCAAGTAATTCGAATGGTTGATTAGGTTTTAGTCTTGCCATTTAGGTTGTTCTCAACATGGTGATAATTCGTTAACACGGAATGTAGCAATCGTTGATTTTTAGTACGAATCAATCGCTTTACGGTGACGACAAAAGTTTTTTATGAAGGGGCTTCTGAATTGGTTTCAGTTTTTTATCTGGCTAATTGAAGGGTGTTTAAAATTTTGAATTTTCTGACAATACATTAACTTAGAGCTGATATTTGTCATTCAGTTCGTTGGTATTATCCACCGCCATTTTTTGGCGGCCAAATTCATATATCGAGATAAAAATGAAAAAAACAATTTCAAAAGTTGTAGCACTAGCGGTGGTATCTGTTGCTTTATCTGGCTGTGTTGGTAGCAACGCAGTAACGGGTTACCTAATGAAGTTCAACATCAAGGCTGTTGATAACCGTTACGCTCGTGGTGGTTTGAACATGCTACTTGCACCTGCATACGGTCTAACAGTTGCTGCCGATTACCTAGTATTCAACTCACTAGAGTTCTGGACTGGTAGCAACCCACTAACAGGTGCTCCGCACATCTTTGATACTAAGACTGATACTTACCTAGACATCAACCACCAACTTGATCCGTCTCTAACGGAAGCGCCAGTGGGTCCTATCACGAGTGCAGATGTGATCGAAAAAGGTCAAATGCAGCAGATTGATGAAAACACGATCCAAATGGACATTACTTACCAGTCTGGTGAGCGTGCGACGTTAATCGGTGTTCGTGATGGCGAGATGGTGACGTACTTCATCGATGGCGAAGTTGTGGCACAAACTTCAATTGATGAGCTAGAAAGCTACGCGGCTTCACGCGCTTAATTGCTTATTTAGTCACAAGTAGTAGCTACAAAGATTAGATACAAAAACAGGTACTCATTGAGTACCTGTTTTATTTTGTCTCAGATAAACGGTGTTTACTGTAAAACACCATTTACTGAACAAACATAGCTTATCGAATTAAGCTTTTTCTGGGATCGCTTCAAGCAATGCAACCATTTGGTTCCAGAATAGCTCAACGGTGTCGATCTTCACTTTCTCATCAGGAGAGTGCGGAAACTTGATGGTTGGGCCGAAAGAAACCATATCCATGTTCGGGTAAGGTTCTTTGAATAGACCACACTCAAGACCAGCATGGATAACCATGATGTTTGGCTTGTGACCGTAGATACCTTCGTACATGTCACGGAAGATATGCATGATTTCTGAATCTGCGTCTGGTTTCCAACCTGGGTAAGCACCAGAAAACGCGATGTTAGCGCCTGCTAGTTCAGCAACAGAGTGAAGCATGCTTTCTACTTGGCTACGACCTGAATCGATAAGAGAGCGGATCAGGCAAAGTACTGTGATTGAGTTCTCTTCTGTTGTGATAACACCTACGTTTAGAGACGTTTCCACAACACCTTCAATCTCGTCACTCATACGAATCACGCCGTTTAGACATGCGTTAAGTGCCGCGATAAAGCGAGCTTGGTCTGCTGACGCAAGTGCGCCCATTTCTACAGAAGCTTCTTCATTGAAAGTCACGATGCTGTCTTCTACTTTACCTAGCTCTGTTGAAAGCAGCTCAGTGTAGTAGTTGTATAGTGAAGCCAGTTTTTCTTGGTTTGCCGCAGGAACAGCAACCGTTACGAAACCTTCACGAGGGATCGCGTTACGAAGGCTACCACCTTTGAATTCGACGATGCGAAGGTCTAGCTCTTTTGCGTGACCCGCTAGGAAGCGAGCAAGCAGTTTGTTTGCGTTTGCACGACCTGTGTGGATGTCACAACCAGAGTGACCGCCTTTTAGGCCTTTTAGCGTTAGCTTACGTGTTACGAAGTCAGCTGGAATCGCATTACGAGCAATTTCAAATGTCATTGCGCCGTCGATACCGCCAGCACAACCCATGTACACTTCGCCTTCTTGCTCTGAATCGGTGTTAAGAAGGATATCGCCTTCTAACCAACCCGCTTCAAGACCGAAAGCACCAGTCATGCCTGCTTCTTCATCTACTGTTAGTAGAACTTCGATAGGGCCGTGCTGGATTTCGTTTGAAGCAAGAACCGCTAGGCAAGAAGCCATGCCCATGCCGTTATCAGCGCCAAGCGTTGTGCCTTTAGCTGTAACCCACTCACCATCAATGTATGGTTGAATTGGATCTTTAGCAAAGTCATGAACTGTGTCTTCGTTCTTTTGTGGAACCATATCGATGTGAGCTTGTAGCACTACACCTTTTTTGTTTTCCATACCCGCCGTTGCTGGCTTTTTGATGAATACGTTACCCGTTGGGTCACGACGTACATCTAGGCCTTGCTCTGTTGCCCAAGCAATAATGTATTGAGCAAGCTCTTCTTCATGCTTAGAAGGGTGTGGGATTGAGCAAATCTTATCGAAGAACTGCCAGATAGGGGCAGGGGATAATTTACTGATCTCAGAATGTAATTCAGACACGGATGACTCCTTTTTTATTTAATAACCATATATTTAGGTTTTGTATGGGGAAAAACCTAGAACAAAAATCTAAAATATGGGTCTGTTTTGATGGCAACAGCATACCACTTGAGCGTTTTGACGAGTAGCGGTTCTAAACCTCAAATAGCTCAAATTTTGAAAGCGATCTTGTCCATCTGATCACAGCTAAGCGCCTTGATGCTTATAAATGGAGCAGGCAAACGTTTGTTTAATTCTATTCTGTAATTTTATTACAAAAACAAGTTTGCAAAATAACCGTAAATGGCAAAAAATGTGACGTATAGCAAAAAATACTTGTAATCTTTTTTCTTTAGGGTATATTAATAACCAACTTCTGAGATGAAGAGTAAATGCTCAAAGGATGAGTCCGTTTTATCGCCTCCAAGGAACCGAGAAATCAAATTCGTTTTTTATTGATTTATTAAGGTGATAGTTATGAAAGGTTTACCATCTGCAATGTTCTGGATTAACAGCTCTGTTTACACTAGCAACTTTGCATACCCTACAAGCTTTGGTTACTAATACCGTAAGCATGTAACTCGAACAGTTTTGTTCACCCCTATATATTGGAATTCTTTTACAGCCCTTTTGGTTGACAGATTCTACCGCCACTCAGTTTTGAGTGGCGTTTTTTTTGCCTGCTACTTTTCCAAACCGCTTTCGCTTGTCACTTTCCTTGCTGTTCTGCGTGGTTGTTTTTTAAACGCCGAAATATCAATTTGCGCCTTATTACTGATCCTGTTGAAAAATACATAACTATTGTGAGTTTGAATTCAGAATTTACTGGCTAGATTATCAATGAAAATAACCGATGGTAGAAAAAACAACCAACTAGTTTTAGTGAGTCTATTGTTGTTAATTGTTTGTTTTTAATGGTTATTTATCGATGATATCTTCATTTTTAATCGCTTTGTTTCATACGGCATTCTGATAAATATCGATTAGAGCCTTAATTCTATCTGGAATTTGTTATTTGATAACTTTATAATCCACAGCCAATCGATTACGCAACCGTTTACTTTTTACCCTTATAGGATTCGATAATGTTCGAAAAGCTATTCAAACTCAGTGAAAATGGCACCAATGTGCGCACTGAAATCATCGCAGGTCTAACAACCTTCCTAACAATGGCTTACATCATTTTTGTAAACCCAATGATTCTAGCTGATGCTGGTATGGACCATGGCGCTGTATTTGTAGCAACCTGTTTAGCGGCTGCTATTGGCTGTTTCATCATGGGCTTTGTTGCTAACTACCCAATTGCTCAAGCTCCAGGCATGGGTTTGAACGCATTCTTTACCTACGCTGTTGTAATGGGTATGGGTTATACGTGGCAAGTTGCTCTGGCAGCGGTTTTCGTATCAGGCGTAATCTTCATCTTCTTAAGCATCTTTAAGATCCGTGAATGGATTATCAACTCGATCCCTATGTCTCTGCGTGTTGGTATCTCTGCAGGTATCGGTCTTTTCCTAGCGTTTATTGCGCTTAGCAATGCAGGCATCGTTGTTTCTAACCCAGCAACTAAAGTTTCACTGGGCGACATTACCGCGATTGCTCCTATCCTAGGCTCACTTGGTTTCTTCCTAACGATTGCTCTTGTTCACCGTGGCGTGAAAGGGGCAGTAATGATTGCGATTCTAGCTATCACAGCTCTTGGCATTGTTATTGGTGACGTTCAATACGGCGGCATCATGTCTACACCACCAAGCCTTGCTCCTACATTCATGCAGCTTGATTTCTCTGCTGTATTTGAAATCGGTATGATTTCAGTGGTATTCGCGTTCTTGTTCGTCGATTTGTTCGATACAGCGGGTACTCTGGTTGGTGTTGCAACGAAAGCAAACCTAATCAAAGAAGACGGCAAACTACCTCGCTTGAACAAAGCACTGCTTGCTGACTCTACAGCAACATCTATTGGTGCACTGCTAGGTACATCAAATACTACTTCTTATGTTGAGAGTGTTGCGGGTGTTGCTGAAGGCGGCCGTACCGGTCTAACGGCTGTTGTTGTTGGTATCTTATTCCTACTGGCTCTTTTCTTCTCGCCACTTGCAGGTATGATTCCGGCTTACGCAACATCAGGTGCACTTTTCTATGTAGCAATTCTGATGATGTCTGGCCTAGTTGGCATTGATTGGCGTGATCTTACGGAAGCAGCACCAGTCGTGGTAACATGTCTGCTTATGCCGCTGACGTACTCTATCGCTGAGGGTATCTCACTAGGTTTCATCGCTTACGCTGCAATTAAGCTGCTAAGTGGTAAAGGTCGCGACGTTTCACCTGCTGTGTGGGTAATGTCGGCTATCTTTATTCTTAAATACATTTTCGCTTAATCGTCTAGATTTCTGCTTAATCGCTGAAGAGGCTATGTTTGAAATAGCCTCTAATAACATGACAAAATTATTAGGTTTTATACTATGAGCAACAAATTCGTTATCACTTGGGACAACATGCAGACTTACTGCCGTCAACTTGCTGAAAAGCAAATGCCAGCAGAGCAGTGGAAAGGCATCTGGGCAGTAAGCCGTGGTGGTTTGGTTCCTGGTGCAATCTTGGCTCGTGAGCTAGGTATTCGTCACGTAGATACGATTTGTATTTCTAGCTACGACCACGATCACCAACGTGATATGACAGTAGTTAAAGCACCTGAAGGTGACGGCGAAGGCTTCCTAATCGTTGAAGACTTGGTTGATAGTGGTGACACTGCACGTAAGCTTCGCGAAATGTACCCTAAAGCGAAACTGATCGCTGTATGTGCAAAACCATCTGGCGCTGATTTGCTAGACGAGTACATTGTTGATATCGCTCAAGACACATGGATTGAGCAACCTTGGGATACTAGCCTAAGCTACGTAGAGCCAGTAAATCGCAAGTCAAAATAAGCGTAAACTTAGTTTTTTGAGAAATGACCCTTTATAGGGTCATTTTTTTTTATATTATTAGTGACAACCATTTCTTATTAAGTATCCCAATGTCTGAACCAGAAGAAACGAGCTCGAACCTTTCGGAAACTTTGTTTGTAAAGCACAAGCAAGCGAAAGAGACCTCAATGTTGACACAATACATGCCAAGCTCTGAAGCGCTATTGGATGAGAAACGTGAACAGCAAAACTCATCATGGTATCGAAACCTAAGACGTCTTCAGTGGGTATGGCAAGGCGTTAATCCAATAGAGCAGGAAGCGGTATTGGCTCGCATCGCGTCATCAGATAACTCTCGTACAACCGATGAGTGGCTTGATACGGTCATGGGTTACCGAAGTGGTAACTGGGCATACGAATGGACCAAGCTGGGTATGCAGCATCAAAATCGTTCTAATGAGAAGAATGGTGAAGAGATGGCTGAAGAGCTATTTTCCGCATCGTTGTGCTTCAGTATTGCGGGTTACCCACACCTCAAGAACGACAACTTGGCAGCTCAGGCTCAAGTGTTGGCCAACGCAGCGTATTCTGAAGCGATCAAGCACACTAAGTTGATCGTCAAGCAGATTGATATTCCATACCAAAACAAGAAGATCAAAGCGAACTTGCATCTAACCAAGACAGATAAACCACAACCGGTTGTGATTGTCAGCGCGGGTCTAGATAGCTTGCAAACCGATATGTGGCGCCTGTTTAGGGATTATTTAGCACCTAAGAACATTGCTATGTTAACGGTAGACATGCCATCAATAGGGCACAGTGCACATTGGCCGTTAACAGAAGACTCATCTTGTCTTCACCAAGCAGTGCTGAATGAATTGCCTAACATCCCATGGGTCGATCACCACAAAGTCGGCTTGTTTGGTTTCCGCTTCGGTGGCAATGCGATGGTGAGATTATCTTTCCTCGAGCAACATAAGATTAAAGCGTGTATTTCTTTAGGCGCGCCAATTCACGATATCTTTGTTCATGCAGACAAACTTAAGCAGATGCCTAAAATGCATCTAGATGTATTGGCTTCGCGTCTTGGCAAAGGAGCGGTGGATATCAATAGCCTTTCTGGGCAACTGATGGCTTGGTCATTGAAGGTGCAAGGCTTGCTGGCTAACAGTAAAACCAGTGTTCCTATTTTGGCATTGGCTTTGGAAGGTGACCCTGTTTCACCGCATCTGGATAATCAACTGGTTGCTATTTACAGTGATTACGGCAAAGCGAAGAAAATCAAAACCAAATCAATTACACAGGGGTATGAGCAATCCCTCGAATTAGCGATAAAGTGGCTTGAGGATGAATTATTTAGATGACATTTCTCCGAAATTAGTTAAGCATGAAAAGTGTACAAAGTAAGTACCTGATACTCAGAGAGAATTTATAAAATCCAACTGCGTGCTTTCTACGTATTGCAGTCTGAGTAACGTCATTCTTAACATTGAAATGGAGATTCAATATGTCAGAAGTGACACAACAACCTACGCATTATCGCTTGTTAAACGTTTTAAAGGCTATTGGGCCTTACTTGAGGGAGCCGCAATCAGAAGATGGTCATTACATTTTTGATTGCTTGTCTGTGTGTGTGAACGATAAAAAATCACCAGAAGAACGCGAGTTCTGGGGCTGGTGGCTGGAATTGGATAAGTCGGAAGAGGGATATTCGGCGAAGTACAATATCGGCAAGTACAACATCGATGGTAACTGGGATTCTTTGCCGTTACCTAAAAAGGCGGTCGCTGAGGTCTCTCGAACTCAAGAAGCCTTCCACAAAAAACTGGTTGATGAACTTCAAAGTAAGTTTGAAATCAGTATCCAATTAGACGAAGAGTCTGTCGAATTCGTCTAATTTTAAAGGTTACTCTTCTATATAAAGCAAAAAGGTGCGATTTCGCACCTTTTCTGCTTGTGAATTCCCCTTTTGATTGCTAAAACATCACCTCTTATTTGTTTTATCCATAAAAGACTTCATGACAACAAATCATCAAAGCGGGACAACAACACAGCGTAAAACTGTCGTTGTTAAACTGGGTACCAGTGTCTTAACTGGTGGAACATTGGCATTAGACCGCGCTCATATGGTTGAGCTGGTTCGTCAATGTGCTGAATTAAAAAAACAAGGCCACTCTGTGGTTATGGTTTCGTCTGGTGCAATTGCAGCAGGACGTGAGCACCTTGGTTACCCCGCACTTCCCAACTCAATGGCGAGCAAACAGTTGCTTGCGGCAGTTGGGCAAAGTCAGTTGATTCAAGTTTGGGAGTCTTTGTTTGCTATCTATGGCCTTAAGATTGGCCAGATGCTACTGACTCGTGCTGATCTCGATGATCGCGAGCGTTTTCTTAATGCACGTGACACGATCAACGCACTGGTTGAGCACGATATTATTCCGGTAGTAAACGAAAACGACGCAGTAGCAACCAACGAAATTAAAGTGGGCGACAATGATAACTTGTCGGCCTTAGTGGGTATTTTGTGCGGTGCTGATAAGCTTTTGCTACTAACAGACCAAAAAGGCCTGTTTACGGCTGACCCTCGTAAAGATCCAAATGCTGAGCTCATCAAAGAAGTGAAAACCATTGATGACACGCTGCGTAAGATCGCAGGTGGCAGCGGTACTACGTTGGGTACTGGCGGCATGGCGACAAAACTGCAGGCGGCTGACATTGCTCGTCGCGCAGGCATCGAAGTGATTATTGCTGCGGGCAGTGCTGAAAATGTGGTGTTTGATTCACTGAGTGATAACCCACAAGGCACACGTTTCTTGCCTTTAGCGGAAGCGCTTGAAAACCGTAAACGCTGGATTTTAGCGGGCCCTGCTTCAGCAGGTGACATCGTGGTTGACGACGGCGCAGTAAACGCAGTCAACACCAAAGGCAGCAGCTTGTTGGCGAAAGGGGTTGTTCGAGTTAAAGGCGAATTCTCTCGTGGTGAAGTTACCCAAGTCACAGACAGCAAAGGCAAAGTAATTGCGCGTGGTATCGCCAGTTATTCAAGCCAAGACCTAGCAAAAATTGCAGGCAAGCACAGTAAAGATATTGGCGACATCCTTGGATACGATTATGGGTCAGAAGTCATTCACCGTGACGACCTAGTTGTAATCCAAGAGTAGCTCGTGATGATAAGGTGAATCACCTTTTTGCATCCAAAGACAGACAGAATTTAGGGAGAGTTAAACGTGGATTTAACTAACATGGGTATCGCAGCAAAAGACGCTGCTTTCCACCTAGCGACCGCATCTACGGCGCAAAAGAATAAAGCATTGGCGATTATCGCTGATGAGCTAGAAGCAAACGCAACAACGATTTTAGAAGCGAACGCGAAAGACATCGAACTGGGTCGTGAAGCGGGTTTAACTGACGCACTGCTCGATCGTCTACTTCTTAACGAAGAGCGCTTAACCGGTATCGCTAACGATGTTCGTAACGTGATTAGCCTGAATGACCCAGTTGGCAGCGAAATTGACAGCAAAGTACTAGAAAACGGTATGTCACTGTCTCGCCGCCGCGTGCCACTTGGTGTGGTGGGTGTTATCTATGAAGCGCGTCCGAACGTAACCATCGATATTGCAGCTCTGTGTCTGAAGACAGGTAACGCAAGCATTCTACGTGGTGGTAAAGAGACGTTTTTCTCGAACATGGAACTGGTTAAGGTTATCCAGTCTGCATTAGAGAAAGCGGAGCTTCCAGCCGCTTCTGTTCAGTACATCGAGAAGCCTGATCGTGAACTCGTTTCTCAACTGCTTAAACTGGACGACTACGTGGATATGATCATTCCTCGTGGCGGCGCTGGTCTGCACAAGATGTGTAAAGAGAACAGCACCATCCCAGTAATCATCGGCGGCTTTGGTATCAGTCATATCTTCGTTGATGAAAGCGCTGATCTTGAGAAATCTGTCGATGTGGTCGAAAACTCAAAAGTTCAACGTCCATCGGCGTGTAACTCGTTAGATACACTGCTAGTGCATGAAGCGGTTGCTGAAGCTTTCCTAACTAAGCTGAAACAGCGTTTAGCCGGCAAGGTAACCTTAGTTGCTGATACCAGTGCAAAATCGCTGCTAGCGGGTTTTGAAGACCAACGTGATGCGGTTGAAGGCGACTTTGACACTGAATGGCTAAGCTACACGCTAGGCGTGAAAGTGGTAGCGGATGTGGCAGAAGCGATTGACCATATGCGTGTACACAACGCGAGTCATTCAGATGCGATCATGACCAATAGCTTAGAGAGCTCAGAGCGTTTCATTAACTCTGTTGGTTCTGCAGCGGTTTATGTGAATGCATCAACACGTTTCACTGATGGAGCACAGTTTGGTTTAGGTGCTGAAGTTGCCGTGTCTACTCAGAAATTGCATGCTCGCGGCCCAATGGGCTTAGAAGAGCTGACAAGCTACAAATGGGTAGGTAAAGCGAACTATTTAGTCCGCGGTTAACGCTGGTCGTTAATTTTACTCCTCAGCTCATTTTTGAAATGGCGGTCGAGTAGCAATAATCAATGAATCACCACACAAAAGGGCCTTAATTGGCCCTTTTTCTTTCCTAACGTTTGGCAATTCCGTTACACTGATATTCAATTATTTGGAGGTGATATGCATTGTCCTTTTTGTTCAGAGAACGACACTAAAGTAATCGATTCAAGACTGGTAGCCGATGGCCATCAGGTTCGTCGTCGCCGTCAATGCCTTGCATGTAGTGAACGTTTTACTACGTTCGAATCGGCAGAACTTGTGATGCCTAAAGTCATAAAGTCGAATGGAAACCGCGAACCATTTAATGAAGATAAAATGGTGGGTGGTGTACAGCGCGCCCTAGAAAAACGCCCAGTGAGTGCTGACGCGATTGAACTTGCGATCAGTACGATTAAGTCACAACTCCGTGCAACTGGTGAGCGTGAAGTACCAAGCGAGATGATTGGTAATCTTGTGATGGGCCAATTGAAAGAATTGGATAAAGTGGCGTACATTCGTTTTGCCTCTGTTTACCGCAGCTTTGAAGACATCCGAGAGTTTGGCGAAGAAATCGCTAAATTAGAGGATTAACTCCTCAATCATGTCAAACTTTACTCCCCTAGATTTTCAAATGATGTCGCGTGCTATTCAGTTAGCAAAACGCGGCATTTACACTACTGCGCCAAACCCTAATGTGGGTTGTGTCATTGTACAAACCGACGGTCAGATCGTTGGTGAAGGTTTTCATGCCAAAGCTGGCGAACCTCATGCTGAAGTACATGCCATGCGAATGGCAGGCGACAAAGCAAAAGGTGCGACGGCTTATGTCACGCTAGAGCCTTGTTCTCATTACGGTCGAACGCCGCCTTGTGCTGAAGGTTTGATTAAGGCTCAAGTAGCCAAAGTGATTTGTGCCATGCAGGACCCAAACCCAAAAGTCGCAGGTCGTGGTATCAAAATGCTACGCGATGCGGGTATTGAGGTTGAAATCGGTTTGCTAGAGCAAGACGCTCTCGACTTGAACCCTGCATTTATCAAGCGTATGCAAACTGGCATGCCATTCGTTCAGTTAAAGATGGCCGCTAGCCTTGATGGGCAAACGGCATTGGAAAATGGCCAAAGCCAGTGGATCACATCGCCAGAAGCACGTCGTGATGTTCAGAACTACCGAGCAAAATCAGGCGCTGTGTTGTCAACTAGCCAGACGGTGATTGAAGACAACGCGTCGTTGAATGTTCGTTGGGCAGAGTTGCCAAGCAGTATCAAAGGTCATTACGCTGAAGATGAGCTGCGTCAGCCGATTCGCGTGATTCTTGATCGTCAAAACCAACTGCGTCCTGAACTCAAGTTATTCCAGACTCCAACATTGGTGTTGAGAGTTGCCGAAGCATCTGCTGATATTGAAGTCGCAACCACAGATGCAGGTCAGCTCGATTTGCACGATCTGATGCGTCAATTACCTGCCAATCATATCGACCATATTTGGGTCGAAGCGGGCGCAACATTGGCAAAAAGCTTGATTGAAGAGCAGCTGGTGGATGAGCTAATCCTTTATTTAGCACCTAAACTTATGGGCAGTGACGGACGAGGTTTGATGGGTGCATTAGGGCTCACTTCAATGTCTGACGTTATTGACCTAGAAATTAAAGATGTTCGACAGGTTGGTGTGGATATTCGCATCGTTGCGAAACCCGTATTTCGAAACAGATAGTAACGAAACCACAGTGGAAATAGTTACTCCAACTATATACGTGTCGTTGACAACAAAAAGAGTTTTAAAATGTTTACAGGAATTGTAGAAGCCGTAGGTACATTGAGTGCAATCACTCCCCGCGGAGAAGACATCACCGTAACGGTTAATGTTGGTAAGCTTGATATGGCTGACGTTAAGTTAGGCGACAGTATCGCTACCAATGGTGTGTGTTTGACAGTTGTTGAATATAACGACCACAGCTACAGTGCAGATCTTTCGCTTGAGACCCTGAAAAAAACGGGTTTTGTCGATTACCAAGCGGGCGATAAAGTTAACCTTGAGAAAGCAATGTTACCAACCACGCGTTTCGGTGGACATATAGTGTCTGGTCACGTTGATGGCGTGGGTGAGATTGTTGAACGTAACCAAGTTGGCCGTGCGATTGAATTCTGGGTAGAAATGCCAGCAGAAATCTCAAAATACGTGGCTCAAAAAGGCTCAGTAACAGTTGATGGCATTAGCCTGACTGTGAACGATTTACGTAAGAACGCATTCAAGCTGACTATCGTTCCTCATACTTCTTCAGAAACCACCATCGACCAATTCAATGTCGGTCGTAAAGTGAATCTAGAAGTTGATGTATTAGCACGTTACATGGAGCGTTTACTGCAAGGTCAGCAACAAGAATCTGAGCCTGAATCTCGATTAACGATGGAATTCTTACAGCAGAATGGTTTTGCCTAACCGTTGATACAAAGTGCGTTAAGCGAGACTTTGTAAAGCGAAGCAATATCATCAGGTTTAAATAGTGTCGGTTCTAGGAAGCAGAACCATTTCAAAGGATATAGAACAATGCCAATTAGTACTCCTCAAGAAATTATTGAAGACATTCGCCTAGGAAAAATGGTTATCCTGATGGATGATGAAGATCGCGAAAATGAAGGCGATCTGATCATGGCAGCAGAACATGTGACGCCAGAAGCGATTAACTTCATGGCGATGTACGGCCGTGGTTTAATTTGTCTGACGCTAACCAAAGAGCGTTCAAACCGCATGGGTCTAGCGCCTATGGTTCAAGATAACAACGCACAGTACACCACTAATTTTACTGTTTCGATTGAAGCGGCAGAGGGCGTAACAACGGGTATCTCTGCATCAGACCGTGCAGTGACGGTTCAAGCGGCAGTGGCGAAAGATGCGAAAGCGGCTGATCTTGTTCAACCTGGTCATATTTTCCCACTGACAGCGCAAGATGGCGGTGTTCTGACTCGCGCAGGACACACAGAAGCAGGTTGTGATTTAGCACGTCTTGCAGGCTGCGAGCCAGCATCGGTTATCGTTGAGATCCTTAACGACGACGGTACTATGGCTCGTCGCCCTGACCTTGAAGTGTTTGCTGAAAAACACGACATCAAGCTAGGCACGATTGCTGACTTGATTGAATACCGCAACAACACAGAAACAACGATTGAGCGTGTAGCACAATGCCATTTACCAACAGAGTTTGGTGATTTCGAGCTGGTGACTTACCGCGATACAATTGATAACCAGATCCACTACGCGATGCAAAAAGGCGACCTATCTGAAGGTGCTCCTTTGGTACGTGTTCACCTGCATGACACGTTCACCGATCTGCTTCATTCAGACCGTGGTACTGAACGCAGCTGGTCGCTAGATAAAGCGATGAAGCGTATTGGCGACGAAGGCGGTGTGTTGGTTATTCTTGGCAACGAAGAGTCGTCTGATTCTTTGATTCACAAAGTGAAGACATTCGAAGCGCAAGACAAGAACGAGCAGCCAACTATGGCGAAGAAGCAGGGTACCTCGCGTCGTGTTGGTGTCGGTTCTCAGATTCTTCAAGATCTAGGTGTGCACGATATGCGTCTGCTTTCTTCAAGCACTAAGCGTTACCACGCATTGGGTGGTTTTGGCCTTAACGTTGTTGAGTACGTTTGCGAATAAACCATGCGTTAGTAAGCAGACGTTTCTCCGTTTGTAGCAACATAATTTACCGATGATTTCAGTGGCCCTTTTGGTGATAAATCTTGCCAAAAGAGCAAAGTAGCCAAGTCCGACTCAAAACGTGTTCAACACACAAACTTGGTTACTCGCTGTTCCTATATGCTTGGGATCAGCGCTGCATTATCATCTTTACATTGCCGGTGTCTGTTCTTCTAAATTACCATTAGATATTGCTCACAGTTTTGTGCTAGAATCCGGCGATTCTCACTTGATGAAAATAGTTAAAGGAAGGCTTATGAAAGTGATCGAGGGTGGCTTCCCAGCGCCAAATGCAAAAATTGCTATCGTTATTGCTCGTTTCAACAGTTTTATTAACGAAAGTTTACTTTCTGGTGCAATCGATACTTTAAAGCGTCATGGACAAGTAAGCGAAGACAACATCACTGTTGTTCGTTGCCCTGGTGCAGTAGAACTTCCACTTGTAGCGCAGCGCGTTGCAAAAACAGGTAAGTTCGATGCGATTGTATCTCTTGGTACAGTAATTCGTGGCGGTACACCTCACTTTGACTATGTTTGTAGTGAATGTAATAAAGGTTTGGCACAAGTGTCTCTGGAATATTCTCTTCCAGTAGCGTTTGGTGTTCTTACTGTTGATACGATCGATCAAGCTATTGAACGCGCAGGAACCAAGGCTGGTAATAAGGGTGCAGAAGCAGCACTTAGCGCACTTGAGATGATCAACGTTCTTTCTGAAATCGATTCCTAATGGGGGCCAGTGTGAAACCAGCCGCACGTCGTAACGCACGTCAATTTGCTCTACAAGCAATTTATTCTTGGCAAATTACTAAAGAAAATATTGCTACCGTTGAAGAACAGTTCTTATCTGGTGGTAAGTATGATGAAGAAGAGCATCATGCTGCAGAGCCTGCTCTTGCTATGCCAGAAACAGACGTTGCATACTTCCGCGACCTACTAACTGGTGTTGCTCTTAGCCACATGGAACTTGATAGCAAGCTTCGTCCATTCGTATCTCGCCCTATGCAAGATCTGGATCTGATGGAACTAGCGCTTCTACGTTTAGCTATGTACGAGATGACTCGTCGCGAAGATGTACCATACAAAGTGGTTATCAACGAAGCTATCGAGCTTGCAAAAGTATTTGCAGCAGAAGACAGCCATAAGTTTGTTAACGGTGTGCTTGATAAAGCTGCACCGCACGTTCGTAAGAAATAAGACGTTCGTATATTGAATCTAAAGGTCAGCTTTTATGCTGGCCTTTTTTGTAACTAAATTTCTGTAATATCCATGATTACGGCGATTTTTATGAGACTAAAGATAGGGCATGTGATGTCTGGCGAATTTAACCTGATTGAAAAATATTTTGTAAATCGACAACCACAACGTAAAGACGTTCTTCTAGCTGCTGGCGATGATTGTGCTTTGGTCAAAGCGCCGGGCAATGTTGAGATAGCGATCAGCACGGACACCTTAGTGGCTGGTACCCATTTCTTAGCTGAGGCGAATCCGGCTTGGGTGGCACACAAAGCGTTGGCTTCCAATATCAGTGACCTTGCTGCAATGGGCGCGACGCCTGCTTGGGTGTCTTTTGCTTTAACCATGCCTGAAATCGATGAAGCATGGCTTGCTCCCTTCTGTGACTCCTTTTTTAAACTCGCAGACTACTTTGGTATTCAGTTAATTGGTGGCGACACAACCAAAGGTCCACTAAGCCTGACACTGACGGTACAGGGCTTTGTTCCTGAAGGACGAGCGCTGCGCAGAGATGGCGCGAAAGTTGGCGACTGGATTTACGTAACAGGTAATCTAGGTGACAGCAAAGCTGGCTTAGAAGTGTTACTTAACCCTGAGCAGAACAGAGTGAAGCCCTATGCTGCAGAGCTTGAAGAGAGACATTATGTGAGCGCCCCACGAGTGTTAGCGGGTCAGGCTCTAGTGAACCTTGCTTCATCTGCGATTGATATCTCTGATGGCGTTATTGCTGATTTAAAACATATCCTTAAGCGTTCTCAAGTTGGCGCGAGTATTGATGTAAGCACGTTGCCTATCTCTCCAGAGTTACGTCAGTTCGCTCCTGATATCACATCAGCTCAGCAGTATGCGCTAACGAGTGGTGAAGAGTACGAACTGTGCTTTACTGTACCGGAAGAGAATAAAGGGTCGTTGGAAAGTGCTTTGTCACATACAGGTACAAAAGTCACCTGCATTGGCCAGATAAGACCTGTAGAATATTTTGAATTACACAATAATGGTGAACCACTAAGCTGGAACTTAACTGGTTACGATCACTTTAAGGTTAATTGATGACAAACCCACTTTCTCTTATTTCTCTCAAAAACCCTTGGCATTTCTTAGCAACGGGTTTTGGCAGTGGCTTATCGCCTATTATTCCCGGCACAATGGGCACGCTCGCGTCTATTCCGTTGTACCTGTTGTTGGTTCAGTTACCGTTTCCTGCTTACGTAGCTGTGGTGGTGGTAAGCTGCATTATTGGTATTAAGATCTGCCAAGTAACGTCTGACGATATGGGCGTGCATGACCACGGTTCTATTGTTTGGGATGAGTTTGCGGGCTTTTGGATCACCATGAGCTTAGTGCCTATGCTGAATATCCCTGCCGATGACTGGAAATGGCTTCTGACTGGTTTTGTGCTTTTCCGCTTCTTTGACATGGTAAAACCTTGGCCGATTGGTTGGCTAGATGCGCGAATTCACGGCGGCTTGGGTATCATGATTGACGATATTGTAGCGGGTATTATGGCGGCTATTTCGTTGTATGCTGTAGCTCATTTCGCAGGTTGGTTAGTGTGAGCTAACTGAAGGATTAAGGTTTAGTTGGCGATACACCAAACTAATTAGCAGATACTAAAAAGGTTGACCCTAGGGCCAACCTTTTTTGTTTGCATAGCTTACGAGCTTACGAGCTTACGAGCTTACGTATTAAAGCTACTTGGCAAGATAGTCAGTGATAGACTTCTCAATCCCTTGCGCGTCCAAACCAAGCTCTTCGTGCAGTTCACCTTGCGTACCTTGAGCAATGAACTTGTCTGGCAGGCCAAGGTTCAATACTGGCATCAGCAGTTTCTCTTGCATCAAGAATTCAATCACACCTGCGCCCGCACCACCTGCAATCGCATTCTCTTCGATAGTTACCAGAATATCGTGGTCAGCAGCAAGTTGTTTGATCAGAGCTTCATCGAGCGGTTTCACAAAGCGCATATCTGCAACTGTCGCATCGATGGCGTCAGCGGCTTGAAGTACACTCTCAAGGAAAGTACCGAAGCTTAAGATAGCGACTTTCGAGCCATCTTTTGCTTTTTCGCTTTCGCGAACGATACGACCTTTACCAATCTCAAGCGCGGTAAATTCACTTTGTATCTCAGTGCCCATACCATTACCGCGAGGGTAACGAACGGCACTTGGACCTGTGTGCTGGTGGCCGGTGTAAAGCATTTGGCGACATTCGTTTTCGTCGCTTGGCGCCATGATCACCATGTTTGGAATACAACGCATAAAGCTTAAGTCGAACGCACCTTGGTGTGTTTGACCATCAGCGCCGACAAGACCAGCACGGTCAATAGCGAACATGACAGGTAAGTCCATGATAGCCACATCGTGGATCAGTTGATCGTAGCCACGTTGTAGGAACGTCGAGTAGATAGCGACAATCGGCTTATCACCCGCAATCGCCATACCGGTTGCTAGCGTCACAGCATGCTGCTCAGCAATCGCTACGTCGAAGTATTGTTCTGGGTACTCTTTCGAGAAACGCACCATGCCAGAGCCTTCACGCATTGCAGGCGTGATCGCCATCAGCTTAGGATCTTGCGCGGCCATATCACACAGGAAGTCGCCAAAAATCTTAGAGAAAGTTGGTTTAGAGCTGGTGCTCTTAGGCAGACTTGAGTGTGCTGGATCGAATTTCGGTACGCCGTGGTAACCGATTGGATCTTTCTCAGCTGGCTCGTAGCCTTTGCCTTTCTTAGTCATGATATGCAGGAACTGAGGACCTTTAAGGTCTCTCATGTTCTTAAGCGTTTTAATCAGCTCATTGACATCATGACCATCAATTGGGCCAATGTAGTTAAAGCCTAACTCTTCGAACATGGTGCCAGGGACTACCATGCCTTTTAGATGTTCTTCTGTACGACGAACCAGCTCTTTAATCGGCGGAACGCCTGATAGCACTTTCTTGCCGCCCTCACGAATTGACGTGTAAAGACTGCCAGAAAGAACTTGAGCTAGGTGGTTGTTTAGCGCACCTACGTTTTCAGAGATCGACATCTCGTTATCGTTCAGGATAACCAGCATGTCATTGTGAATATCGCCCGCATGGTTCATGGCTTCAAATGCCATACCTGCTGTAATCGCGCCATCACCAATCACACTCACGACTTTACGGTTCTTGCCTTCTTTCTTCGCACTGATAGCCATACCAAGTGCAGCACTGATCGACGTTGAAGAGTGACCAACAGAAAGGGTGTCGTATTCGCTCTCTTGACGCCATGGGAATGGGTGCAGTCCATCTTTTTGACGGATAGTCGACAAGCGGTCGCGACGACCTGTAAGAATTTTGTGCGGGTATGCTTGGTGGCCAACATCCCAAACCAACTGGTCAAAAGGCGTGTTGTACACATAGTGCAGAGCAACAGTCAGCTCTACTGTACCTAAGCCTGACGCTAAGTGACCACTTGACTGGCTCACTGAGTTAAGAAGGTAGGTACGTAATTCATCACAAAGCTGTGTCAGCGTCTCTTTTGGAAGTAGACGCAAATCCTCTGGCTTATCAGCCAAAGCAAGAGTTGGGTACTTTGATATATCAAGAGTCATAGGTAATGCGCGCTTATTGTCTTAGTTCTTGCGCTCGATGACGTATCGGGCGAACTCTTCGAGTAACTGGGTATTGTATGGGATTGCAGCCAAAGCTTGAAGTGCTTCCTGTAGCAGAGTTTGCGCTTTTTCTTGAGCGCCCTCTAAACCTAGCAAAGAAGGGTAGGTGCTTTTGTTCAATTCTTGGTCAGAACCCTGTGGTTTACCCAAAGTTTCAGTATCGCCAGTGATATCTAAAATATCATCTTGAACCTGGAATGCTAATCCAATGGCATCGGCGTACTTGTCTAATTGAGGCATCACTTCAAACGCTTTTTCACCAGCAGTAAGCGCACCTAAACGAATCGCACATTTCATTAACGCGCCCGTTTTATTGCGGTGAACTTCTTCTAACTCTTCTAGCGTGACAGAGCGGTTTTCAGCTTCAATATCAAGTGCTTGTCCAATACACATACCTTGTGCACCAGAGGCTTCAGCTAGGCGTTGAATCATTCGAACGCGATTGCTTTCACCGTCAGCACTTAATGTACCTTCCGCAAGTATAGTAAACGCGAGAGTTTGTAGTGCATCGCCAGTTAAAATTGCCGTTGCTTCATCGTATTTGATGTGACAAGTCTGATGGCCACGACGCAGTTCATCATCGTCCATTGCTGGAAGGTCGTCGTGAATCAGAGAATAGGCATGAATACATTCGATTGCAGATGCTGGAGTGTCGAGTTCTTCAGCGGTGCAGCCGAGCATTTCCCCTGTAATGTAGACAAGAAATGGACGTGCGCGTTTACCGCCTAAAAGTAATCCATAACGCATCGCGTTGATAAGATTCTGATTTTGGTGTGGTAGGCGATCAAGCCAAAGGTTCAATTGCTCGTTATTACGTGCTTGATAAGACAATAAAGTCTCGATCATAGGGGATCTCATACAATTCGTTATTCAGGTTGTGGGTTAAAGTCACTCAGCTCTGCATTTTCATCATTTTGCAGTAGGATGCTAACACGTTGTTCAGCATCGTTTAGTTTACTTTGACCGGCACGAGCGAGGGAGATGCCTCGTTCGAATTTTTTCAGCGCATCATCTAAAGCTAGATCACCATTTTCTAGTTGATCAACCAAGCCATCAAGCTCTTCGATTGCTGCTTCAAAGCTCATATTTTCAGGTTTCTTAGTAGCCATAATAAATCTGCGTTTGGAAAGATGAACGAACGTTACCCTAGGCCGCTGAGATGGTCAAATGTAACCAAGAAATTTTGCTAGAAAGTTCGTTTTTAAGGGGCTTGAACGCACTTTGCTTGAATAACCTTAGCTTTATCGAGTTTATGCGCTACGTATAAGAGCAAAGTAAGCCAATAGTTGGGATTCAAAAACGAAAAGTGTGATACTTAGGCCAAGAATTTACTAAAAGATCTTATAGTCTTGCCGATACAAAGATTATCGTCGACATAGAGCTACAAAAAAGCATGAGGAGTGCTCAGTGGATTTAGCAACCCTAATAGGTTTGATTGGTGGATTTGCCTTTGTAATTATGGCAATGATCCTAGGTGGAAGCCTCGGGATGTTCTATGACACGACATCCATTTTGATCGTAGTTGGTGGCTCAACTTTTGTTGTTCTAATGAAGTTCACCATGGGACAGTTCTTTGGCGCGACTAAAATCGCAGGCAAAGCTTTTATGTTTAAAGCGGATGAGCCTGAAGATCTTATTGCGAAAGTTGTAGAGATGGCTGATGCGGCTCGTAAAGGTGGTTTCTTAGCACTGGAAGAGATGGAAATTAACAACAGTTTCATGCAAAAGGGCATCGACCTATTGGTAGATGGCCATGACGGTGATGTGGTACGCGCTGCACTGCAAAAAGACATCGCATTAACCACAGAACGTCACGAACAGGGCGCGAAAGTGTTCTCTGCATTTGGTGATGTTGCCCCTGCAATGGGCATGATTGGTACCTTGGTTGGTCTGGTTGCCATGCTTTCGAACATGGATGATCCAAAAGCGATCGGTCCTGCGATGGCGGTAGCACTTTTAACCACTCTATATGGTGCGATTCTTTCGAACATGGTGTTCTTCCCAATTGCCGACAAGCTTGCGCTGCGTCGTGACCAAGAGACACTCAACCGTTGTTTGGTTATGGATGGCGTACTCGCGATTCAAGATGGTCAGAACCCACGAGTAATCGATGGTTACCTGAAGAGCTACCTAAACGAAGGTAAGCGTACGATTGATGGTGAACCTGCGTAAGAGGAGTTGAAGATGGATGAAGAAAATCCATGTAAATGTCCTCCTCCGGGGTTGCCTCAATGGATGGGGACATTTGCTGACTTGATGTCACTGCTGATGTGTTTCTTCGTACTGTTGCTCTCATTCTCTGAGATGGACGTACTGAAATTCAAACAGATCGCTGGCTCGATGAAATTTGCGTTTGGTGTACAAAACCGCTTGGAAGTGAAAGATATTCCTAAAGGCACCAGCATCATTGCACAAGAGTTCCGTCCTGGTCGCCCAGAGCCGACACCGATTGATGTGATCATGCAGCAGACGATTGATATTACGCAACAAACGCTTGAGTTTCATGAAGGTGAATCTGAGCGTGCTGGCGGTACCATGCGTGACCAAGGCAAGATGACCGGAGGCAAGTCGCCAGAGGTTTCGACTCACGACAATCAAAACTCTGAGTCAGACCAACAGCAACAACAAGCTGAAGCTCAATCGCAAGAGATGGAAACCTTGATGGAAAGCATCAAGAAGGCGTTGGAGCGAGAGATAGACCAAGGCGCGATTGAAGTTGAAAATCTTGGCCAGCAGATTGTGATTCGAATTCGTGAGAAGGGTGCATTCCCATCGGGTTCTGCTTTCCTACAGCCTAAGTTCCGACCTTTGGTGAGACAGGTTGCTGAGTTGGTGAAAGATGTTCCGGGTATCGTTCGAATCTCAGGGCACACCGATAATCAACGTCTTGATTCCGAGCTTTATCGCTCTAATTGGGACTTGTCATCACAGCGAGCAGTGTCTGTTGCTCAAGAGATGGAAAAGGTGCGTGGTTTCTCTCATCAACGCTTGAGAGTACGCGGCATGGCGGATACCGAGCCAGTCGAGCCGAACGATACTGAATGGCAACGTAGCCTCAACCGCCGCGTTGAAATCAGCATCATGCAGGGCGAGCCGCTTTACAGTGACGAAGTACCTGTTATTAATGAATAGCCGATACGTGCTCACGCGGTAGCATGCAGATAGCATCGAAAGCCCAACCTTATAATGAGGTTGGGCTTTTTGTTTGCTGGTCTTCAATGGTTCTCTCTGCGGCATTTATGTCGTTTCGAAACCTGCTACTGTTAATAACAAGCGGTTTAATGATGGTGTTACAGCAAGCACTCTTTTCCTTGCTTCACTTTCTCATGTATAATTCGCGCCCTTAGATTTAGATATGATCTATTCTTGCTTCAAGTGCTGTGTAAATTCTCTAATTTACTTGGCGATGAGCGTTTTCAAAATTTTGAACATTAATGTTGTGAAAGTACTATGAAATTTATTGTTAAGCCCCATCCGGAAATTTTTGTAAAAAGTGAATCGGTGCGTAAGCGCTTCACAAGGATTCTAGAGTGCAACATTCGTAACGTTATTCAACGTCGCTGTGAAAGTGTTGCGGTATTCAACCGTCGCGATCATATTGAAGTGACGTCTGAGAGTGACCAGTACTACGCAGAAGTGTTAGAGGCTCTGACTCACACTCCAGGTATTCACCACTCTCTTGAAGTTCAACAGTCTGAATTCAAAGACTTGCACGATATTTACGAGCAAGTACTAGAACGCAGCCGTGCTGACATTGAAGGCAAGACTTTCTCTGTACGTGCTAAGCGTCGTGGTAAGCATGACTTTACCTCTATTGAACTTGAGCGCTACGTAGGCGGCGGTCTAAACCAAGCAGTTGAGTCAGCGAAAGTTCGACTTAAGAACCCTGATGTAACCGTTAAGGTTGAAGTGGCTAACGACAAGCTAAACCAAGTTCTAGCTCGTCACAAAGGCCTCGGTGGCTTCCCTCTTGGTACTCAAGAAGATCTACTGAGCTTGATCTCTGGCGGCTTTGATTCTGGTGTTTCAAGCTACCTGCATATCAAACGCGGCTCTAAGGTTCACTACTGTTTCTTTAACCTTGGTGGCCCAGCGCACGAGATTGGCGTTAAGCAAGTGGCTCACTACCTATGGAATAAATACGGCTCATCTGCAAAGGTGAAGTTCATTTCTGTAGACTTTGAACCAGTGGTTGCTGAAATTCTTGAGAACGTAGAAGACGGCCAAATGGGCGTTGTTCTTAAGCGTATGTTCATGCGTGCTGGTGGTATGGTTGCAGAGCGCTTCGGTATTGAAGCTCTAGTAACGGGTGAAGCACTTGGTCAGGTTTCTAGCCAAACGCTAACTAACCTTCGCCACATCGACAACGTGACAGATACTTTGATTCTTCGTCCGCTTATCAACTGGGATAAAGAAGACATCATTGACCTTTCTCGTATCATCGGTACTGAAGACTTCGCTAAGGTAATGCCTGAGTACTGTGGTGTTATTTCTAAGAAGCCAACAGTGAAAGCGAAGAAAGGCAAACTGGAAGCAGAAGAAGCTAAGTTTAACTTTGAAGTGCTGGATCAAGTGATCGAGAACGCTCGTGTTATGGATATCCGTGACATCGAGAAAGAGAGCCAAGAGCAAGCGCCTGAAGTTGAACAAGTTCAAGCTGTTGCTGAGCACGCTATCGTTCTTGATATCCGTAGTCCAGAAGAAGAAGACGAAAGCCCATTAGAGATCGAGGGTGTTGAAATTAAACACATCCCATTCTTCAAGCTTTCGACTCAGTTTGGCGACCTAGACCAAGCGAAAGAGTACTTGCTGTACTGTGACCGTGGTGTAATGAGCCGTCTACAGGCACTTTACCTACAAGAGCAGGGCTTCCATAACGTTAAGGTTTACCGCCCATAGTGGTGTGTTGACCAAGCGTTAATCATTTTGCAAAGCCGTTTACTGAAAAGTAAGCGGCTTTTTTATTTTCTATTGTGAATGATTTACAGTAGTCAGACAGAGGCGTGAGTTTGGGCGTGCTATCGTCATGCTCAGCTTTGAAATTTTTGATTGATAGAAAGAGTGTGTTCTAAACGGGTTTATAAGTACCGAAGAAGTGTGAGTATCTTGAAGTATTCTGTTACTTTTTAGTGCAACTCAATGGTGCTATTTGTATGTGTTCAGTTGATTATTTGAGTGGGTGTCTGATTCTGTGATTGGCGATGAAAAATAATAAAGATTAATTAGCACAGCTATTGATAAACTTGTTGTTACATTTCTTTGCACATAAAAAAACACCGCCCATAAGGCGGTGTAAACAAATTTGACAGACAGGTCAAAATAAATACAGGAAGTACATGCCTCGTTTCAGTATAAACTGCAACAAAACATTTGGTAGAACTCTACCCAACTCGAAAAGAACGAGTTTGCAAACACAACATCGCAGGAGCTAAGCCAATTGATTCTAGAGAGAATCAAGCCGTTCAGGCTAGCTGCTGCGGGATGAAATATAGAATTTCTCTGGCTGCTAGGCAATGGACAAATTATAATGTTTCAGATAAAAAAAACTAATGCTTATTTAGAGAGTAACTATGTCTCGTCGATTACCCCCATTAAACTCGCTAAGAGTGTTTGAAGCTGCAGCTCGACACTTGAGTTTTACGCGTGCTGCAGAAGAGTTGTTTGTTACTCAAGCGGCAGTCAGTCATCAGATCAAAGCGCTTGAAGAATTCTTATCTTTGAAGCTGTTTCGCCGAAGAAACCGCTCTTTGCTGCTAACTGAAGAAGGTCAAAGCTACTTCTTAGATATCAAAGATATTTTCACATCACTAGCAGAAGCGACAGACAAAGTGCTGGAGCGAAGTGAGAAGGGCGCATTGACCATCAGTTTACCGCCGAGTTTTGCTATTCAATGGTTGGTACCAAGGCTCGCTGACTTTAATCAGCAAGAGCCTGATATTGATGTAAGAATCAAAGCCGTTGATATGGATGAAGGCTCGCTAACCGATGATGTAGACGTCGCTATCTATTATGGCCGAGGTAATTGGTCGGGGCTTAGAGCCGATAAGCTTTACCAAGAATACTTGATCCCTCTTTGCTCACCTTCCGTGCTGCTAGGAGTAAAACCATTAGAATCTCTCAGTGATTTAGCATGTCATACGCTATTGCATGATACTTCTCGAAAGGATTGGAAACAGTTCGCTAAGCAAAATGGCATCGATGGGGTAAACGTTAATCACGGCCCTATCTTTAGTCACTCAACCATGGTGTTGCAGGCAGCAGCTCATGGCCAGGGTATTGCACTGGGTAATAACGTGTTGGCGCAGCCTGAAATCGAAGCGGGTCGTTTGATTGCGCCTTTCGACGAAGTGTTGGTGAGTAAGAACGCCTTCTATGTGGTTTGTCATGAGAAGCAAGCCGATATGGGGCGTATCGCTACTTTCCGTGATTGGATGCTGGCGAAAGCGCAAAGCGAACAAGAGGACTTACTCGATGAATAACCTCATCATTGATGGTGAAGACAATCCTATCACCTTTATCTTTGCACATGGTGCTGGCGCAGGTATGGATCATGAGTTCATGCAGTCGGTAGCAAAAGGGTTGGCGTTTAAAGGGATACGAGTGATTCGTTTCAACTTCCCTTACATGATTAAACGTGCTGAAGATGGTAAGCGTCGTCCACCTGATCGAGCCCCTAAACTGCTCGAAGCTTACCAAGATATTATCGGACAGGTAGATGCCGATAAGCTTGTGATTGGCGGTAAGTCGATGGGAGGACGTATGGCGAGCCATTTGTCTGAAGTTGATAAGGTGGCTGCAATGGCCTGTTTAGGCTTTCCTTTCCATCCGCCAGGCAAACCAGAGAAATACAAAGGTGAGCACTTGGCTGAGTTAGCAAAGCCGTGTCTTATTCTGCAGGGTGAACGTGATACCTTTGGTAAGCGAGAAGAGTTTGCTGATTTCGACCTGTCGGATTCGATTCGTGTTGAGTTTATTCCTGATGGCGATCACAGCTTTAAGCCTCGTAAGAGCTCTGGCTACACCGAACAGCAGAACATAGCGTTAACCGTTGAGAAACTATCGGCGTTTATCAAAGAGGTGCTTAATGAGAAGTAAGTATTTACTCACTTTTGCAGGTATCTCTGGCGCAATAGCCGTAATGCTAGGTGCCTTCGCCGCTCACGGGTTAAAAGCTGTCTTGCCAGAGTATCTGCTAGGCGTGTTTGAGACAGGTGTTCAGTACCAGTTTATCCATACACTAGCAATATTGGCGTGTGGTGCTCTGCTACAGATGAAACTTGGTGCTAAATCACAAAAATATTTTTTCATTGCGGCAATTTGCTTTATCATCGGCATCCTTTGTTTTAGTGGCAGCCTTTATGGCTTAGCACTGACAGGAATAAAATGGTTTGGCCCTATAACACCGTTTGGTGGTCTACTATTTATCATTGGTTGGGGAGTCTTCTCCTTCGCTGCTTTGAATATAAAAGAGGTAACTCAGTGAAACACGTACTACTTTATTGTCGCTCTGGTTTTGAAAAAGAATGTGCTGGCGAAATTCAAGACAAGGCAACACAACTGGAAGTGTTTGGTTTTCCTCGCTTAAAGAACAATACAGGCTTTGTATTGTTTGAATGTTATCAAGCAGGCGAAGCCGATAAACTGGTAAAAGAGATCGACTTCCAATCGTTGATCTTTGCTCGTCAAATGATCGCGGTAGCGGTTGAAATCAAAGATCTGCCGACTGATGATCGTATTTCTCCAATTCTTGAGGCGCTTTCTGAGAAAGAAGGTTTCCCACGTTGTGGTGATATCCGTATCGAAACGCCAGATACTAACGAAGCAAAAGAGCTTTTGAAGTTCTGCCGTAAGTTTACTGTGCCGATGCGTCAAGCGATGCGTGGCAAAGGTCTGATGACAGCGAAAGATAATGCTAAGAAGCCTGTGCTTCATTTATGCTTCATCGCTCCGGGTCACTGCTTTGTGGGTTACTCTTACCCATCGAACAACTCACAGTTCTTTATGGGTATCCCTCGTCTGAAATTCCCATCAGATGCACCAAGCCGTTCTACATTGAAGCTAGAAGAAGCATTCCACGTATTCATCCCTCGTGATGAGTGGGACGAGCGTCTGGCTCCAGGTATGTGGGGTGTTGACTTAGGTGCGTGTCCAGGTGGTTGGACTTACCAATTGGTTAAGCGTTCGATGTTCGTTCACTGTGTTGATAACGGCATGATGGCAGACAGCCTAATGGAAACGGGTCAAATTAAGCACCACATGGTAGATGGCTTTAAGTTTGAACCAGATCGTAAGAACGTAACTTGGATTATCTGTGACATGGTTGAGAAACCAGCTCGTGTTGCACACCTTATGGGTGAGTGGATCATCAAAGGTTGGGCGAAAGAAGCACTGTTCAACCTTAAACTGCCAATGAAAGGCCGTTACGATGAAGTACTGCAAGATATCGAGAACCTAAAAGTGTTCCTTATTGAGAACAAAGTGAAGTTTAAGATGCAGGCTAAGCACCTTTATCATGATCGCGAAGAGATCACGGTTCACATTCAGGCGCTTTCAAACATCTCACCGCACTAATATTTACGTTAGCGTGTCAGTGAAAAAAATGCTCCTTTAAGGAGCATTTTTTATATCAATATCGTCGAGTCACAGCGAGTTAAACTTTCGCTTCGTAACGAATGTCTTGCAGGTTGAATCCAAGGTCAATATCGGTTTTGAGTGCAGAGACTTGCTTACACACACGTGCTGATTCAATGTGTTCATCAAACTTCTTACGATATTTCTTCGGTAAGTCTTCCGCCTGAAAGGCCGCTTCGATATCCGGGTAAGTGGTTAAGATTTCTTTTGCAGCTTTTGGTCCTATACCTGGAATCCCCGGTACTTGGCTAGAGCTCACACCGGTTAAGCCCCAGTAATCTGCAAGCTGCTCAGGTTTAACGCCAAACTCAGCTTCGATAAAGGGTTTGTCTAGCCAGCGGTGCTGGAAGTAATCTCGGATCTGAAGCGTTGGTGACAACAGTTGGCAGTAGCCCTTATCCGTCGAGACGATGGTGACTGTTTCTCCGTGGTCAGCCACTTTCTTTGCCAGTGTTGCGACGAGATCATCCGCTTCATCGCCATCAGACAGCAGTGAATCAATGCCTAACTCCCACCAAGCTTGTTGAATAGCATCAAGGCCTTTCATCAATGGTTCTGGCATCGGTTTACGATTCTGCTTATAAGCAGGAAGCACATCTGCGCGCCAGCCACGGTCTTGTAAATGGTGATCAAATACCGCGATGATGTGGGTGGGCTTTGATTCATTCAGAATCTTATTGAGAGTGCGAATTGTGGTGGTAATGGTTCTTGCTATATCGGTTGGATCCGGCTGAACAGAGTGCACGCGTCGGATGAGGTTTAAGGCATCGATAATAACAAGATGGATAGACATAAGTTTCCACTAAATAGGCAATAAAAAAGGGGCTGCTAGCCCCTTATAGTAACGTATCACTTGGTGAGTTGAAACGTTGGTAACGTAAACGCCTTAATCACGTGAGGCGATTTTATAGCAAGGCACGTAGTCGGTCCCTCCCGGTAACTTCATTCGATGTTGCTCAACAAAGTCATTCAGCAGTTGGTCCATCTTGGTCATTAGCTCTTTGTCGCCATCAATGAGGAATGGCCCATGCTTCTCAATCTCCAGAATACCTTCGGCTTTGACGTTACCTGCCACAATACCTGAGAACGCTTTACGTAAATTCGCAGCAAGGCTCTCTGTTTTCTGATCCATGTGCAGATCGAGTGCCGCCATAGATTCGTGAGTAGGGTCGAATGGCAGTTGGAACTCAGGCTCAATATGCAGTGACCAGTTGTAGCTGTAAGCATCGCCTGTTTCTTTACGGTGAGAGCGTACATCTGGCATTGCTTGCTTCATAATTTTCGCAGCACGTGCTGGATCATCAATGACAATTTCATAGTGCTTTTGCGCTTCTTCACCCAATGTTTCACCAATGAACTTATCAATTGAACGGAAGTAAGCCTCGCTCTCTTTAGAGCCAGTTAGAACGATAGGCATCGGTTGGTCTGCGTTGTTTGGGTGCATCATGATACCTAGGATGTACAGCAGTTCTTCGGCGGTTCCTGGGCCTCCAGGGAAGATTATGATGCCATGTGCCATACGAACAAACGCTTCAAGACGTTTCTCGATATCGGGCATGATCACCAGTTCGTTCACTATCGGGTTTGGCGGCTCAGCCGCAATGATTGATGGTTCAGTTAACCCTAAATAACGATGTTCAGTATAGCGCTGCTTAGCGTGACCAATAGCCGCACCTTTCATTGGCCCTTCCATCGCACCTGGTCCACAACCCGTACAGATGTTGAGTTCACGTAGGCCAAGTTCATTACCGACTTCGCGAGTATATTGGTATTCAGTGGCATTAATTGAGTGACCACCCCAGCACACGATCAGGTTCGGCTCAATGCCGGGTGTGAGTGCTCCTGCGTTTCT
Organism: Vibrio sp. 1F255; assembly: GCF_041439145.1. Classification (NCBI taxonomy): domain Bacteria; kingdom Pseudomonadati; phylum Pseudomonadota; class Gammaproteobacteria; order Vibrionales; family Vibrionaceae; genus Vibrio; species Vibrio sp. 1F255. Next base: position 137,591 of record NZ_JBGONQ010000001.1, on the reverse strand, counting down.
CAAAATACCAAACACAAGATTGGTGATGTGAGTTGCGTTGGTGAGGTTAAGCCTTTGGTTATCGGCCAAGTGCATGTTGACGTAAACAATGTCACGCAGCACTGAGAATAGATGTTCTTGAATACCCTTGATGATTTCACCGTCGACAAAGGCATGCTCTGGTGGGTTGCTTAGTTCGAGCTTGATACCACGCTCACGACGCACCACTTCAACATCAAATGACTGATACTTGTCGAGCAATTCTTTGGAGTTGTCGGTGTGGCTACCCGAGTTCAGTACCGCTAACGTACAGTTACGATACAGTTGGTACAGATCACTAGATGCGGTTTTTTTAAGACGCTCAACTTCAAGTTGAGAGAGTAAATCCATGCTACCGGCAGGGCTGATATGAGTGATCATAGTGCCTCCTTGTTGAGAAGAGCAGAGGCGACTTTTGAAGTGACCCTCTGGCTCGAGAGTGAGAAGCAAACGTTGAAAGTGTTTGGTTAAAGGTGAGAAGAGTTAACCAGACGAAACGGTTACGACAGCGTTGCTTTATGGATTGTATGGAATTGCTTAAGGGCTAATATCGAGTTGCTTAAGATCTTATAAACAGCATGACTTGTCAAGAATGCTTGTTAAGCGAATGTTAATAATAAGCTTAGCAAACATTGAGGGAATTGGTATGTGATAAGTATTTGAAAAAAAGAAATAAATTAAATCAGGCCTAGTTTAATTCCAAACCAATTGGTTAGTACCACGTTGTTTGGCTTTGTTTAGCGTTTTATTGAGTCGCTCTAGTACTTCTTCAGGTGTATCTGACTCTTTGAATTGAGTACTTGCTGCACACAAAGTAATCGTGATTTGTTGGTCACGGAACTTAAAAGGTAAACGGCTGACTTGAGTCTGGATGTTTTGAATTACCTGGTGGCAATATTCATCCGTTTGCTCTGGTAATAACAAGATAAATTCCTCACCAGAAAAACGAGCCACACTATCGGTAGCGCCGGTCTCTTTGGTGATGGTTCTTGCGATAATTTTGAGTGCTTTGTCACCCGCTGTATAACCAAAACTATCATTGATGGCTTTGAAATTGTCGATGTCGAGCAGTACAACACGCAGTGAGTGTTGCGCGCGAATCCAACGGCGGTATTCAAGTTCTAAGCGATCGGTAAAGGCGGTACGATTGTAGACCTTGGTGAGCGGGTCAAGCAACATACGCTGAGCCTGATCTTCTAAACGCTTTCGATAGTCTTGAGTCACTTCATAGAGCGAGTCTAACTGAGTTTTCCCGTAATTCATTCTCTCTATCAGAGCTTGTTCTTTTTGCTCTGCGTGGTTCAGCCTTTCCGAAAGAGAGGCGATTTCAGTGAGTAGCGGATTAATCGTTCGCTTTAAACTATCAATTTCCTTCGCTTTCTCTACAGAGTTCTGGCTCTTAATGACAAGTTCACTTAACTCAGAGTTAAGGCCTTGGCGGTGCTCAAAGTAACTTTGGCTCTGATCGGCATTTTGGTCTGCCGTTTTGATACTGGAGGCCAGCGAGGAGTTTAGCTGATCGATAAATTGTTCAGACTTCTTACGCTCTAGGTTGGTGCCTTCAATTACCAGTTTGAGGATCTGAAGTGTCAGCTCAAGCAGATTTTGTGTGGAAACACCCAGTAGCAGTTTCGCTCGAATATCGGTAAGCAAGTCACCCGATTCACCCTCGAAATCGAGTTCAGTGATCAGATGTTGTAATTCGTTTGATAGGTCGGAAAGGAGTTCCTGTTCTGGAGAATGCGTAACGTCGGCAAAATGAGTGCGTGAGTTATTCGCCATAATCTTAATGGCACGCTCGTAAATACCGAGGAGTTTCATGGCGTGGTCGACTTTCTGACTGCCATTGCATTCGGAGAAGCTAAGTAAGTTTCGTAGATCACGTTTCAACGGTGCTGGTAGGCCAGTTATGCGTTGTAGCGTTTCTCCACTGTGCTTAATGCTATCATCCAGATATCCGTTCTGTTTATCCATAGCCAACGTCTTCTGCTTGAGCATTCTTTCTATGACTGCCAATTTAGGGATCATCGAGCTGATGTCTTTTTGCTTTTCTAGCTCTTCCCTAAGGGCAATGAGGTTTTCATCTAAATAACTGTTACTACCAACGCACGCATCACTTAAAGATGTGACGATGCGCTTAAGAACTTTTTGCTCTCTAATAAATTTGAACGAGGTGTCTCTTTGCGTCAAGCGAACTTGCTCCAACTGAAATTTCAGTTGGTGGAGTTGCGCCTGAATGTCTTTTTCAAGAATGCCCATAGATGTATTAATTAGCGCCGCGTAGATCGATCACGATCATTTAGATGAAATTCCGTTGCATCGATAATAACAAAACTAAAAATAAGGTCACGACTTGCAAGTCTTAACCGCTCGCAATTCAGTCATCTTTTAGCATTTTTTTGATGTTGTCCTCATTCTGGTACGACGATTGTATTTTTATTAACCCTTGATTAATGGCATGTTTACAAGCTTCTCGTATGTTACCAGTTGCAAGGCTTGCCGCTGGTGCGTTATCGATAGCTTTGAGGTATACCCATTGGCTAGTGCGTTCTTTCAAGCTGATTTCACGCGCTAGGTTGGTCGACATCAACAATACATCTAATAGCTCTTGGTCATTAATCGCGGTGTAAGCTCGTGGTAAAAACGGGTAGTCAGCGATGCCCATTCGAATCGTTCGGTTGATATTACGTTCTGGCTCGAAGTCATTTACCCACGATTGAATCTTTAGGAACATCGCTTCTGGTGATGAATCACGATCTGAATTTGGCTCTATATAAAGCAAGTTCGCATCTGAGAAATGATAGACGCGAGCTGGGCCTTCCAGTTTTGATTTTAAGAAATCACCGAAAGCATCTTCGAGCTCTAAGCCCGCTTTATAACCATTTTGCGTATACATGTTGCGCAGGAAAGGTAAGTCAATCATAACGAAGCGTAAGCGGTCGTTTAATGGTTCATAAATCAACTCCCCAAGCTGCCATTGCTCGAAGGTTTGGCTGGTTTGCTCTAACGAATTTGAGAGCTTAGCATTGAGCATTCTTAGGTTCGGAAGCTTTGAACGTGAGTGCGTAAAAAGATCAGTACGCAGCGAATCCACTTCTTTAGCTAAGGTTTGGATGAGGTAGCCTCTGCGTAGTACAAAGAAGAATAGGACGATGCTGAACAGAAATAGGGCGAAGGATATCTTTTGGAATTTACGATGCTCTAACTTATACCTTTCTAATTCTTGCGCTTGACCAGCGTAGTGCAAAGTTTGTTCAGCAAACTCTTTCTGCTGACGGAATGCATCCTCACCTACACGATTGAGTTTTTGCTGCTCTAAAGAAACTAAACTGTTGTACTGCTTGAGATTCGCTAATGCTTGTTGAGGACGACCTGCTTGTTCATAGCCTAAGGACAGTAAGTAATACGAACGCTGTGACAGGTGCATATTTTCTATCTGACGTGAAATCTCAAGTGCACGTGTCGCATGCTTGATTACGTCATCGCTCTCTTGTAGATGATAAGCTAACCCTGCCGACAGCAGCGCAGCGCGGCCTTCCAGTTTTGGAATATCTGTGTACTCCAACAGCTCAAGAGCGCGTGTTAGGTATTGTTCTGCAAGAGGGTAGTTATAAAGGCGTAAGTAGGTAGCTGATAAACTCAGACGAATATCAATGACTTGTTGGATATCTCGGTCGGTGCTTTCATGGTCCAAAACGTTGAAGAAATGCACTAACGCAAGGTTATATTTTCCTTGAAAGAAGTATACATCACCCATTTTTTTAAGCACTTGTGCCAAAACAGGTGAGTTTTCAAAGTTATCATAGAAATCAGCAGCTTGAGATAAGTGCTCGAGAGCTTTATCTAACACTTGGCGTTCAAAGAAAAGCTGAGCAAGCAGGCGGTTTACTTTTGCTAAGCGTGAGCTCAGATTACCTTCTACGGATTTCCAGTAGCCATACAACAACTCAGATAGTGCGTGGTTGTACTCTTTATGGGTTAGATAAAATTCACCGACCGCGATGTGGTAGTCGATAGTCACTTTTTCTGAGTAACGCTGATCGAGGTAGGTTTTCGCTTCTTGGTAGAACTTCTCGGCTTCATCGACCTTATTGTCATAAGAGGCAATATCAGCTTTCAGCATGATCAAACGATAGGTAATACCTTCTGTTAAACGCAAGGTTTTATTCACCGATTCTAGGTTTGCTTCGATACTCGCCAGCTCTGTTTTTGCTTTGGCTGATTTCCTGTCACTCAGCCAAAGTAAGCGTACTTTTAGGATCTCAAGATCCAGTTTTAGGTACTCAAGCTTATAGGTTTTCGCAAGCTCAAATGCTTTGTCGATATGTTGAATCGCAATATGAATATTACCAAGGTTGTATTCTGCTTTCGCTAATATCTTGTAGGCATCAATACTGCTGTTTGGGGTTCTGATCGAAGAGTCTGTCTCTTCGCGAGAAATAGCCGATGGGCTTTTCTCGCTTTGGTCTGAAAGGATACGTAGCGTTAGGTAGCTGTTCGCCATTTGTTTTGCTTGGCTCGGCTCTATCTCAACCAAGTTATTGGCTTCATTAAGCAGCGCCGAAGAATAAACCGACGCATTAACCGATGTGCTTAAGCTTAAAATAAATAGGCTAAAAACGTATAACCAACGCATTTCAATATCCCTTTAAAGATTGGGTAGGTTCAAATAAGTGTGGGTGGTTCTCGCCTGATTATTGGCGAGCCATACGCTTATTGTGGCTTGGTCTATCTTGCTCTGTTGAACGGTATGGGTTGATATCCAGACCACCACGACGTGTGTAACGTGCGAACACAGTTAGCTTCGAAGGTGCACAGTATTTCATGATGTCAGTGAAGATACGCTCAACACATTGTTCGTGGAATTCATTGTGCTCACGGAAAGAAACTAAATAGCGTAGCAGAGCTTCACGGTCAATTTGCTTACCAGAATATGCGATCTCAACGCTGCCCCAATCCGGTTGATTGGTGATCAAACAGTTCGACTTCAATAGGTGGCTGTGCAGTGTTTCTTCAACGTCTTGTTCGCCAGCAGCGCCTTCAAGCAGCGACGCTTCAAAGTCGTAGCTAGTGATTTGGATGTCTTGGTTGTCGATACAGTCACCTTCCATCGTCACGATAGGTTGGTTAGTGTAGTCGGTTACTGAGTTTACATTCACAATCACCGTTTCGCCTGCACATGCCGACAAATCTTGGGTCAGGCGCTCGGTTACTTGATCCCAGTTTTCAAATTGAGTCTGGTTGTAGCTGTTCAGGTACAGCTTGAAAGATTTTGATTCAATTAAATTTGGGCTGGTTGCTGGGATGAAAACTTCACCGACAGCCACTTGTGGTAGACCATTGGTGTTTAGCCACGAAAGCTCGTACATCGTCCAAATATCATGACCAACAAAAGGCAGCTCGCCGTTTAGCGCAAGATCATCGCGATTAAGGCTACGAGGCACTGGTTGCAATAAACTTGCATCGTATTGGTTAGAGTACTCAGTTTTTTGGCCAAGGGTTAAACCCGCTAGCTCTTTTGCGTCAGAATATTTGCTCATACTTTCGTTTCAAATTCGATTAGAATGGGGTCGATTTTACTGAATCCCCCTTACCCTGTCATTAAGTCATCGCTTAATCGGCGCGGAAAGGGCTCGGATTCTATTTATTATTTTGTGTTTAGGAGATTTTCATGACTCAACGTGCTCAAGACGCACTACTTTCTTTTAGTCAGCGATACGTTGACGCGTGGAAGCAGAAACACCAAAGCTTACCTCGTAATGAGGAGTTGGTGGACATCGTATCGCCATGCGTAGAAGAAAAGAGTGGCGATGCCGTGTTGTGGAAGCACTATCCACGTGAGCAATTCGCGGATTTCACCAACGTTGAAACCGGTATTGAGTTGACTCTGCATGAAGACATCAAAACTTTCTACGGCGCACAATTCAGCGCAGATATGAACGCAACTTTCGATGGTAACGAATTGACTCTGTTACAGATTTGGAGTGATGAAGACTTCGAATGCCTACAAGAAAACATTTTGGGTCACCTAGTAACTCAGCGTCGCTTGAAGCTAAAACCAACGGTTTTCATTGCCGCGACCGATGCTGAGCTGGATGTTATCTCTATCTGTAACTTAACGGGTAACGTGATTTTGGAGCGCTTAGGTACCAAAAATCGTGATGTGCTCGCCGAGACATTGGCAGAATTTTTAGAAAAGCTACAACCAGCGGTATAAATAGATGTACGTACTAGAACTTCAATTTGAGTGTTTTGATAACACAACGGTAAGCGCTGTCGACAAGGCGGTTAATGGCTTAATGGATGCACTTCGTTATAACGGACAAGTGTTAGGTCGTGAGTTCCCAATCGTGATGGGCGATGGTGAATTCTATGTTCGCGTTGTGTGCCCGGAGCAAGATAGCTTGCACCCGCGTAATCACTCAGACTTTGTGAAAGTGTGTTTTGATCGCTTGTCTAACGCGAGCCTACTAGCGCCTAAAATGCGTTTGCTCGGTCGAGATCTGAACTCAGAAGAAGTGGCAGAAGATGAAACACCAAGCTGGCAGGTGTTATACACGACATTCGTGCACACCTGTTCACCGCTGCGTAGTGGCGATAGCTTGCTACCAATCCCTTTGTATCGCAATCCACCTACCTTCAATGGCGACCATAAAGCCGTGTTGAAATGGCAGACCGAATGGCAAGCCTGTGATGAAGTACAAATGGGTGGTGGTTGTCGCGCGGAACATGCAACGCTAACCGAGATCAGTGAAACGAAGAGTGTGCTGTTTAAACGCGGTTGGGGTCTAAGAGGGCGCATTGAGTATCTGACTAAGGTTCCAACCTACTACTACTTATACCGTGTCGGTGGGATCAGCCTGAAAGATGAAAAAGAGCGCAAATGCCCGCAATGTGGTGGTGAATGGCTGCTAGATGCGCCTATCCACGATATTTTCTATTTCAAGTGTGATGACTGCCGATTGGTGTCAAACATCTCTTGGGATCACCTGAAGTAATCGACTTTGTTTCGCTTAAATCTGAGATGCTTTACTTTCTAGCAAATCTTTATCATTAAAAAAGGGGCTGACGTTATGTCAGCCCCTTCGGGTATCTATACAGTGCTGTCGTTTAGTTGATTACCAACCTTTAACGACGCCACCTTGGAAGATGTCAGAAGCTGCGTTGTACACTTCTTCAGTTTGGTAAGCTTTAACGAAGTTTTGTACGTTTTCAGCGTTTAGGTTGTCTTCACGAGAAACGATTAGGTTTACGTAAGGAGAATCTTTGTCTTCAACGAATACGCCATCTTTTTGTGGAGTCAGGTTGATAGAGCTCGCGTAAGTTGTGTTGATGATAGATAGAGCAACATCATCAAGAGAACGTGGCAGTTGAGCTGCGTCTAGTTCAACAATCGTTAGGTTCTTAGGGTTACCCACGATGTCGCGAATTGTAGCTAGAAGACCTGCGCCTTCACGAAGTTCAAGAAGACCTTGTTGCTCAAGAAGAAGTAGAGAGCGACCTAGGTTTGTAGGGTCGTTTGGTACAGCAATACGAGCACCGTCTTGGATTTCGTCTACCGATTTCACTTCTTTAGAGTAACCCGCAATTGGGTAAACAAACGTGTTACCAGCGATAGTTAGCTTGTAGCCACGGTCAGCCACTTGCTGATCTAGGTACGGTGCGTGTTGGAATGCGTTGATGTCGATAGAACCATCATCTAGAGCTGCGTTTGGTGTTACGTAATCCGTGAAAGTAACCAGTTCAACGTCTAGGCCGTATTTCTCTTTCGCTACTTTAGCTGCCACTTCAGCAACTTGCGCTTCTGCACCTGCCATTACGCCAACTTTTACTTTAGAAGTATCCACTTCTTTATCGCCACAACCTGCTAGAACTAGCGCTGAAGCTGCTGCTGCGATAGTTAGTAAACCTTTAAGGTTAAATTTCATAATAATCTCCTTTTAATAAATCTATTTAATTAGGTTCAGACGACTCTACTCTTTATGTGTGAGTCTTTATCTGTGGTCAACACGGCGAACTAATGAATCACCGATTGATTGAATAATTTGTACCAGCACAATCAACATCACTACTGTCACAGCCATGATGGTCACATCGTAGCGGTGGAATCCGTAACGGATCGCGACATCACCTAGGCCACCTCCGCCTACAGTACCGGCCATTGCTGAGTAGCTCACCAGAGTCACTAGCGTAATCGTTACTGAGTTGATGATAGTCGGTAGTGCTTCTGGAAGCAGAACCTTATTGATGATTTGTGTTGGTGTTGCGCCCATTGATTGGGCCGCTTCCACTAGACCTGTTGGTACTTCAAGTAGTGCACTTTCGATAAGTCGAGCCACGAATGGGATAGCGCCAATCGTCAGTGGAACAATCGCTGCTGTTGTACCGATGAAGGTACCAATCAGCATCTTAGTCAGTGGAATAATCGCAACCATCAAAACTAAGAAAGGTACTGAACGACCCACGTTCACAATCGCACCTAGAATCTTGTTTACTTTGGTGTTCTCTAACAGGCCACCTTTTTTAGTCGTATGCAGAATCACGCCTAGTGGGATACCGACCGCGAAGCCAACAATGCCTGCAACAGCAACCATGTAAAGCGTTTCGCCTGTTGCGCCTAATAGAAGGTTACCGTTAAGGCTGATCCAGTCAGCAATCTCGTTGAAACTAAAGGACATAACCAAGCACCTCTACTTTTACATTGTTGTCGCGTAGGAATTGGATAGCAGCATTATCATCTGCTTCATTACCGAACAGTTCAGCGACCATCATGCCGAACTTCACGCCACCGGCGTAATCAAGGTCAGAACTTAAGATGCTGACATCGATATTGAATTTACGTGCGATTTGCGTCATTAGCGGAGCATCAACCGTTGCACCAGTAAACTCAAGACGCACCAGCGGGTAGCTGCTGTTTACGCGAGTCTCTTGCAAACGTGCTTGGTAATCTTCAGGGATCGTCAGATCCAACGTTGAGCGAATAAACTGATGCGCTAGCTCTGTCTTCGGATGAGCAAAGATGTCACCGACTGTACCTTTCTCTACCAATTCACCGCCGCCAATGATCGCCACTTCGTGACAAATGCTTTTAACCACATCCATCTCGTGTGTAATAAGCAGGATAGTGATGTTCAGCTTGCGGTTGATTTCACGCAGCAGCTCAAGGATAGATTGAGTTGTTGCTGGATCCAATGCGCTGGTGGCTTCATCACATAGCAGTACTTTCGGGTCAGAGGCCAGTGCGCGAGCAATCGCCACACGCTGCTTTTGACCACCACTTAGGTTTGCCGGGTAGGTGTCACGCTTATCAGCAAGGCCAACCAGTTCAAGTAACTCGCTGACTTTCGCTTCAATAATCGCTTTATCTTTACCAGCAAGTTCTAGAGGCAGTGCTACATTGTTAAATACAGTACGAGAAGACAGCAGGTTGAAGTGCTGGAATATCATGCCGATGTTACGGCGCGCTTCGCTAAGCTCTGATTTGCTGAGTTTTGTTAGGTCGATACCATCAACAATCACTTCACCCGAAGTCGGGGCTTCCAACATATTTACACAGCGGATTAGGGTACTTTTGCCTGCACCTGAAGAGCCGATGACTCCAAAGATTTGACCTTGAGGAATGTGGAGGTTGATATCAATTAAGGCATTGATTTCTTTAGTGCCTTGATAAAAAACCTTATTGACTTGATTCACTTTAATCATAGAGAAACCCGTGCAGGTAGAACAGAATAATATGTCGATAGCTCGCTCGATTTACAGACGATGCTATGGTGTTCTATGATCTAAGTCAATAGATATTTTTACGTCTAGACGGCTAAACGTCGATTGTATGGCTAAGCTAGAAACAAATCGTTAACGAACGCAAAACTAAATAGATAGTGATGAAGCAAATAAAGCGTGTAATAATTAATGATTAATAGAGAGTTGATAGAGAACAAAATTTTGTCTAAACCTGCTGTTTTTTTAGATCGTGATGGTGTGATTAACGTTGATCACGGCTACGTACATGATGAGCATGACTTTGAATACATCGATGGTGTGTTTGAAGCGGCGAAAGCGTTTAAAGATATGGGTTATTTATTGGTGCTAGTGACCAACCAATCTGGTATTGCTCGCGGCATGTTTAGTGAAGACCGTTTTCTTTCTTTAACGCAGTGGATGGATTGGAACTTTGTTGATAATGGTGTCGAGCTCGATGGCATTTATTACTGTCCTCACCACGCTGAGCACGGTATTGGTGACTACAAGCAAGATTGTGAATGTCGTAAGCCAAAGCCAGGCATGTTCATTTCTGCTCGTGACTTTCTGAAGATTGATATGGCTAACTCGGTCATGATCGGCGATAAAGCGGAAGACATGATGGCTGCAGAAGCAGCAGGTGTTGGTACTAAAGTCTTGGTAAGAACGGGTAAACCCATCACTGAAAAAGGTGAAGCGTTGGCTAGCGTGGTACTTGATAGCATTAAAGACGTACCCGCTTTCTTAAAAGGCTAAACGTTTTATTTATCACTAAGGTATGGACCTATCATTAGGCACTTACATTAGGTTTGTTCGAACCTGTGAATAGGCTAAGTGTCGTTGACTATATAAAGATGAGGAACGAAGTATGAAAGCTATGTTGGTAGCATCTCTATGTACAGTAGCATTGGTTGGGTGCTCTAAATCAGCAGCCCCTGAGACTGATAGCGCAACATCGAATGATCAATTCGCGACTTATCAATGTGAGTCTGACGTCTCGTTTGATGTGTCTTACCTTGATAATGAAAAAGCGGTACTACGCTTGCCTGATAATGAATACCGCCTGACTCAAGTTCCAGCGGGCTCAGGAACCAAATACATCTTAGATGATGGCACTTCAGAGATGATTAACAGCATCACTTTGCGCACGAAAGGTGACAATGCGCGTCTAGAACTTGGTCGCGTAGTCTATCGAAATTGCCAAAAGTAAGTCATAGTAAGAACTGCTAGTATTTACAAACAGTTAAGTGAGGGAATCTACCCTCACTTTTTCTTCTCTTCCCTTTAACGTTAGACTTTTTATGAGCAAAAAACTCACTATTCTTGATATTGCAAAGCTGTCCGGTGTTGGTAAGTCAACCGTATCACGCGTTCTGACCAATGATCCAAAAGTGAAACCTGAAACCCGTGAAAGGGTAGAAAGAGTAATTCAAGAATCTGGGTACACGCCTTCAAAGTCTGCGCAATCGATGCGCGGTGGCAGCCAAAAAGTCATCGGCGTGATTATCTCTCGTTTGGACTCTCCCTCTGAAAACAAAGCCGTTAGCACGATGCTGGCCGAGTTGTATCGAGCGGATTACGATGTCGTGATCATGGAAAGCCAACTTGATAGAGATAAAGCCAATGAGCACCTGCAAGTTCTAAAGCGTCGTAACGTTGATGGCATTATTGTATTTGGTTTTACTGACTGCGATATTCCGGCAATCGAAGCTTGGGAACACAAAGCGGTGGTGATTGCTCTGGATACCGAGAACGTGACGTCGATTAACTATGATAACCAACAGGTGATCAATAGTGCGTTAACGCATTTAGCAGATCAGGGGATCTCTGAGGTTGGCTTCATTGGCGTTGATCCTAGTGATAAATCAACCGGTGAACTGCGTCTTAAGGCTTATCTCGAGTGGTGTGAAAATACAGGTTCAATTGCGAACTATCGTACTGGTCAACTTCATCATGAAAGCGCTTATCAGTTGGTGGATGAGGTTTTAACTCCCGCGACTCAAGCGATCGTTTGTGCCAGTGACACGCTGGCTCTTGGTGTAATCAAGCGTCTGCAAGAACTACAACGTGAAGATGTGGTTGTCACTGGCGTTGGTGGTAATGATCTTCTCTCTTTCTTATTCCCACGAGTATTTAGCATTGATCCTGGTTACCAATCTGCAGGTAAGTTGGCTGCTAATCTATTGATCTCTCAGCTTTTAGGCAATTCAGAGATCTCTCATCATACGCAATCTCCGATTCTATAATCCACTCAATTAAGCGAAATTGAACCGCTTAGATTAAAATTAGAGTGTGATCTCTTTCAATTAATGGGACTGTTCCCATTTTAATTTATCATTCATGTGGGCATTATAATAACCGTGATTGGGAATGTTCCCATCAATCTAAATCGAAGTGGTTATAGCTGCATGGTTTAGAAGAGTAATTGAATGAAACCAGGGTGGGGTAGTATGAGTAAGATAGCGAAGCAAGACGTTGCGCGTCTTATCGAGTTAGTCGGTGGTAAAGAAAACATTGCGAGTGTCAGCCACTGTCTGACTCGACTGCGTTTTGTATTGAACGATACAGAGCAGGCCAACAAAGCTGAACTCGAAAAACTGAAGCTAGTAAAAGGCTGTTTTACTAATGCAGGCCAATTCCAAGTTGTGATTGGCACTGAAGTTGATGAAGTGTACGCACTTCTGATTGAACAGACAGGTAAAGAGGCATCATCAAAAGATGAGGCGAAGCTGGCTGCTCGTCAAAACATGAACTTCCTTGAGCGTGGTATCTCCCATTTAGCCGAAATTTTCGTACCACTGCTGCCTGCCATCATTACAGGTGGTTTGATTCTTGGTTTCCGTAATGTGATTGGCGACATTCGCATGTTCGACGGCAAAACCCTCGTTGAAATCAGTCAATTCTGGGCAACCGTTCACTCTTTCTTATGGTTGATCGGCGAAGCTATTTTCTTCTTCCTACCGGTTGGCGTGTGTTGGGCTACGGTTAAGAAGCTTGGCGGAACCCCTATTTTGGGTATCACGCTCGGTGTGACCTTAGTTTCACCACAACTCATGAACGCATACATGATAGGTAAATCGGTACCTGAGGTATGGGATTTTGGGCTGTTCGTGATTGAGAAGGTCGGTTATCAGGCTCAGGTGATCCCAGCGATGTTAGCGGGTGTGGCTTTGGCGTTCATTGAAACCAATCTTAAGCGTATCGTCCCTGCTTACTTGTACCTAGTGGTTGTGCCATTTGTATCGATTATTTTGTCTGTGATTCTAGCGCACGCTTTCATTGGCCCATTCGGTCGTATGTTAGGCGATGGTGTGGCATTCGCGGCTAAAGCTGCAATGACAGGTGATTTTGCGATTCTTGGTTCAGTGGTTTTTGGTTTCCTATACGCACCTTTGGTTATCACGGGTATTCACCACACCACCAACGCGGTGGATCTGCAACTGATGCAAGACTTAGGCGGGACACCAATTTGGCCTTTGATTGCACTATCAAACATTGCACAAGCATCGGCAGTAGTCGGCATCATTATCTTGAGTAAGCGTGAAGGTGAACGAGATATCTCGGTTCCTGCGGCAATCTCAGCCTACTTAGGTGTAACAGAGCCTGCGATGTACGGTATTAACCTTAAATACAAATTCCCAATGCTGAGCGCAATGATTGGTAGTGCTGTTGCAGCCGCAATCTGTGGTAGCGCGGGTGTGATGGCGAATGGTATCGGTGTCGGCGGCTTGCCGGGCATCCTATCGATTCAACCGCAATATTGGTCGATTTACCTAGTCGCGATGCTGGTGGCGATAGTACTGCCTATCACGCTAACCCTGTTTTTCTACAAGCGAGCCCAATCCAAGGGTGAGTTAGAAACCGCGAACGCGTAATGCATTGAATAAGCGATGACTCCAAAATGAGTTATCGCTTTTTCTCTTAGTTATAGCTTTTTCTTTTAGTTATAACGGCTATTCGACCATGATTCACATGGTGATTTTTATTTTATATTTTCTGGTAAGTGAGTGTTAGAGATGGCGATGACTGAACATGATGAAAGCTGGTGGAAAACCGCAACCATCTATCAAATCTACCCAAAGAGCTTCTGCGACAGTGGCAGTAAAGGTACTGGCGACATCAAAGGGATCATTTCGAAACTGGATTACCTCAAACATTTGAGTGTCGATGCGATTTGGCTAACCCCGGTTTACGCATCTCCTATGATCGATAATGGTTACGATATCTCAGACTACTACGCGATTAATCCTCAATTCGGCACCATGGAAGACTTCGACTTATTGCTGTCTGAAGCGCACCAACGTGGTATCCGTATCGTGATGGATATCGTGGTAAACCACACCTCGACAGAGCATGCATGGTTTCAATCTGCTTTGGGCGACAAAAACAGCTCTTACCGCGATTACTATATTTGGAAAGATCCCGTAGATGGTCAAGCACCAACTAACTGGCAGTCTAAGTTCGGTGGTAATGCGTGGGAACTAGATGAGGCGACTGGGCAATACTTCCTACACTTATTCGCCAAAGAACAGGCTGACCTCAACTGGGAGAACCCGGTTGTACGTGAAGAAGTGAAAGACGTTATCAGCTTTTGGGCAGAAAAGGGCGTTGATGGTTTCCGCTTGGATGTGATCAACCTGATTTCGAAGCAGCAAGACTTTCCTAATGATGATATCGGTGATGGCCGTCGTTTCTATACCGATGGTCCACGTGTACACGAATACCTGAAAGAGATCAGCGAAGCCGTATTTCAGAAGTACGGCAGCGTGACCGTAGGCGAGATGTCTTCAACCACGTTGGAACACTGCCAGCAATACTCAAACGTTGATAACAGTGAGCTATCGATGGTGTTTAACTTCCACCACCTTAAGGTCGATTACACCAATGGTGAGAAGTGGACCAATGCGCCGTTTGATTTCTTACAGCTCAAATCGATCTTTAACCACTGGCAAACGGGATTGAATGGCAAAGGGTGGGGCGCACTATTCTGGTGTAACCACGACCAACCAAGAGTGGTGAGTCGCTTAGGTAACGATCAGCAATATCGCGTTGAATCAGCCAAGATGCTCGCCGCTTCTGTCCACATGATGCAGGGCACACCTTATATCTATCAAGGTGAAGAGATTGGCATGACTAACCCTAGCTATACTGAAATTAGCCAGTATCGTGATGTTGAGAGTACCAATATGTACGACATCATGGTGAACCGTGATGGTGTGGCTCATCAAGATATGATGGCGATTTTGGCGCAGAAGTCTCGTGATAACTCTCGCACGCCGATGCAATGGAGTAGCGAAGCGTATGCTGGATTTTCACAAGCTCAGCCGTGGCTAGATGTTGCAAGTAACTACTCTGAGATCAACGCCGAACAAGCGCTTGAAGACAAAGACTCTGTTTTTTATTTTTATAAGAGATTGATTGAGTTACGTAAACAAGTGCCAGTGATTACGGACGGCAGCTATCAAGATCTACTGCCTGAGCACTCATCCATTTTTGCGTATGCACGTCAGAACGAAGGGCAAACCTTGCTGTGTATTAACAACTATTATGGTGAAGAGGCTGAATGCGTTTTACCTGAACGTTTTGAGATGGCAAAGGCTAAGAGCTTGTTGTCTAATTATCAAGTGAGCGAGAGTTTAGTGGCGTCTCATCATCAAGTTTTGCAACCTTACGAGACTCGTATTCTTTTGATCGAAGGTTAGCCTTGTTTTTATTTCAATCGGCTTGATTCTCTTCCCCTTAAAGGATTCGGCTGTTAAAAGGCTTTGGAGTGCTCCCCAAAGCCTTTTTTGTTTTAGTGATGGCTGGAATATCGTGCCTCGAGTCTACTTGCGAGAAGTTTGAGCATCGAGTGCCAGCAACGACAGAGCAGGTAATGAACTCTAAGACGCGTAATTCACCGAGTAGCGAGTTGGTTTGTGGTTCATTGCCAATACGATGTTCAATACTGCGGTGCCTAATACAGAAACGGCAATCACCCAAGGTGACACGAAGAAGAACGATGCAAACAGAATACATGCATCAATACCCATTTGTGTTTTACCTACCGAGATACCGTAGCGGTCTTGGATAAACAAGCACAGTACGTTGAAGCCACCCAGACTTGAGCGGTGACGGAATAGGATTAGCATACCTAAGCCCATTAATAAGCCGCCGGCAACAGCACAATAGATCTCGTTATGAACTTCTAGCGAGATAACTAAGTATAAATGATCGGCAAACACAGACACTAAAGCACCAGAAATCGCACTGTTAATAGCAAAGCTACGGCCGAATCGTTTCCATGCTAATAAATAGAATGGACAATTGGCAACAAAGTACAAAATACCAAAGGTTACAGGCAAGAATTGACTCAAAAGCAGAGCCAAGCCAGTAGTGCCCCCGGTAAGCAGGTTCGCTGACTGTAAAAAGAAGACGCCTAACGCCACTAAAAACGTGCCAGTGAGAATCGCTACCCAATCTTCTTTACGTGAGTGTTTTTCCATCGTTTTTATAATTACCTAACCAATAAAGGCGTGCATAGTAGAGAAAAACCTTAGCTTTCGGTAGCTTGAGGGGCAAAATTAAGGTAAACCTATGTAATCTGCGTTTTACAGGGTGTAAAGCGTAAAATTGACAGTAAGCGCCATCTTTGGTTGGATAAGCCAAATAACCATGATGAATCTTATTTGTGATTATGAAAAAACTGCATGATAAAATTGCAATTAGCTCTTTATGACCTAGATCAAATTATGTAGAATGCGTCACATCAAAACGGTGACGGAAACGTTTGCTTTCGGTCGTTGTGTGGTTTTTTTGAAACTTTCAGTACAATCTGAGTCAGGAGATACAGATGCTTAAGCGTGACATGAACATTGCTGATTACGATGCGGATCTATTCGCAGCTATCCAAGAAGAAACTCTTCGTCAGGAAGAGCATATCGAACTTATCGCTTCAGAAAACTACACAAGCCCACGTGTAATGGAAGCTCAAGGTTCTCAGCTAACAAACAAATACGCTGAAGGCTACCCAGGCAAGCGTTACTACGGTGGTTGTGAGTACGTAGATAAAGTTGAAACTCTAGCAATCGAACGTGCATGTGAACTATTTGGTGCAGAGTACGCAAACGTACAGCCTCACTCAGGTTCTCAAGCAAATAACGCTGTATACATGGCACTACTAAATGCAGGCGATACGGTTCTAGGTATGAGCCTAGCACACGGTGGTCACCTAACTCACGGTTCTCCAGTAAACTTCTCTGGTAAGCTTTACAACATCATCCCTTACGGTATCGATGAAGCGGGTCAAATCGATTACGAAGAGATGGAAAAGCTGGCTATCGAGAACAAGCCTAAGATGATCATCGGTGGTTTCTCTGCTTACTCTCAAATCTGTGATTGGAAGCGCATGCGTGAAATCGCTGACAAAGTAGGTGCTTACCTGTTCGTAGATATGGCTCACGTAGCAGGTCTAATCGCTGCAGGCGTTTACCCGAACCCAGTGCCACACGCTCACGTGGTAACTACAACGACGCACAAAACGCTTGCGGGTCCTCGTGGTGGTCTAATCCTTTCTAACGAAGGCGAAGATCTTTACAAGAAGCTGAACTCAGCAGTATTCCCAGGCGGCCAAGGTGGTCCTCTAATGCACGTTATCGCTGGTAAAGCAGTAGCGTTCAAAGAAGCTCTAGAGCCAGAGTTCAAAGAATACCAAGCACGCGTTGTTGCTAACGCAAAAGCAATGGTTGCTGAATTCCTAGCTCGTGGTTACAACATCGTTTCAGGTTCTACAGAGAACCACCTGTTCCTAGTTGACCTAATCAACAAAGACATCACAGGTAAAGAAGCAGATGCAGCACTAGGTGCAGCAAACATCACTGTAAACAAGAACTCAGTACCAAACGACCCACGTAGCCCATTCGTTACTTCAGGTATCCGTATCGGTTCTCCTTCTATCACTCGTCGCGGTTTCTCAGAAGCAGACGCGAAAGAGCTAGCAGGTTGGATCTGTGACATCCTAGATAATATGGGCGATGAGTCTGTTATCGAAGCGACTAAAGCAAAAGTACTAAATATCTGTAAGCGTCTACCGGTTTACGCTTAATTTTTCTTCGTAGTAATTTGAACTTCGTTGTCGAGCATGCTCACTTACATCCGTAAGCTCCGCGTGCTCTCCTAGAATTTCAAACGACTACTTTGAAAAATACTTTTAAAGGGGCTCATTGAGTCTCTTTTGTTTTAGGGAAAGGTGCTGAAAACTCCGCGCCTGTTCCTTGAACTTAAGCTATTTGATTGAAAGTACGATTTGAAGGGCTCCTTGTTAGGGGCCTTTTTGGTATCTGTCGGTATGGAGTTGGGTTATCTGAGAATGCAGAAAGGCGGTACTAAAAAGGGCTGATGTTTGCACATCAACCCTTTGTGGTTTTCTTATGTTGGTTCTACTTTCTGATACTAAGCAGGGTGCCAGACTTACACTTGAATGAGTAATAATGGCGGCTCTCGTTGAATTTTCCTAAGCCTTCGCCGTCACAGTAGTCGATATTGATGTCACGCATCACTTCTAGTGTGTCTTCGCTTTTCAGAGCGAATTTAGAGCCATCAGAGCAGACAATACGCACTCTTTCATCATGGCTTACTGAGTAAATATCGACTTCGGTGTTACACAGCTCAAAAGAGGCTTCACGAAAGTTGTCTTGCTGTGTATTTGAAGCGCAACCTGCAGTCAGTGTTGCTGCGAAAACTGCCAAAAGTCCGAGTCTTTTCATTGTTAATCCTTCGCTATCATCAGATTGATTGATGAGTTTTATATGCTATTTCAGGTAGCCTATACAACAACACGCTTTGGTTCAAGGAGCGCTCGTTGACTCTAAGATATAAAAGTATAGATGTAGACAGATAATTTATAATTGGCTAACTGCATGTTTATCCAATACGTATCACCAATAAAAAAGACCAACACTGAGGTTGGCCTTTCAAAATCAAGCTTGTTTTAAATGACTATCGAAACTGTTTGGCTTCTGGAAGGAATTCAAAACCAGCAGACGCAAGTTTAGCGATCAATGCTGCTTTGTCGATCTCGTAGAAGTTGACCACTCGATCTATATCACCGCCGAAGTCGTCACGTAGCTTCATGTTGACGATGCTCATCAACATTACAGGATCCATTTTTTCAAAATTAGCGAGGTTCATATTAGTCCTCGAAATCTGAGATCAGCAGGTTTGCAGCGGCAAAGGCTGCACGCTCACGCGCTTCTTTAGGAAGAGATTCGTCTGCAGCAAGGTCATTCAATGTTTTTACCGCGCAGGTGATCGCTTTCGGGATATAGCCTTGGTCGCCACTGCCAATTTGAGAATACAGTTCACGCACCAAATCACAACAATCGTATACTTTCATTTTTATACCTAACCAAATGATAACTGATCTCAATATACACATAGAGATAAGCAAAAACAAAGTGGATCTGATTAAGTTCAGAGTTAGTTTGTTCTTGCTCAATATCTCATTCTGTTGATGCTCAACGTATCACTTGCTAGCTTGCCAATTAGCCGGATATTGACCGCTTAACCAGATATTTGCTGTTCAAGTTGATAAGTCACTTCATCAGCAAGGTTGAGTTGTTTGGCTAACTCTTTGAGGTACGCCTTTTCCATGAAATTCTGTTCGTCGGCCACAATCAAAGAGGCTAAGTAGATCTCACTCGCCTGTTGAGGTGACGTTGCCAGTTGAGCGATTTCGCTTGGGTCGAGTGGCTTATGCAGTTCTTCAGAGACCAATTTAGTCAGTTGATAATCAGCGCCCATATTCTCGACGGCTTGCTCTATCTTAGCCATCTCTTCTTCATCAACATGGCCATCAGCTTTAGACGCGGCAATCATCGATCGTAGAATCAGCACGCTGTGGTTTGCATCATTTTCATCAAACTGAGCCTGTTCGGCGTTAGGTGTCTGGCCTTGTTTAGACTGGTAGTCGTTATAGACCTTGTAAGCAAGAGCGCCGAGTGCTGCTGCGCCACCAATACCAGCGGCTTTCTTACCCATTTTCTTGGTTTTCTTAGAGCCCATTAACGCACCTAACAGTCCGCCGCCAACTGCGCCTGCACCGAAGGCTCCGAGTGTACTTTTACTGTTACTCTTGCCATTGCTGCCTTGAGAAAGGCCACTTAAACTTGAAGACCCTTGTGAAAGTTTCTGAGTACCTTGTTTTACGAGATCTGATTTAAGTGCTTGGTTCAGTAAGCTTTTGATATCCATCGATACCTCCAATGGTGAGCATGTCCAAAAAGTTGATGACACCAATATACGGATTTAAAGATGAACAGGGGATTAACTTACGTTATTTACTCTACTGATAAATAGAAGGGAGTTTGAAGCGAAATGACAGGCACAAAAAAGGCCACCTAACGGCAGCCTTTCAATGTTTATCTAGTCAGTAATCGGATTACTAAGCTAGTTGAGCCTTAAGGTGCTCGATAACCGTGTCCATTGCGATAGCTTCTTTATCACCAGTACGACGGTTTTTGTATTCGAAGTTACCTTCGTCCATGCTGCGATCGCCGATAACGATAGTGTGAGGGATACCCACAAGCTCGATATCTTTAAACATAACACCAGGGCGCTCTTTACGGTCATCGAATAAAACTTCGATACCCATAGCTGTTAATTCAGCGTATAGCTTCTCAGCTGCTTCTTTAACGCGCTCAGATTTGTGCATGTTCATTGGTACGATAGCAACTTGGAACGGCGCTAGTGCGTCTGGCCAAGTGATACCGAATTTATCGTGGTTTTGCTCGATAGCAGATGCAACAACACGTGAAACACCGATACCGTAACAACCCATTTCTAGGATTACGCTCTTACCATCAGGACCAAGCACGTTACAGTTCATTGCTTTAGAGTAAGTATTACCTAGTTGGAAGATGTGACCAACTTCGATACCACGCTTAAGCTGAATAGTACCTTGACCACATGGGCTTAGGTCGCCTTCAACTACGTTACGTAGGTCTTCAACTTGAGCCAGCTCAACGTCACGACCCCAGTTGATGCCGAAGTAGTGCTTACCATCTACGTTTGCACCAGCGCCAAAGTCGCTCATTACAGCAACAGAGCGGTCAACGATGAATGGTAGCTCTAGGCCAACAGGTCCAAGTGAACCAGGACCTGCACCAACAAGTGCGCGGATTTCTTCTTCAGAAGCCATCTCTAGCGGAGAAGCAACCTGTGGAAGGTTTTCTGCTTTCACTTCGTTAAGCTCGTGGTCACCACGGATGATTAGAGCAATAATATCTGCTTCTACTTCATCAGATGCTTTAACGAATAGAGTCTTAACTGTCTTCTCGATTGCTAGACCGTGCTGCTCTACAAGTTCTGCGATTGTTTTTGCGTTTGGCGTATCAACCAATTCCATCTCTTGAGTAGGCGCTGCAACTTCTTCAGTAGGAGCTAGTGCTTCTGCTTTCTCGATGTTCGCTGCGTAATCAGATTCAGAAGAGAATGCGATTAGGTCTTCGCCGCTTTCAGCAAGAACGTGGAACTCTTGAGAGCCGCTGCCGCCGATTGCGCCAGAGTCTGCTAATACCGGGCGGTATTCAAGGCCCATGCGGTCGAATGCTTTACAGTAAGCATCGTGCATCGCTTGGTAAGACTTTTCTAAGCCTTCTTTGTCGATATCAAAGCTGTACGCATCCATCATAGAGAATTCACGTGCACGCATTACGCCAAAACGAGGGCGGCGCTCATCACGGAATTTAGTCTGGATTTGGTACAGATTTAGAGGTAGCTGTTTGTAAGAGCTGATCTCGTTACGTACTAGACTCGTTACCACTTCTTCAGCTGTTGGGCTAAGAACAAATGGACGAGAGTGACGGTCTGTGAAACGAAGTAGCTCAGGCCCCATCTTTTCAGAACGGCCAGTCTCTTCCCAAAGCTCAAACGGTTGAACTACGGGCATCAAGATTTCAACGGCACCTGCATTATCGATCTCTTGGCGAACGATATTTTCGACTTTACGCAGTACACGTAGACCAGTAGGTAGCCAAGTATATAAACCTGAAGCTAGCTTACGGATCATACCTGCACGTAGCATCAGCTGGTGGCTGATAACTTCTGCGTCGTTTGGAGTCTCTTTCAGAGTAGAAAGAAGGTAGTTACTGGTACGCATTCTATGGTATCCGTTTCATCATTGATAAAAGAAAACTTGCTGTCGTTCGTAACCACAGCAAATCTGATATAGCCGCATATAATATCAGCCTATTTGGGATCTCAAAAGCGTTCAATGTCAGTTACATTGATGAAAAGCGTTTCAACCACGAATTTCACGTTAAGATTGAACAAATTTACCGCATATTCCTTGTTGTCAGGCTTGCCTTTTTTATAGGCAGGTCGCGGATCTTGGCCTAATACTTCTTTGATCACCTGAATGATATGGCGCGCTTGTGGATGGCTTGCGAGCTTACTTTGCGCTTGCTGCGAAAAGTTAACGTCGAGCACTTCTGGTTCATCGGCGGCAAACCCTCCCAATGCATCCGGAATCGAATCTGAATAGGGGATATAAGGCTTGATGTCGATGATCGGTGTACCGTCTACTAAGTCGACGCTGCCGAGATCCAACCAAGTCTGTCCTTTCTCTTGAGACACACCTTTTAGTTCAACCGCAGACATGCCAATTCCATTTGGTCTGAATGTGGCACGTGACGCGAATACACCAATACGTTCATTCCCGCCAAGGCGAGGTGGCCTCACAGTTGGTTTCCAGCCTGCTTCAAGGTTCTTGTCGAACAGAAATAGTAACCAAACATGGCTAAATTGCTCTATATCACGAACAGACTCAAGGCAGTTTGCTGCATCAACCAATCTGACTCTTGAGGTGGATGTGGGTACCAACCTGGGCTGCCTTGGCACAGCGAACTTCTCTTTATAAGGAGACTCAATAAAGCCAACAGGTTCAATTGTGTACATAGTTGGGTGTTCTCTGATTACGATTAAGACGGAAAAATATCATAAAATCGCTTGTTTTTCTTTTGATAACAATTGTCACTTGTAGTGTTATAACATATCAAGTTGGTTATTTAAGGGGAATACAATGAAACCGAATATCCATCCAGATTACCGTCCCGTGGTTTTTCATGACACCAGTGTCGATGAGTACTTCTTAATCGGCTCAACGCTAAAAACAGACCGTACTATCGAATGGGAAGTCGGCAATACTTGCCCTTACTTCACGATTGAGGTGTCGCCAAAGTCGCATCCTTTCTATACGGGCAAACAACGAGTGCTACATAAAGAGGGACGCGTTGCGAACTTCACTCGTCGTTTTGGTCAATTAGGTAAGGGAGCTAAATAATGAAAGTTGTTAAATCACTTAAAAGTGCGAAAAGCCGTCACCCTGATTGCCAGATAGTTAAGCGTAGAGGGCGTCACTATGTGATCTGTAAATCCAATCCAAGATTTAAAGCGGTTCAAAAATAACCGTCAATATGATGTGACATGTGTGTAAAAACGAGGGGAAAGTCAAACTTCATTCATTTGTCTGTTTTTCTTTTCCTTCGAGAGGAACTTAACCGGATATCGAGTGTGTATTTAACGTACGATGTATTTTATTTTCAAGTGAATCAATGGGTTATGTTGTGAGTTATATTTCTAGTGAATGCGTTGTTGTAAATTATAAATCTAGTTTTTGTGTTTAATATAGATTTATTTGCTAATTAATTGTTAAAATAGAGTTAAAAGTCGTCGTTTGTTACACACTTTGTAACATTTTGAATTTCTAATTGATATTTTTGTCGCGTACCCTTCGCTGGCAATTTGAACATCTTTGTCACAATTGCACAGGAATCACTACACAAGGAGGGAACAGATGAGTTCATCTGCTTCAATAAAAAACAACGCACCAAAAAAACCTATTTTCACACGCTTTTTAGACAGCGTTGAATATTTGGGGAACCTTTTACCCCACCCAATCACTCTTTTTGCTATCTTCTGTGTCGCAATCCTAGTTTCTTCAGGTATTGCTGGTTACTTTGAAGTGTCTGTCATGGACCCTCGCCCTGAAGGTGCTAGTGGTCGTGCTGCTGATGGTATGATCCACGTTGTAAGCTTACTTAATGCTGAAGGCTTACAACTCATCGTAACGAATCTAGTTTCGAACTTTGTTGGCTTTGCGCCACTTGGTACTGTACTTGTTGCAATGCTAGGTGTTGCGATTGCTGAGCACTCAGGTCTATTATCTGCGGCAATGCGCGGCATGGTAATGGGCGCATCTCAGCGCATGGTTACTGTAACCGTGGTATTTGCCGGTATTATCTCTAACACGGCTTCAGAGCTGGGTTACGTAGTACTTATCCCTCTTGCAGCAATGCTTTTCCACTCATTGGGTCGTCACCCATTAGCAGGTCTAGCGGCAGCATTTGCTGGTGTATCTGGTGGTTATTCTGCAAATCTACTTATCGGTACGGTTGATCCACTGCTTTCTGGTATCACAGAAACAGCAGCACAAATGCTTGATCCATCTTACTCTGTTGGCCCTGAATCAAACTGGTACTTCATGTTTATTTCGACCTTCTTTATCTCGATTGCCGGCGCATTGGTAACAGAGAAGATTGTTGAACCTAAACTGGGTAAATACAATGTCGAAGACGCGTCTGAAGATCTTTCAAATGACTCAATGGGTAAGCTTACTGCTATTGAGAAGAAAGGCCTTAGATTGGCGGGTGTCGCTGTATTAATCGTGAGTGCGCTTTTAGCTTGGACTGTTGTTCCTGCTGACGGTGTTCTACGTTCAGAGGCGGGCACGATTTCAGGCTCTCCATTCCTGAAAAGTATCGTCGCGTTTATCTTTGTATTCTTTGCTATTCCTGGTTTTGTTTACGGCAAAATTACCGGTTCAATGAAGAATGACCGTGATGTGATTAATGCAATGGCAACGTCGATGTCTTCAATGGGCATGTACATCGTTCTTGTATTCTTTGCTGCACAGTTTGTTGCTTTCTTTAAGTGGACGAACTTTGGTCAAGTGGTTGCTGTAGGCGGCGCAACATTCCTTCAGGATATCGGCCTAACGGGTCCAATGTTGTTCTTCGCATTCATCCTAATGTGTGGTTTCATTAACCTGATGATTGGTTCAGCTTCTGCACAGTGGGCAGTAACAGCGCCAATCTTCGTTCCAATGCTAATGCTAGTAGGCTACGCACCTGAAACGATTCAAGCGGCTTACCGTATCGGTGATTCAACAACCAACATCATTACACCAATGATGAGCTACTTCGGTCTTATCCTTGCCGTAGCAACTCGCTACATGAAGAACCTAGGTATCGGTACACTGATCGCGACAATGTTGCCTTACTCAATGGTATTCATGTTTGGTTGGAGCATCTTGTTCTACCTATGGGTATTCGTATTCGGTCTACCAGTAGGTCCAGGCGCTGCAACGTACTACACGCCTTAGTTGTAGAGTAGGGGAAACCTTCTTCTAATTGATATTAAAAAAACCTGCATTGTTTGCAGGTTTTTTGATTTTTTATGGAGAGATAGAACTAGGTTAAGCTCGGATGAGCCAGCTAGCGTTTGGCTAGAATTCTATCTAAGTGGTTTGCGAACTCACGACGGTCGGTTTGAGAAAGGGCACTTGGTCCACCCGTTTGGATGCCACTTGAGCGCATGGTATCCATAAAGTCACGAATGTTCAGACGCGCTTTAATGGTCTCTTTGGTGTAAAGCTCACCACGAGAGCTGAGTGCTTGCCCACCTTTAGTGATCACTTCGTCAGCCAGAGGGATATCGGATGTAATCACAAGATCGCCGGGTTCAGTGCGCTTTACGATTTCATCATCAGCAATATCAAACCCGCTTGGCACTTGAATTGAGTGAATGTTATTGCGTTTAGGAACGGGAACCAGATGGTTTGCCACAAAGGTACATTCAACCCCTGTGCGCTCAGCTGCGCGTACGATTGTTTCTCGGATAACCTTTGGACAAGCGTCCGCATCAACCCATATCTTCATAGTGTTCTATTTCTCTGTTAGCTTATTTATCGGTCAACTTATTGCTCAGTTGCCTTATTGATCAGTTAGTTTAGCTTCAAGCATGGCAACGCGAGCAGTGAGCTCAAGGATTTGCTTTTCCAGTTGGCTAACACGATCAAGTGCTGGCTCTTCTTGTGTCGCGACTTCAACTTTAGGAACACGATTTGCGCTTTTCCAGCTCTTGATGGTCGTGATTAAAGCGGGCATCGGAACGGATGTGCTCATACGAGCCTTAACTAAAGCAACTGTCGGCTCTTTCCCTTGCGCTTGCAGTCCTTCAAGCACTGATTTCAACTCTTCAGAAACATCTTTTGTCAGCATGTTGATCTCCATTTTTAGTCTTTAGTCATTTTACTCGCTCTGGTGAATGATAGCGAATCATAAAACCGCCCATGGCTTGTGAGAGATCTCTTACAAAGGTTGTGAGATAACACGAATACATCGCTAGAGAGATTGATGTGCACATGGTTAAGGTGTTGAATTTTAATTGTTTTATATAATTAACAACTTTCTTGAATTCAAAATGTGATGCAAATCTATTGTCCGAAATCCTAAATCGCGTAAATTAAACCTTGTCGGAAGGATTCTGACACGGAACAGGAAAGCACCAAGGATTTGGTTATCTTCAGGATGAAGATTTGGTTACTTAGGATTGAGTGATCAAGCATGGAGCGTAAGGACATTGTAGGGATACAGTCAGTTAACAGGAAGTTAGCTGCAACGGAATGACAATGGACACCTTTAGGATTAAAGGGTTGGATTAGCATCAGGACGATGTAAAGGACACCGCTCACGGAACAAGTGATGTGCGCTAACTAGGATTGTTAGCTTTCAGGATGATTGGACACCGCTAGGACGGCGAAGTAAAGGAAAGAGCTGAAGGATTACAGCCACTATTATGGATGATGCATGGAGCATTAATTAGTAGCCGGACTGCTGCGAGTAAGACCCTAGCCCTGACACTTCGGTGTCGGGGCTTTTCTTTTCCTAAGGCTTTTTCTCTATCTAGGGGCTCTCTTTAATTCAGGAGCTTTTATCTAAGCACGCGACATCTGCTTTTCTGCTAATGGTCAACACAAGGAGTGTTTTATGACGATAGCAACTTCAAGAACGCTGTTGGTACCTTATACCGAGCAGTTAGAACATGACTTTATCAAGTTGAATTGCTGCCCCATCAATCGTGCTGAAATGAACGGGCCGCATTCTATTGCCTCTGCAAAACACCTATTTCAAGAAATACTGAACGACAACGTTGGTTTTTGCCGAGCCATTATCCACAACCAAACCCGCGAATACCTCGGGCATTTGTTTGTTTCGTCTGAAGAAGGGAAGCATGAACTGGGATTTATTCTGGACAAGGAGTTTTGGAATCAAGGCCTTGCTAGTGAAGTGCTAAAACCTTTCTTTAGTTTGGTTTGTTTTGAAGAACACCTAACGAATGTTGTCGCGACCGTTAATGTTGGTCATAACCCATCAATTAAGTTACTTGAAAAGTTAGGCTTTGCATTTAAAGAGACCAAACAAGATCAGTTTGGCCCTTATCATGAATATAGTTATACCGCGTATTGCGACGTTACATTCTATGAGGCTGTAGCTCAAACCGCATAGAACGGAAGCCCACCATGGTCAGTTTCCCTTGGTACAGGTCATCACCTAACGCTGAAAACTCAAATTGATACACGGTGTGCCAGCGCCAAATGGTGGTGAGCTCATGGCGCATCTTAAGTTTATGACCACTAAAGGCAACACTTAATAGCTGTAAGTCGAGCTCTTTACATTTTCTCGCAATGGCAGCTTTCGCAAGCTCGGATTGCCTGCGCTGTTGCCAAAACAGAAAGCAAAAGAAGCACAGCATCAAAATAGCCAATAAGTTATCTATCATTTAATCCATACTTCCTTTTATCTCTCTATTCTGTTCGTGATTTGAGCTTTTTGTTATGAGCTACTGAGCTGTTCTGTCTGGTATCTATTGCGACTTAGCCGCTTGTTGTAATTCTACAAGTGCATTGGCGAGTTCTGGTGATGGGTTCGAGTTCAATAATGGTAAAAATACCATTCTCAGTGTCGGAATCATCACTAAATCTGCAAATAACTGATTGAACAAGTTTTGGTTGCCCGTTTGTGCGAGACGCAGCAAGAACTGCTCAGCAATCGCAGGATCTTGCAGTGCGTGCCAGCTGCGACCAGCCAAACCAATCAATACTTCTTGGTGGCTTAAGCGCGGGCTAGCCAGAACTTGGTTAATTACGGCGTTGGTTGTGCTTTGCTCTGCGCCAGAAAGGGCACGTACCAGTGCTGACAGTAAGAACAGATCTGGCTCTTGACTGTTAATCTCATTCTCTGCCATTTCTTGTAAGCGTTGAGCGAGCTTGTCATTGATTTGCGTATGCTCAAGCGCCCCGAGAGTCGCGTATAGAGGTTCTGAAGGCAGCTTATTCAATGCTTTGCGAATCGCGACACCATTTTGTTGGCTGCCTAAACAAGCACACATATCAGTGATGCCTTGTAGGCCAACGGTTTTCCAGTTGTCCCAGCCTAGATCGCCTGTGAAGTAGTGTTGAGCGTGTTCGTAGTATTGGCTCGTTGCAAGGTCTAAACCTGCTCTTACTTGGCTATGGAACACGGCCATTTTGTCTTCTGAAGGCTTGAAGGTATATGGGTTGTTTGACAGCTTTTGTTGTTGCTCTTCGCTGATCTCACCGTTCAAACGTGTGCCCATCGCTTCGATAACAAACTTAAGGAAATTGCCGACATCACCTTGATGTAATAGGCCTCTTTCGTCCAGTTTGAATTTTAGGAACCAGATCCAAGGTTGCTTGTGTTCGTTCCAGTAACTAATCGCTAAGTGAGCTTGTTTCTGAAGTGGAAATGGGTACGGCTGTTTCCCTTGCTCAACATCAGAGAATAAGGTGTTGTCGATCTTCTGAATACGGCGACCTAGGTCGTAGATATCGTACTGGCAACCGCTATTCTTTAGTAACTGAGTGAGCGTGTTAATCGTTTCCATAGTAATAAAGCTCCTAACTTTCTTTCCTAAATAGATGGTACTCTATGCCCCAATTTCAAGGTCACTAGATAAATAACTTGGTGAAAAATGACAGCAGCCACAAAGTTACCTCTTTTACTTCAACAACTAGAAGAACAAATGCGCCAATGTTCGCTATGGAGCACGCTTCCGCCTTCGGATGAAGCTCTGGCGAGCGTTGAACCTTTCGGGATTGATTCGTTACAACCGGAAGAGTGGTTGCAGTGGATCTTTATCGTTAAGATCAACGCAATGATGGATGCCCAAATGAGCCTACCGAAAGGCTTTGCTATCCATCCTTATTTTGGTGAAGTGTGGAAAAATGAGGCAGACAAAGTCGAACTGCTAGTGACAATTCAGAGCATTGATGAGGTATGTGCGTAATGTTAGAGATCATTTATCAAGATGAGTACTTTGTCGCGGTGAATAAGCCCGCTGGCATGCTAGTGCATCGTTCATGGTTGGATAAACACGAAACGCAATTTGTTATGCAGACATTGCGCGATCAAATTGGTCAGCATGTATTTCCATTACACCGCTTAGACAGACCGACATCGGGTGTGTTGGTGTTTGCGTTGTCGAGTGAGGTTGCTTCACAGGTGATGCCAATGTTCGCTAATCATGAGATGCAAAAAACCTATCATGCGATTGTCCGTGGTTGGATAGAAGAGGGCGATACGCTCGATTATGCACTTAAGGTTGAGCTGGATAAGATCGCAGATAAGTTCGCGAAAGAAGACAAAGAAGCGCAAGAGGCAGTGACAGTCTATGAACCGCTAGCAAAAGTAGAAGTGCCATATTCAACAGGACGCTTTCCTACGAGCCGCTACTGCTTGGTTGAGATGATGCCAAAGACAGGTCGCAAACATCAGCTGCGTCGTCACATGGCTCATCTAAGACATCCGATTGTCGGTGATACTTCACATGGTGATGGTAAGCACAATCGACTGTTCCGTGATGATTTAGATTCGCATCGTTTGTTGTTGCACGCTTCTGAGCTTCGCTTTATCCATCCTTTCACAAAAGAAGAGTTGGTGATGAAGGCCAACCTTGATGAAACTTGGCTAAGGTTGTTTGAAACCTTTGAGTGGGATACTAACTTAATCGATGCTCAAACTTGCTTGTCTAAGTAAGTCTCGCGTGTTTAGGCAATCTCCAGTCTAAGTGAATAGAGAAAATAGAATAAAAAACAAAGGGCTGATAGTGATATCAGCCCTTTTTGTATCTGTATAACCTTAACGGCATAACTAATGTTGGTTAGTTAACAGTAATAGTTAGTCGCGGGATCATTTTAGCTTTTCAAGATCAGCTTCGATCTCAGCGATCTTGCTTGATACCACTTTCTCTAGATGGCGTAAGTCGGTAAGGATCTTCTGCTTCACATCCACCTCAGCCGTTGGCGTCGGTTTGGTGATTTTGTTGAGTTCATCAATCACAAGAGTGAGGTTGCGGTTAATCTCTGTCACTTCTTTGTATTGATTATTGCCACCGCTAACAAGCACACTTTTTACTTGTCGTGGGTACTTAAATTTAACGCTTTTCGCGAACAGTTCCCCTTTCTGCTTACGAAAGTAAATCTTCAGGATATCTTTGTGCGCTTCTTGGCGAAGGGAGTAACGTTCAATCTGTTTAGGTTCGTGGATACCTAAGCCAGTGAGGTTTGGATACATAAGCGACCTCTAGGTTATGAATGTAATACTTTTATGTAATTGACTTGATCAATGTAGCAGCCTAACGACGAGCTAGATAGTTGATATCTGTGAATTGATTGTAAGTTGTGGGCAAGATCGCTCTCTATCTTTGCCCACACTTATTTGGTTATTAAACCTGTTTTTAGACTGAATTCGCTTTCTAAGGTGCGAGTTCAGAAACGTGCTCGGTTAATCGTTCTCTTAGTGCCTGTTCTTGTTCTTCAGACAGCCTTCCTCCCGCTTCACTGGTCAGAATAAACAGATCCTCTGCTCGCTCACCTATGGTGGTGATTTTGGCACCGTGCAAGTTGATGTCTAGCTCCGCAAAGGTTGCACCGACTTGAGCCAATAACCCCGGCGTATCAAGAGCTCTTAACTCCATCAAGGTACGTTTCTTGCTCTTGGTTGGTAGGAACTCAACTAAGGTTTTGACCTTAAAGTGTTGCAAGTTACGTGGCGTGCGACGCGTCTTAATCTTAGTCGGGCGGCCATCAGTCAATACATGAGTCAGATGTTTAGCAACGGCTTTGTGTCTTGCTTCATCAATCGCTTCGCCGTGCTGGTCTAGTACGATAAAGGTATCCAAAACATGACCATCTTTGCTAACCATGACCTGCGCGTCATGAACGTTAAAGTTACGTCTGTCGAGTTCGGCAACCACGGTCGCAAACAGTGCTGCTTGGTCTTTACAATAAACGAACACTTCTGTGCCACCGCGCGTCGCTTTCTTACTGATCAGCACTAACGGTTGGCTTGGGTCTTCTAGGCGAAGTAAGTGCTCACAGTGCCAAGCGATTTGTTTATGTGTGTGACGCAAGAAATAATCGGCCTTAAAGCGTTGCCACAACACTTCAATCTCACGAGCGGTGAAGCCTTCTTTACGCAGCAGTGCTGATGCCATTTGTTGGTTGTGACGAATACGGTCTCTGACATCGACAGGGTTTTCCAAGCCGCGGCGCAGTGCTCGCTGCGTTGAGTGGAACAGCTCAGCTAACAGGGTTCGTTTCCAACTGTTCCATAGCTCAGGGTTAGTCGCACAGATATCGGCAACGGTTAAACAAACCAGTAGCTCGAGTGATTCTTCATCACGCACTTTTTTGGCGAATTCGGTGATCACATCTGGGTCGTAGATATCACGACGTTGAGCCGTTACTGACATCAATAGGTGATTTTGTACCAACCACGCGACTTGTTTGGCTTCAGGCTTCGATAGCCCGTGTTCAATACAGAAAGAGTAAGCCTCAACCGCACCTATCTCAGAGTGGTCTCCGCCGCGGCCTTTGCCGATGTCATGGAAGATAGCGGCAAGGATCAGCAACTCTTTCTTCTGTACTCGAGGATAGACTTCACAGCAGATAGGGTGCTTATCGTGGTTTTCGATTTGACCAAAGCGGTTGATGTGCTTGAGCAGGCGGATACTGTGCTCATCCACGGTGTAAACATGGAATAGGTCAAACTGCATCTGACCAACGATCTGGCTCCACTGCGGTAAGTACGCAGAGAGCACGCCCAATTTGTGCATTAAGCTAAAGGCTTTGTGCAGGGCATTAGGGTGGCGAACTAGATCCATGAACTTGTCACGAGCTTCAGGAATGGTATGCAGGAATCGGTTCAATCGACGGCGTGCCGTACGCAGTTGTCGCAGTGTTGGTGGACTTACCCCTTCGATAGTCGAGTCATTGGCAATATGGATAAACATATCGAGAATCGTTTCTGGTCTTGCTTGGAATAGGGCAGGCTTGCGCGCTTCGATCAACGAACCTCGACGTTGGAAATCACTATCGAGAATTTCAGCGTCTTGGGTTTGACCGCCATTGATGATCGCTTGATCGAACAGCTTAAGCAGCATCTTATTCAGTTCAGCAACACGACGAAGGGTTCGGTAGAACTCTTTCATCATCATCTCAACACCACGGTTTCCTTCACCCGTATAACCCAGATGTTCAGCGACTTGAGCTTGATGCGCGAACGTTAAACGGTTGTCGTAACGGCGCAGTTCAATATGCAATGCAAAGCGAACACGCCATAAAAAATCTTGGCACTCAACGAGCTCACGATATTCAGCATCGGTCAGAAAGCCGTATTTGCTCATCTCTAACAAAGAGGTCGCGCCGAAGTGGCGACGCGCAACCCAGCTCAGGGTATGGATGTCTCTGAGCCCTCCCGGAGTCGATTTGATGTCCGGTTCTAAATTATAGGTGGTGTCGTGGTAGCGAGCATGACGCTCTCTCTGTTCTTGAATCTTGGCTTTGTAAAACGTCTCACTTGGCCAAAATGAATCGGAATGAATCTTCAGTTTTAGTTCTTGGAAAGTGTCTTCACTACCACATAACAATCGCGACTCTTGTAGGTTGGTCGCGACGGTTAAATCATCGGTGCCGATATCGAGACACTCAGTAATAGTTCGCACAGCATGGCCAACTTCGAGCTTTAAATCCCAAAGTAGAGTAATGAATTGACTGACCTTTTCACCAAGAGCTGGTGGTAGTGTTTTTTGCGAGACAATGAGAATATCAATGTCAGACAAAGGATGCAGTTCGCCACGACCATAACCACCCACTGCGACAAGTGAAATATGAGGCAGTTTGTTGAATCCGAAATTTTCCCACAAACGATTGAGAAGTAAATCCATGTATTCGGAGCGCAGTAGAACCAAATCGGTGACGGGATGGTGGTTCAGAAATTCATTTTTTTGATACTGCGTGAAGATCTCGAGCTGATTTTTTAATTCGCAGATTTCAATTTGTTCGTCATTGAACGTAAGAGGGCATTGATAAGGCATAGTCTGCTATCCGTGCAAGCAAATGAGAATAGTAAACAATTTAACAGAAGCTGATGGAAAATCGAAATTGAGTGGATAAAAAATATCCTCGACAATGCGAGGATATTTTTAAAAGGCTGATGCGCTCAGTTCGGTGAACTAAGCGTTCTTCATGATACGTGGGATTGTATCATCGCTGCGCAGTGTTAGTACTTCACAACCAGTATCAGTTACAACCAGAGTGTGCTCCCATTGAGCCGAGTTCTTGCTGTCTGCTGTGTATACTGTCCAGCTATCTTCGTCATCAAGACGACAGCCAAACTTACCCGCGTTGATCATTGGCTCGATAGTGAAGCACATGCCTGCTTTTAGCACGGTGCGATCGCTGTTCTTGTAGTGAACTACTTGTGGATCTTCGTGGAATTCAGAACCAATGCCGTGACCACAGTAATCTTTAACAATAGAGAACTTAGCGCGTGGGTTGTTCTTGTTGTTTGTTTTGATGTACTTCTCGATAGCAGTACCGATTTGACCAAGTTGAACACCTGGCTTAACTTGGCGCATGCCTTCGTAAAGTGCTTCTTGAGCAACCATACATAGACGCTTGTTTGCCGGTGAAACCTCACCAACAAGGAACATCTTAGAGGTGTCACCGTGGTAACCTTGTGGACGAACGCTTAGGTCTGCATTTTCATCATCAGGAACAATCACAGTTATATCAACGTTTAGAATATCGCCATCTTTCAATACTGCAGGTTTGAATTGACCTGTGCTACCTGTCTCATCTTGTGATGCTGGAATGCCGTGACACACGATGTGGTTGATAGACGTACAGATTGACTTAGGGAAACCGTGGTAATCAAGTGGTGCTGAGTATGCGCCTCTTTCTAGAGCGTACTCGTGACAGATTTTGTTCAGTTCTTCTGTCGTTGTACCTACTTGGATGTGAGGTTCAATCATCTCTAGAATTTCAGCGGCCAGTTTGCCGGCAACGCGCATTTTTTCGATTTCTTCAGCAGTTTTAATTTTTACAGCCATTGCATATCTCTTAATTTGGTAGCACCTAAGTGTGCATATTGGGGCTATTCTATCAGTGCAGCATTTTAGCGCAACATTACCATGTCCGTACAATATTGGTGGATACTGCTCAATCTGAGTGGATAATGTTCGGTTTAATGGTGCAGCGTGATTTGAATAGGACACTATTTTACAGAGGAAATTCGCCGCCACGGTTCAGTATAGCAGTCGCCATTTTTAGAATTTTTTCTAGCCATAGATAGACAAAATATGGTATAAAGCGCGCCGGACATCAGGACTGTTTTCTCCACTTGGCGAAACAAGCTTTGTGTCCACTAACTTATTTCTTTAAATCACACACATTCCGACACATGTTCCGGGGTGCCTCAACAACATAGATAACGGCTGAAAAGTGGTTAGTTGTTAGGGGTCGGATTCATGGGGGATGTGGAGGCCTAACCCCATAGAGGATTTTAAAATGGCAACTGTATCAATGCGCGATATGCTTAAAGCTGGTGTTCACTTCGGTCACCAAACTCGTTACTGGAACCCAAAAATGAAGCCATTCATCTTTGGTGCTCGTAACAAAGTACATATCATCAACCTAGAAAAAACTGTACCAATGTTCAACGACGCTCTAGCTGAAATTGCTAAAGTTGGCGAGAAGAAAGGTAAAGTTCTTTTTGTTGGTACTAAGCGCGCTGCATCTGAAGCTGTTAAAGAAGCTGCTATCAACAGCAACCAGTTCTACGTTAACAACCGCTGGTTAGGCGGTATGCTAACGAACTACAAAACTGTTCGTCAGTCTATCAAGCGTCTGAAAGAACTTGAAGCGCAAGCTCAAGACGGTACTTTCGACAAGCTTACTAAGAAAGAAGCTCTAATGCGTACTCGTGAAATGGAGAAGCTAGAGAAATCTCTTGGTGGTATTAAGAACATGGGCGGCCTTCCAGACGCTCTATTCGTAATCGATGCTGATCACGAACACATCGCAGTTAAAGAAGCAAACAACCTAGGTATCCCAGTTTACGCTGTAGTTGATACTAACTCTAACCCAGACGGCGTTGACTTCGTTATCCCAGGTAACGATGATGCAATCCGTGCAGTACAGCTTTACCTAAACGCTGCTGCAGACGCGGTTAAAGAAGGTCGTAACAAAGATGTTGCTGCTGTAGCTGCTGAAAAAGACGGTTTTGTAGAAGCTGAATAATAGCGGCTCTGAGCCATATTTAGTTCATATTAAGCGGTCATAATCGGTGGCTTAACGGACTGAATACAGTCAATATCAGGGGCCAATTAATTAGGCCCCTGTTTTTTATCTTTTTTAGAATTTACTGAGGAATAGAGAATGGCAACTGTAACTGCAGCTCTAGTTAAAGAACTTCGTGAACGCACAGCTGCGGGCATGATGGAATGTAAAAAAGCACTTGTTGCTGCTGAAGGCGACATCGAGCTAGCAATTGAAAACATGCGTAAATCTGGCGCAGCGAAAGCAGCTAAAAAAGCTGGTAACGTTGCTGCTGAAGGCGCAATCATCATCAAAGAAGCAAACGGCGCAGCTGCTCTTCTTGAAGTTAACTGCCAAACTGATTTCGTAGCTAAAGATGCAGGTTTCCTTGCATTCGCTAACGAAGTTGCTGAAGTTGCTCTAGCAGAACGTCTAGAAATCGCTGCTCTTCAAGCTAAATTTGAAGAAGCGCGTATTGCACTAGTAACTAAGATCGGTGAAAACATCAACATCCGTCGCGTACAATTCGTTGAAGGTGTTGCACTAGCTTCTTACCGTCACGGCGAGAAAATCGGTGTTGTTGTTGCTGGTGAAGGCGAAGCTGAAACGCTTAAGCACGTTGCAATGCACGTTGCTGCATCACGTCCTGAGTTCCTAAACCCAGAAGACGTACCTGCAGACGTAGTTGAGAAAGAAAAAGCAGTTCAAGTTGAAATCGCTATGAACGAAGGCAAACCAGCTGAAATCGCAGAGAAAATGGTTGTTGGCCGTATGAAGAAATTCACGGGCGAAATCTCTCTAACTGGTCAAGCTTTCATCATGGAGCCTAAGCAAACTGTTGGCGCTATCCTGAAAGAGAAAGGCGCTTCAGTATCTGACTTCGTACGTCTAGAAGTTGGTGAAGGCATCGAGAAAGCGGCTGAAATGAGCTTCGCTGACGAAGTTGCTGCGGTACAAAAAGGTTAATCCTTAGCGTATTGTTTGAAAAAGACCGTGGCAAATGCTGCGGTCTTTTTATGAATAATGAATTATTTCCGACTTTTAGCTGTTATGAATGCAAACTGAGCTCTTCAGTTTTTATCCATGACTGTTAATCATCAACTCTTTGGAAGGTAAACTCCATGACTACGAACCCTAAACCAGTGTATCAACGTATTCTGTTAAAACTTAGCGGTGAAGCGCTACAAGGCGAAGAAGGTTTTGGTATTGACCCAACGATCCTTGATCGTATGGCTCAAGAAGTAAAAGAATTGGTTGAACTAGGCGTTCAAGTTGGTGTTGTTATCGGTGGCGGTAACTTGTTCCGTGGTGCTGGTCTTGCTGAAGCTGGCATGAACCGCGTTGTTGGTGACCACATGGGTATGCTTGCAACGGTAATGAACGGCCTTGCAATGCGTGACGCTCTTCACCGTGCTTACGTAAACGCACGTGTAATGTCTGCAATCCCTCTTAAAGGTGTGTGTGACGACTACAACTGGGCAGATGCAATCAGCCAACTACGTCAAGGTCGCGTTGTGATCTTCTCTGCTGGTACGGGTAACCCATTCTTCACTACGGATTCTGCTGCATGTCTACGTGGTATCGAAATCGAAGCTGACGTAGTTCTAAAAGCGACAAAAGTAGATGGTGTATTTACTTCTGACCCTGTAGCAAACCCAGACGCAGAGTTGTATGATACGTTGTCTTACAACACGGTTCTTGATAAAGAACTTAAAGTAATGGACTTGGCTGCATTTACGCTAGCACGTGATCACAAAATGCCAATCCGTGTATTTAACATGAATAAACCAGGCGCACTACGTCGCGTGGTTATGGGTGAAACTGAAGGTACATTAATCAGCGACGCTGACTAATTTTTCGGGCTTACTGAGGTGTTGTACCTTGGTAAGCTTATCCTTATCACTCCAAATAAAAAGCTTTCTTGAAGAAAGAACATAATCAAGGTGAAATTGTGATTAACGAAATCAAAAAAGACGCTCAAGAGCGCATGGTAAAAAGTGTTGATGCACTAAAAAACAGCCTGCAAAAGATTCGTACAGGCCGTGCGCACCCGAGCCTACTTTCTGGTCTTACTGTTGAGTACTACGGTGCTCCAACGCCTTTGACTCAAGTAGCTAACGTTATCGCTGAAGATGCACGTACACTAGCTATTACAGTGTTTGATAAAACACTGACTCCTCTAGTTGAAAAAGCAATCCTGACATCTGACCTAGGCCTAAACCCTATGTCTGCGGGTACAGTTATCCGTGTTCCACTTCCACCGCTAACGGAAGAGCGTCGTAAAGACCTAGTTAAAATCGTTCGTGGCGAAGCTGAAGGTGGCCGTGTTGCTATCCGTAACATCCGTCGTGACGCGAATGGCGATCTAAAAGCACTTCTTAAAGATAAAGAAATCTCTGAAGATGAAGATCGTAAAGCACAAGACGAAATTCAAAAGCTAACTGACGCTGCGGTTAAGAACGTAGACGAAGTTCTAGCTGTTAAAGAAAAAGAGTTGATGGAAGTTTAATTTTCCATATTCTTTTCTTTCCGGAAAAACGCTGTACTCACGGTGCAGCGTTTTTTTATGCTACTCTGTTCGACTATTAGAATTTGATTCACTCTTTTATGCATAATTCTCAAGCGTTCACAGACTCTCTTCCTAAACACATTGCTATCATTATGGATGGTAATGGTCGCTGGGCAAAAGCTCAGGGCAAGCCTCGCGTCTTTGGCCATAAAAACGGTGTTCAAGCCGTTCGTAAAACTATCTCTTCTGCAGCCAGACTTGGCATTAAAGCCGTTACTCTTTTTGCATTTAGTAGCGAAAACTGGCGTCGTCCTGAAGAAGAAGTCGGTATCTTGATGGAACTGTTTATTTCAGTGCTGTCGAGTGAAGTTAAAAAGCTTCATAAAAATAATCTACAACTTCGTGTTATTGGTGATAAAAGTCGTTTCAATGATCGACTACAAAAGAAGATAGAAGAAGCGGAAGCTTTGACTAGCACCAATACGGGTATGGTTATTAATATTGCAGCTAACTACGGCGGTAAGTGGGATATTCAGCAAGCAATGACCTCTATTGCTCAACAGGTAAAGTCTGGCGATATTAATGTAGATGACATTGATGAAGCTATGATTACACAGCACCTGACGATGGCAGATATTCCTGAGGTTGATCTACTTATCCGTACCAGTGGCGAATGCCGCATTAGTAATTTTATGCTTTGGCAGTTGGCTTACGCCGAAATGTATTTCACTGAACAATTCTGGCCAGACTTTAATGAAGACAGCTTAGTAGAAGCTGTGACTTGGTTTGTTAACCGTGAGCGTCGTTTTGGATGCACCGGTGAGCAAATTAAAGCTTTGATGGACAGTTAATAAGGATTTTTTGGTTTGAAACAACGAATTATTACGGCGTTGATTTTAGCTCCCCTAGTTATTCTAGGTATTTTCGAGTTATCACTTCCTACATTTATTCTTTCACTAGCGGTAATCTCGCTATTGGGTTTTTGGGAGTGGACTCAGTTTGTGGAAAGCAAATCGCGTTATTTAGCGTTGATTCCAACGGTTGTGGTTAGTGCTGCAAGTTTTTCTTTTATCCCTTTTGATGCATTTAGCCTTAATAACTTGTCTACTGCTCACTACGCCATTCTAACGATTGGCTCGATTTGGTGGGTAATCGCGAGTGGCATGGCGGTGACTTATCCTAAGTCTATGCCTGCATGGAAAGACTCTTCTCTTCTTCGTCACGCCTTTGGTGTGCTGACTCTGCTGCCATTCTTCTGGAGTGTGGTTATCCTGCGTGCTAACGGTATCGATGCTGATCCTTACCACGGTGCTAAACTGGTGATGTTTGTTTGCTTGCTTGTTTGGGCTGCAGATAGCGGCGCATACTTTTCAGGAAAGAGTTTTGGTAAGCGTAAAATGGCACCAGCGGTAAGCCCTAATAAGACGATTGAAGGTCTTATCGGTGGCATTATTACTGCGGTGATCGTGGCTTGGATCTTTGCTGATTTGTTTGATATCCAATTCACAAGCCCACTTCACATGATTGTTATTACCCTTGTGACCGTTGTTATTTCTGTTCTAGGTGACCTTGTTGAAAGCATGTTTAAGCGTGTTTCTGGGGTGAAAGACAGCAGTAATCTGATTCCTGGTCATGGTGGTATACTAGATAGAATAGATAGCTTAACGGCTGCATTCCCTGTCTTTGCTCTGCTTTATTTAGCATTCTAATAAAAAAGGGCAGTGATTCTGCCCTTTATTACATTTCTACGGTCATATGTGATGCGAAATCTAACTATCCTTGGCGCTACCGGCTCAATTGGTGCAAGTACACTAAAAGTCGTTGAGCAAAACCCAGATCTCTATTCAGTGGTTGCACTGGCTGCAGGCTCGAATGTTGAAAAGATGCTGGCGTTAGTTGAAAAGTGGCAACCAAGCTATGTTGCTATGGCTTGCTCTGATGCAGCGTCTCAACTGACTGAAGTGTTGTCCGTGAGTTACCCTAACGTAAAAGTACTTTCAGGCACTGAAGGCATGTGTCAGGTTGCTTCTCTAGAGGAAGTGGACACGGTAATGGCCGCGATTGTTGGTGCCGCTGGTTTACTTCCTACTATGTCTGCGGTTAAAGCGGGCAAGCGTATCTTGCTTGCAAACAAAGAAGCTTTGGTGATGTCTGGGCAGTTGTTTATCGACGCCGTGGAAAAATACGGTGCAGAGCTGCTTCCTGTCGATAGCGAGCATAATGCTATTTTCCAATGCCTTCCGCAGAACGTACAAACTAACCTAGGCCGCTGTAACCTTGAAGAAAACGGCATTAACCATATTCTTCTGACTGGTTCTGGTGGTCCTTTCCGTTATACCGATGTGGCTGAACTCGAATCAGTGACTCCTGAACGCGCAATTGCACACCCTAACTGGTCTATGGGGCCTAAGATCTCTGTCGATTCTGCGACTATGATGAATAAAGGGCTAGAGTACATTGAAGCGAAATGGCTATTTAATGCTTCTCAGGAGCAGTTAAAGGTCATCATTCACCCGCAGTCTGTGATTCACTCGATGGTTCAGTACAAGGATGGCTCTGTGCTTGCTCAAATGGGCGAACCAGATATGGCAACGCCAATCGCTTTGACGATGTCTTACCCTAATCGTACCGAGGCGGGTGTTAAGCCTTTAGACTTTACTAAAGTGGGTGAGCTTACCTTCTTAGAACCAGATTTCAGTCGTTACCCGTGTTTGAGGTTAGCGATTGAAGCGTGCTACTTAGGTCAGCATGCGACAACAGCCATTAATGCAGCAAACGAGATCGCGGTCGATGCTTTCTTGAACAATCAGGTGAAGTTTACCGATATTGCTGTCATTAACGAACACGTTATGAGCAAAGTATGTGAACAACATAACTCTGAGGGTTTAGATAGCTTGGAAAGCCTTCTCGAGCTCGATAATATGTCTCGTCAAATAGCCATTCAATTTATTAAAGAGCAGCTAGCATGAGTGGAATTCTGTGGAACTTCGCATCTTTTATCGTAGCGCTTGGCATTCTGGTTGCTGTTCATGAGTTTGGACACTTCTGGGTCGCTCGTCGTTGTGGTGTGAAAGTTGAAAAATTCTCGATTGGTTTTGGTAAATCAATCTGGAGTAAAGTGGGCCGTGATGGTACTGAATACAGCTTGTCAGTGATTCCACTGGGCGGCTACGTTAAGATGCTCGATGGTCGTGTTGACGATCTTTCTGAAGATCAACAGCAGTACGCTTTCGACAAGAAGCCGCTTTGGAAACGAACGGCGATTGTGGGTGCAGGCCCTGCATTCAACTTTATCTTTGCGGTGTTCGCGTATTGGTTAGTATTTTTGATTGGCGTACCCGCGGTTAAGCCCGTGATTGGTGAAGTCACTCCACAATCTATTGCTGCACAAGCCGGAATTGAAACTGGAATGGAACTTAAATCTATTTCAGGAATCAAAACCGCAGATTGGGAATCAGTCAATATGGGGTTGATATCGCACATTGGTGATCAATCCATGACAGTGACGGTTGCTTCTCAAGACGACATCGGCTTTGAGCAACAAATGACATTGGATATTTCAGACTGGTCGTTCAACCCAGAAACTGAATCTGCAATGACAACGCTGGGCTTTAGACCGTATTCTCCAGAGATATCGACCGTACTGGCTCAAATCATTGATGATGGCGCTGCATACGATGCAGGTCTTGAAGCTGGCGATAAAATTGTTGAGATTAACGGGCAACCTATTGAACAGTGGCAGTCGGTTGTTGAGTTAATTCGTGCTAATCCAATGACATCATTGGACTTGGTCGTATTGCGAAATGGTGCCGAGCAGTCATTGGTTATGACACCAAAAAGTCGAGAGCTTTCTGATGGTTCGACAATCGGCTATGCAGGTATTGCTCCGGAAGTCGCAGAATGGCCAGAAGATTATCGCTTTGAGTTACAATTTGGTGTAATTGAGTCTGTAGGAAAAGCATTTGATAAAACAGGTCAAATCATTGGATTGACACTGACAATGCTTAAGAAGCTCATCGTTGGTGATGTTGGCTTAAACAACTTGAGTGGCCCTATTTCAATCGCTAAAGGTGCAGGTACAACCGCCGATTATGGTCTGGTTTACTTCTTGGGCTTTTTGGCTCTGATTAGTGTTAACTTAGGGATTATTAATTTGGTTCCGCTGCCTATGCTTGATGGCGGACATTTGCTGTTTTTCGCTATTGAGGCCGTTACTCGTAAACCGGTACCTGAGAAAGTTCAGGAAATGGGATACAGAGTGGGAGGGGCAATCCTCTTCTCATTGATGGCTCTGGCAATATTTAACGATTTTACTCGTCTGTGAATGGTTTCTCACAGGCATTGGTAGTAGCAAGGAATAATTAGAATAAGTATGGCGATTAAGCAAATTCTGTTCGCAAGTCTATTGGCCACTAGTGTGGCTGCGAACGGAGCACAAAACTTTGTAGTTCAAGATATCAAGATCGAAGGTTTACAGCGTGTTGCACTTGGTGCAGCTCTACTGAAAATGCCAGTACGTATTGGCGATGAAGTGGATGAAAGCGATGTGTCTGAGATCATTCGTGCATTGTATGCTTCGGGCAACTTTGAGGACGTTAAAGTCCTTCGTGATGAAGGTGT
This sequence comes from Vibrio sp. 1F255, assembly GCF_041439145.1. Classification (NCBI taxonomy): domain Bacteria; kingdom Pseudomonadati; phylum Pseudomonadota; class Gammaproteobacteria; order Vibrionales; family Vibrionaceae; genus Vibrio; species Vibrio sp. 1F255. The sequence goes on along the minus strand of NZ_JBGONQ010000001.1, from coordinate 94,989 downwards.
ATTGATTGTTCAAGTTCAAGAACGACCGACCATCGCAAGCATCTCATTCTCTGGTAATAAAGCGATTAAAGAAGAACAGCTTCAGCAGAACCTAGATGCGTCTGGTGTTCGTGAAGGTGAAGCCCTTGACCGTACTACGCTGAGTAACATTGAAAAAGGCCTTGAAGATTTTTACTACAGTGTTGGTAAGTACAACGCGACAGTAAAAGCGGTTGTGACACCTCTGCCACGTAACCGTTCTGACCTTAAGTTTGTGTTTACTGAGGGCGTATCCGCTAAGATTCAGCAAATCAACTTTATCGGTAATGAAGTCTTCTCTGACTCTGAACTGCTTAGTCGTTTCAATCTGAATGTTGATGTTGCATGGTGGAATTTCCTTGCGGATGAAAAATACCAAAAGCAAGTATTAGCCGGTGATATCGAAGCGCTGAAATCTTACTACCTTGACCGTGGTTACCTTAAGTTTAAGGTTGACTCTACGCAGGTGGCGATCTCTCCAGACAAAAAAGGTGTTTACATCACGCTTGGCCTCGATGAAGGCGAAGCCTACACCGTTAAAGATGTCTCTTTCCGTGGTGAATTAATCGGTCGTGAGGCTGACTTCGAAGCGTTAGTGCCATTCGAAGACGGCGATACGTACAACGGTTCTTCGGTAACGTCTTTGGAAGAGAACGTAAAACGAATTCTTGGTGAATCTGGCTACGCGTACCCACAAGTTCGCACGATTCCTGAATTTGACGATGAGACCAAAGAAGTGTCGTTGGTTATCAATGTAGAAGCGGGCAGCCGTATCTATGTTCGTGATATTCGATTCACGGGTAACAACTCAACGAAAGACGAAGTACTGCGTCGTGAAATGCGTCAAATGGAAGGCAGCTGGCTTAACTCTAAGTCCATTGATACCGGTAAGAGCCGTCTTAACCGTTTAGGTTTCTTTGAAACGGTTGATGTACAAACAGTGCGTGTTCCTGGCAGTGAAGACCAAGTTGATTTGGTTTACAACGTTAAGGAAGCGAACTCAGGCAGTATCAACTTTGGTGTCGGCTACGGTACTGAATCTGGTGTGAGTTTCCAAGTTGGCCTGCAACAAGACAACTTTGCGGGCTCTGGTAACCGTGTTGGCGTAAGTGCCATGATGAACGATTACCAAAAAAACGTGAGCTTAGACTACCGTGACCCATACTGGAACCTGGATGGTGTGAGCTTAGGCGGTAAGATCTTCTACAACGAATTTGAAGCCTCTGAAGCGGGCATCGTCGACTATACCAACCAAAGTTATGGTACGAGCTTAACCTGGGGTTTCCCTATGGATGAGCTGAACCGCATTGAGTTCGGTGTTGGCTATACGCACAACAAGATCGGTAACGTACCGACTTATATCCAGGTTGAACAGTTTGCGAGAAGTATCGACCAATACGGTGATGAGCACATCTTAACTGATGACTTCGATATCAATATCTCTTGGACGCGTAACAACTTGAACCGTGGTTTCTTCCCAACAGAGGGTAACCACCAACGTGCTTTCGCTAAAATGACGGTACCAGGCTCTGATGCTCAGTACTTCAAAATGCAGTACGATGTAAAACATTACATCCCGCTGACCAAAAAGCATGAGTTCACACTATTGATGCGTGGCCGATTAGGCTATGGTAATGGTTATGGTCAAACAGATGGTAACGATAACTTGTTCCCATTCTACGAGAACTACTACGCAGGTGGTTTTACAACCCTACGTGGCTTTGGTTCTAACTCAGCTGGCCCGAAAGCCGTTTACGGAAGCAGCACAGGTAACAACCCAACCTATGATACCGCTACTGATGATTCAGTGGGTGGTAACGCGGTTGCCTTAGCAAGCTTAGAGTTAATTGTACCAACGCCGTTTGCTTCTGATGAAGCGCGCAGCCAGATTCGAACCAGTGTTTTCTTCGACATGGCAAGTGTATGGGACACAGAGTTCGTAGACCGCGGCGCACCAAATAGTGGCAGCCAGTACTACTACGATTACTCTGACCCAACAAATTACCGTTCATCTTATGGTGCCGCTCTTCAATGGATGTCACCAATGGGCCCACTGGTTTTCTCTCTAGCGAAACCAATTAAAGTTTACGAAGGTGATGATGAAGAGTTCTTCACATTTACCATTGGTAGAACTTTCTAATATTTAAAGGACAATATTTTGAAAAATATGATTAAAGCAGCAGGTTTAGGCCTTGTAGTTCTTAGCTCTTCTTTCTTTGCAACAGCTGCTGAAGCTGCGCAAAAAGTGGGTTATGTAAACACTGCACAAGTATTCCAGGCTCTACCTCAGCGTGAAGTTGTTCTTCAAAAAATGCAGGAAGAGTTCAAAGATAAAGCGGCTGAGCTACAGAGCATTCAAGCTGAAGCGAAAACCAAGATTGAAAAGCTTAAGCGTGATGGCGAGCTACTAGGTCCTGACGAAGTTGAAAAGCTACGTATCGAAGTAGGCCAACTAGACAGCAAGTACAAAATCAAAGCTCAAGCACTAGAAAAAGCAAGCCAACGTCGTGAAGCACAAGAGAAGCAGAAGCTATTCAAAGTGATTCAAGATGCTGTAACGAAAGTTGCAGAGAAAGAAGGCTACGACATGATCGTTGATATTCAAGCTCTGCAATACGGCAAGCCAGAATACAACATCTCTGAGAAAGTAATTAAAGCACTGAAATAAGTTTTATGAAGAATCTGACTTTAGCCGAATTGGCAACGATTACCGGGGGAGAGCTACACGGAGATGGTACAATTACCGTTTCAGCAGTCGCTCCGATGGATAAAGCGCAAGAAGGTAACATTACGTTCCTTTCTAACGTGAAGTACAGCAAGCACCTAGGTGACTGTAAAGCGTCCGCTATTATGGTTAAAGAGAGTGAGCGTGAACTGTGCAAGACTAACGTGATTGTGGTTAATGACCCTTATGTTGCTTTTGCTAAAGTTGCTCAAGCGCTTGATACTACTCCTGCTCCCGCAGCGGCTATTGCTGATTCTGCTTCAATCTCTAGCGAAGCAACCATTGGACAAAATGTGTCTATTGGCGCGAACGCTGTGATTGAGTCTGGTGTAGTACTTAGTGATGATGTGATCATCGGTGCTGGTTGCTTTATTGGTAAAAATGCAAAAATTGGCGCAGGCACTAAGCTGTGGGCTAACGTAAGTGTTTACCATGAAGTTGTGATTGGTGAAGGATGTCTGATCCAATCAAGTACTGTTATTGGCTCTGATGGCTTTGGCTATGCGAACGAGAAAGGTGAGTGGGTTAAGATCCCGCAAGTGGGTTCTGTTCGCATTGGTAACCGCGTAGAAATCGGCGCGTGTACTACCATTGACCGTGGTGCATTAGATGACACAATCATTGAAGATAACGTTATCTTAGATAACCAACTTCAAATTGCTCACAATGTTCACATCGGATATGGTTCTGCTCTTGCGGGTGGTACTATCATCGCAGGCAGCACGACGATAGGTAAGTACTGTATTATTGGTGGCGGCAGTGTGATTAATGGTCACATTGAAATCGTTGATGGCGTTACAATCACCGGTATGGGGATGGTAATGCGCAGCATCACTGAGAAAGGCATGTACTCTTCAGGTATTCCTTTACAGCCAAATAAAGATTGGCGTAAAACAGCAACGCGTGTTCATCGAATTGATGAAATGAACAAGCGTTTGAAAACCGTTGAAAAACTTATCGAGAAGAGCGCGGAATCATAATTCCAGCATTTCTAATAAAAGGCTCGCGTACAGCGAGTCTTTTTCGTTTATAATCCTTCTAATTAAATAAAGAATATATATAGGAATACGACTTTGACTACTGAACAGACAACGATGAACATTACTGAAATTCAGGAACTATTACCTCATCGCTACCCATTCTTAATGGTTGATCGTGTGACTAGCTTTGAAAAAGAAAAAACACTGACTGCGATTAAGAATGTCTCTGTTAACGAACCTCAGTTCACAGGCCACTTCCCACAACTTCCTGTATTCCCAGGCGTGTTGATCTTAGAAGCAATGGCACAAGCAACAGGCCTTCTAGCATTTAAATCTTTTGGTGCGCCTTCTGGCAACGAGCTTTACTACTTTGCAAGTGTTGATAAAGCAAAATTCCGTAAGCCAGTAGTACCTGGTGACCAACTGGTTATCGAAGTTGAATTTTTAAAAGAACGTCGTGGCATCGCATCGTTTAATGGTGTTGCTAAGGTTGACGGCGTAGTTGTATGTTCAGCTGAACTTAAATGTGCTCGTAGAGAGTTTTAATATGATTCATGAAACAGCGAAAATTCACCCGGCAGCAGTAATCGAAGGTGATGTAACTATCGGTGCTAACGTGACGGTTGGGCCTTTCACTTACATTGCTGGTAACGTGACCATTGGAGACGACACTGAAGTGATGTCGCACGTTGTGATCAAAGGTCACACAACCATTGGTAAAGAAAACCGTATCTTCCCACACGCTGTTATCGGTGAAGAAAACCAAGATAAGAAATACGGCGGCGAAGACACAACAGTTGTGATCGGTGATCGCAACGTAATTCGTGAAGCGGTTCAAATCCATCGTGGTACGGTTCAAGACAAAGCAACCACAGTGATTGGTGATGACAACTTACTTTGTGTTAATGCTCACGTAGCGCACGATGTTATTGTTGGTAACCACACACACATTGGTAACAACGCTATTCTTGGCGGTCATGTAACGGTTGGCGACTACGCTGGTGTTATGGCACTTTCTGCGATTCACCCATTCTGCTCAATTGGTGCTTACGCATACATTGGTGGCTGTTCTGCAGTTGTTCAAGATGTACTGCCGTACGTGCTTGCACAGGGTAACCACGCGGCTCCATTCGGCCTTAACCTAGTAGGCTTGAAGCGTAACGGATTTGAGAAACCTGAAATTCGTGCACTACAGAAAGCGTACAAAGAGCTATACCGTTCAGGTAAAACACTTGAAGAAGCGAAAGCGGCTTTAGTGGAAATGGCAAAAGAGTTTACTTCGGTAGTTCCTATGCTTGAAATGCTAGAGAACTCTGAGCGCGGTATTATTCGTTAATACTCGATGTGGTTATGTACCAATCCGCGTAAGTATGACAATAATTACTTAATCAGATTGGTATAACAAAAAGATCGCTAATCATTAGGCGATCTTTTTTGTTTTAGGCAAGAAGGGAATTGGAAAACTATGGCACAGCAAGAAACAGCAACCAACAGCACGGACTTTGTTTCGAATGAACCACTGCGCGTAGGTATCGTTGTCGGAGAACTCTCTGGTGACACGCTTGGCGAAGGTTTTATCAAAGCAATCAAATCGCAGTACCCGAACGCTGAATTCGTGGGTATTGGCGGACCAAAAATGAAGGCGCTTGGTTGTGAGTCTCTTTTCGAGATGGAAGAGCTGGCTGTCATGGGCTTAGTTGAAGTACTTGGCCGTTTACCTCGCTTATTAAAAGTGAAAGCAGAGCTGGTAAAGTATTTCACTCAAAACCCGCCAGATGTGTTTGTGGGTATCGATGCGCCTGACTTCAACCTAAGACTTGAACTCGATCTTAAGAACGCCGGCATTAAAACGGTTCATTACGTGAGCCCTTCCGTGTGGGCTTGGCGTCCTAAACGTATCTTTAAAATCGACAAAGCAACCGACTTGGTTTTGGCCTTCCTGCCATTTGAGAAAGCGTTTTATGATAAATACAACGTTGCCTGTGAATTTGTTGGTCACACGTTAGCTGATGCTATTCCTTTAGAACCAAGCAAACAAGATGCACGTGAGCTGTTAGGCTTAGATCAAGACAAGCAATGGTTAGCTGTATTGCCGGGTAGTCGTGGTGGTGAGATGGGTTTGATTGCTCAACCATTTATCGAAACTTGCCAACGTACCAAGCAGAAGTATCCGGATATCAATTTTGTTGTTGCGCTCGTTAACGAACAGCGTAAAAAGCAGTTTACTGAAATCTGGCAATCGACCGCACCTGAGCTTGAATTCACGTTAGTCGAAGATACGGCAACCAACGTGATTACCGCCGCTGATTCTGTGCTCTTGGCTTCAGGTACCGTGGCTCTTGAATGTATGTTGCTTAAACGCCCTATGGTGGTTGGTTACAAAGTAAATAAGCTGACGGGTTACATTGTTAAGAAATTGGCGATCACTGAGTTTGTGTCACTGCCGAATATTTTGGCTGGTGAAGAGATCGTGAAAGAGCATATTCTTGAAGAGTGCCACCCAGACTTTTTGTTCCCGTCTGTCGATAAAATGCTATCAGCCGATAACAGTGCCTTGATCGAACGCTTTACCGAGATGCATCACTGGATCCGTAAAGACGCAGACAAACAAGCCGCTAACGCAGTATTGAAATTGATTGACCGACCTTTTGTTGAAGCATAAAGCGCTTACTTACAGAATATTAAGAGATTAGTTATGGCAGTAAAAGAGAAAAAAGAGCTTCCTCCATTTGAATACCCGCAAGGCTACCAGCTGTTTGCTGGCGTGGATGAAGTAGGACGTGGCCCTTTGGTTGGCGACGTGGTGACTGCTGCGGTTATCCTCGATCCAAACAACCCAATCGAAGGCTTAAACGATTCAAAAAAACTGTCTGAGAAAAAGCGCCTTGCTCTGCTTCCTGAAATTAAAGAGAAAGCATTGGCGTGGTCGGTTGGTCGTTGTTCACCACAAGAAATTGATGAGTTGAACATCCTGCAGGCAACCATGGTCGCCATGCAGCGCGCTATCGCTGGGTTGAGCGTTCAGCCTGACATGGCACTGATCGATGGTAACCGTGTTCCTCAACTTCCAATGGACGGTCTGGCTATTGTAAAGGGCGATTTACGAGTAGCAGAGATCAGTGCGGCGTCTATTATCGCTAAAGTGGTTCGCGACCAAGAGATGGAAGAACTCGACAAACTGCATCCAGAGTTTGGTTTTGCTAAGCATAAAGGTTACCCGACCAAAGCGCATTTCGAAGCGATTGAAAAACATGGTGTAACCGAGCATTACCGAAAGAGCTTTAAGCCAGTAAAACGTATTCTTGGCATAGACTAGAGCTTTACGTTAACTAGAGCTTAGCATCGAATAAAGTTGCTAACTTGTATTAGAAAAAAATAGAATACACACAGTTGTAATCCTAGGCTCAAACCTAGAACTCAGGAAAAATAATGTCAGATCCAAAATTTGTTCACCTACGCGTACACAGTGACTTTTCGATGGTGGATGGCCTATCCAAGGTGCCACCATTAGTTAAAAAAGTCGCTGAAATGGGTATGCCTGCTCTAGCATTGACCGACTTTACCAACCTGTGTGGTTTGGTGAAGTTTTACGGTACTGCCCATGGGTGTGGGGTTAAACCTATTATTGGTGCTGACTTCTTGATGCAGTCTCCGGATTTTGGCGATGAATTAACCAAGCTCACTGTTATTGCAACGAATAATAAAGGTTATAACAACCTAACATTATTGATTTCAAAAGCTTACCTTCGTGGTCATGTTCAACATCAGCCTGTTATTGATAAAGAGTGGCTGATTGAACATGCCGAAGGCCTGATTCTTCTATCGGGAGCAAAAGAGGGTGAGATTGGTAAGGCGCTGCTGAAAGGCAATCGAGAGTTGGTTGCAAGCAGCGTTGAGTTTTACAAAACATACTTCCCTGATCGTTTTTACCTTGAGCTGATTCGTACCGGACGTCCGGATGAAGAGTCTTACCTGCACTTTGCGTTGGAACTGGCTGAGCAGGAAGACTTGCCTGTTGTTGCAACCAACGAAGTAGTATTCCTAACTGAAGACCTGTTTGATGCCCATGAAATCCGCGTGGCAATTCATGATGGTTTCACTATGGTCGATCCTCGTCGTCCTAAAAATTACAGCGCGCAACAGTATCTTCGTAGCGAAGAAGAGATGTGCGAGTTGTTCTCCGATATCCCTGAAGCACTTGAGAACAGTGTTGAGATTGCTAAGCGTTGTAATGTAACGGTTCGTCTGGGCGAGTACTTCCTGCCTAACTTCCCAACGGAAGGTTTGGCGATTGAAGACTTCTTGATCAAGAAATCTGAAGAAGGCCTTGAGCGACGTCTAGCGTTCCTATTCCCAGATGAAAAAGTGCGTGCTGAGCGCAGACCGGAATACGATGAGCGACTCAAGATTGAGCTCGAAGTTGTTAACAACATGGGTTTCCCAGGTTACTTCTTGATCGTAATGGAGTTCATCCAGTGGTCAAAAGACAACGATGTGCCAGTAGGTCCTGGCCGTGGTTCTGGTGCCGGCTCTCTAGTCGCTTACGCCTTGGATATCACCGATCTCGATCCACTTGAATACGATCTACTTTTCGAACGTTTCTTGAACCCAGAACGTGTATCCATGCCCGATTTCGATATCGACTTCTGTATGGATAAGCGTGACCAAGTTATTGATCACGTGGCTGAAATGTACGGTCGTGATGCCGTTTCTCAGATCATCACCTTTGGTACCATGGCGGCAAAAGCGGTAATCCGCGATGTAGGCCGTGTACTGGGTCACCCGTTTGGTTTCGTCGATCGAATTTCAAAGCTTGTACCGCCAGACCCGGGTATGACGCTAGAGAAAGCATTCCTTGCTGAACCTGCATTGCCAGAGCTTTACGATGGCGATGAAGAAGTTCGTGAGCTGATCGATAAGTGTCGCATCCTTGAAGGTTGTACGCGAAATGCCGGTAAGCACGCGGGCGGTGTTGTTATCTCACCCACCACGATCACCGATTTTGCGCCAATCTATGCCGATGCAGAAGGTAACTTCCCAGTAACGCAATTCGATAAGAATGACGTTGAAACCGCCGGTTTGGTTAAGTTCGACTTCTTGGGTCTACGTACTCTGACCATCATCGATTGGGCGTTAGGCCTTGTAAACCCTCGCCTGAAGAAAGAAGGCAAAGAGCCGGTTCGTATCGAGTCGATTCCTCTTGATGACCAAGCGTCATTTAACCTATTACAAAATTCTGAAACCACCGCGGTATTCCAGCTGGAATCGCGTGGTATGAAAGACCTGATCAAACGTCTACAACCGGACTGTTTTGAAGATATTATCGCATTGGTAGCCTTGTTCCGTCCGGGTCCTCTGCAATCAGGCATGGTAGATAACTTTATCGACCGTAAGCACGGCCGAGAAGCGGTTTCATACCCAGATGAAACGTGGCAGCACGAATCGCTTAAAGAGACACTAGAACCTACGTACGGCATCATCCTGTACCAAGAACAGGTAATGCAAATCGCACAGATCCTCGCTGGTTATACGCTTGGCGGAGCGGATATGTTGCGTCGTGCGATGGGTAAGAAAAAGCCAGAAGAGATGGCAAAGCAGCGTGGTACCTTTAAAGAGGGCGCTGAAGCCAATGGTGTTGATGGCGAACTGGCCATGAAGATCTTTGACTTGGTAGAGAAATTTGCGGGCTACGGCTTTAACAAATCTCACTCGGCCGCATACGCACTGGTTTCTTATCAAACGCTATGGCTGAAAACGCACTACCCAGCGGAATTTATGGCTGCGGTAATGACAGCGGATATGGATAACACCGAGAAGGTTATCGGCCTTGTTGATGAATGTTTCCGTATGAAGCTCAAGCTTTTACCACCAGATATCAACTCAGGTTTATACCGTTTCAATGTGGATGAAGATGGCGCGATTGTTTATGGCATCGGTGCGATCAAAGGGGTCGGTGAAGGCCCTATTGAAGCGATCATTGAAGCGCGAAATAAAGGCGGTTACTTTAAAGACTTATTCGACTTCTGTGCACGCCTTGATCTGAAGAAGGTCAACAAACGTGTTATCGAAAAGTTGATTCTATCCGGAGCCTTAGATAGATTAGGTCCTCACCGAGCGGCAATGATGGCATCTTTGAAAGATGCGGTGAAGGCGGCGAGTCAACATCATCATGCCGAGTCTTTTGGTCAATCTGATATGTTTGGCGTGTTGACCGACGCTCCGGAAGAGGTTGAACACAAGTATACCCAAGTGCCTAAATGGCCTGAGAAGGTTTGGCTTGAAGGTGAACGTGAAACGCTTGGTTTGTATTTAACGGGTCACCCGGTTAACGCTTACATCAAAGAGTTAGCGAAATACACTAGCTGTCGTTTGAAAGATGCCACGCCAACGCGTCGTGACCAATCACTAACAATTGCAGGCTTGGTGATTGCTGCGAGAGTGATGACGACGAAGCGCGGCACGCGAATTGGTTTGATGACACTTGATGACCGTTCGGGCCGAATGGAAGTGATGTTGTTCTCGGATGCGCTCGATCGCTACGCAGAATTGCTCGAAAAAGACAAAATTGTGGTCGTTTCCGGACAGGTCAGCTTTGATGATTTCAATGGCGGGCTTAAAATGTCCGCGCGCGAGGTCATGGACTTAGGAAGCGCCCGTGAGAAATATGCTCGTGGGGTGTCGATATCTATCGACCAATCCCAAATTAACGGTCAATTTTTTGAACGCTTTAGTCAAATCTTAGAACCTTATAGAGCCGGAACGGTCCCAGTCAATGTATACTACCAGCGTGCCGACGCTAGAGCGCGGTTAACATTGGGCACAGAATGGCGCGTGACGCCAAGTGATACATTACTAGACGAATTAAAACAGCTGCTTGGAAATAGCCAAGTAGAACTCGAATTTAACTAAAATTTAGCTTCGCGAATGCCGAGCTGAATCAACAAGGATTCATAGATGAGCCTGAACTTTCTAGAATTTGAAAAGCCTATCGCTGAACTTGAAGCAAAAATCGAAGCGCTACGTGACGTTTCGCGTCACGGTGGTGACACAGCGGTAGATCTAGACAAAGAAATCGAACAACTAGAGAAAAAAAGCTTAGAGCTTAAACAGAAAATCTTTAGTGACTTAGGTGCATGGCAGGTAGCTCAACTTGCTCGTCACCCTCAACGTCCTTACACCAAAGATTACCTGGAGCATGCATTCACAGAGTTTGAAGAGATGGCGGGCGATCGCGCTTACGCTGACGACAAAGCTATTGTGGGTGGTATGGCTCGTCTAAATGGCCGTCCTGTTATGGTTATTGGTCACCAGAAAGGTCGTGAGACTAAAGAGAAAGTGATCCGTAACTTTGGTATGCCAAAGCCAGAAGGTTACCGTAAGGCGCTACGTCTAATGGAAACTGCTGAGCGTTTCAACATGCCTATTATTACTTTCATCGACACAGCGGGCGCATACCCAGGTGTTGGTGCTGAAGAGCGTGGTCAATCTGAAGCTATCGCTAAAAACCTAAAAGTGATGGCTGGCCTTTCAGTTCCTGTTATCTGTAACGTTGTGGGTGAAGGCGGTTCTGGTGGTGCACTAGCGATTGGTGTTGGTGACTACGTGAACATGCTTCAGTACTCTACGTACTCAGTAATCTCTCCAGAAGGTTGTGCTTCAATCTTATGGCGCGATTCAGATAAAGCACCACAAGCAGCTGAAGCGATGGGCCTGATTGCTCCTCGTCTTAAAGAGCTTGAGCTTATCGACGAAATCATTCCTGAGCCTCTAGGTGGCGCGCACCGCGACCCTGCACAAACCGCTCAAAACATGAAAGACATGTTAGTTAAACAGCTAGAAGAGCTAGAGCAGTTTGATAACGAAACGCTGCTTGAGCGTCGTTACCAGCGTCTAATGAGCTACGGCTACTGCTGATAACTTGCCTTAGCGATAAGGCTAGCTATACGAACAAATGATGAAAGGGTTGGACTCAGTGCCAACCCTTTTTTATTATTAAAACATTATCCCTTAACACACGATCTCTTGGTTTATTAGCCTCATGACACACTTAATTGATACCTTCACATCTGTACTTGATCAAAGCGCGCTTAAGCCTTGTCGGTTGATCGTCGCTTTCAGTGGTGGTGTCGATTCACGAGTGTTGTTGGAGTTGGCTGCCCAATTCGCTAAGTCCCATCACATCGATTGCTGTGCGGTACATGTTCACCACGGCTTAAGCAACAATGCTGATTATTGGGCAGAGCAGTGCAAAACATGGTGTGATGCTTTGTCGGTATCCTTGTTCATTGAACGAGTCTCGCTAGATATTAGCCGTGGAGAAAGCGTTGAAAAGCTGGCTCGAGACGCGCGATACCAAGCCCTTAAAAAGCATATTAGACAAGGTGATGTGTTAGTGACAGGCCAGCACATCGATGACCAAGTCGAGACCTTCTTGTTAGCTCTTAAGCGTGGCAGTGGTCCGAAAGGGCTCTCTTCAATGGCGAAAGTGATGCCATTTTCAGGTGCTCATATCGTTCGCCCACTGCTGTCGGTGACGAGAACGGATATTGAAGTGGCGGCGCGCGATATGGCTTTAACTTGGGTAGAAGATGAGAGTAATCAAGACGTTCGCTTTGACCGTAATTTTATTCGTCATCAAGTCACTCCGACACTGACCGAGCGTTGGCCTAGTTTTCGAGAATCGGTCAGTCGTAGTGCTCAGCTATGTGCAGAGCAAGAGTTACTGTTGGATGAGTTGTTAGAATCTCACTTACAACAAGCTTTGACTGAGAAGCACAGCTTAAGTATTGAGGTATTATCTCAGTACTCTGATTTACTGCGTGCACGCTTATTAAGAATGTGGCTGAGCCGCTGTAATCAACCGATGCCGAGCCAAAAGCAGCTCAAACTTATATGGGATGAGGTGGCATGTGCTCAGGCAGACGCCAACCCTAAGCTGGTGTTGAATGAGGTTGAGGTTAGACGTTTTAATCATCAGCTCCATGTCGTAAAAGAGACCAAAGACTTGTCGAACTGGCAAAGTGATATCTCGATGGAAGAGAGCTTAGTTTTGCCTGACGGTTTAGGGGAACTACACTTAACTTCAGCGGCGAGTGATGGTGTATCTAACCACTGTGATGCGCAACATTTTAGTCTCAACACAACGAGAGGAACACTGCGAGTGATATTTAACCCTGAGGGATTGTCAGCACACCCTGTTGGGCGCGGTCATAGCAGGAAGCTTAAGAAGTTGTTTCAAGAGTACCAAGTACCCAGTTGGTTAAGACGCAGAACGCCGATATTAATGGATGGCGATCGAGTGATCGCTGTTTTAGGCTTATTCGTAGATAAAAACTACGAAGGTCAAGATTGTGAAGCGCTTTGGAGCAAGTAGAAAAAGTTTATGTCACAATTCACCGTCACTTTAATAAAAATAATTAATGGAATATGCAATGAAGAAAATTACACTAGGATTAGTTCTTGGATTTGGACTATTGAGTGGTAACGCTCTGGCGGCTGATGTTGCTGCGGGTCAAGCTAAAGCAGCAATCTGTGCGGCATGTCATGGTGCAGACGGTATCGCAGTGATCCCTGGCTATCCAAACCTTAAAGGTCAAAACGAGCAATACATCGCTTCATCAATTAAGGCCTATAAGAATGGCCAGCGCACCGGCGGTTTGGCCGCTGTAATGCAGGCTCAAGCTTCAATGCTGAGTGATGAAGACATCGCGAATCTAGCCGCTTACTACGCAAGCCTTAAGTAAAACCTTCTCAAAGCGCTGATTAAACAAGATGATAAATTTCGAGCCAGAGCTTTAAAGCTCTGGCTTTTTTCATTGAATGTTTACTATAGCTAACCGATAATGAGCCATTCGCACAGTTTAAGGGATGAACATGAAAAAGATTGAAGCCATTATCAAGCCATTCAAACTTGATGATGTACGTGAAGCACTTGCAGAAGTGGGTATTACGGGTATGACAGTATCTGAAGTTAAAGGCTTTGGACGTCAAAAAGGTCATACTGAGCTATACCGCGGCGCAGAGTACATGGTCGACTTTTTACCTAAAGTGAAACTAGAAATCGTTGTGACCGACGAAGTGGCTGACCAATGTGTTGATACCATCATTGAGACGGCTCAAACAGGTAAAATTGGTGACGGTAAGATCTTCATTACTGAAGTTGAACGTGTGGTACGTATTCGTACTGGCGAAGAAGACGAAGACGCCGTATAAAAAAACTATTACCCTAAAAGGAGCGTTTATCGCTCCTTTTTCATCTCTGGTAGGGTGCTGTATGTTTAAGAAAACCATCATTGTTATCACGTTATTGATAACGCTTGCTGTCGTTAGTTTTCATTTTATCTTCGTGATCCCGAATAAACCCAACCTGATCATTTGCTCTCAAAGTACCAGTAACGACATCTACAGTTGCTACCAAAACTCTGCACCGAAAGCGATTGATGTGTCTGATGGCTTAGACATTACGGTGTGGAATATCTACAAGCAAAACCGAAATAATTGGCAGAGTGAGTTAAATAAGCTGTCGGCAGGTAGCGATTTAGTCTTGCTGCAAGAAGCTAGTATGACAGAAGGACTTCGCCAATGGGTAATGAGCGGACAGTGGGGAAGCACACGTGTTAATGCGTTTGAGGCCTTTGAGCAAAGTGCTGGGGTACTCAACCTAGCAACCCATTTACCGATTGAAGCGTGTGCTTATACTCATGAAGAACCTTGGCTTCAACTGCCTAAATCGGCGCTTTGGTCGCGTTACCAACTAAACAATGGCGAAGAGCTGGCTGTGATTAATATCCACGCTGTGAACTTTACCTTTGGTACGGAAGATTACGAGGCTCAGCTCAAGAGCTTAACTGACAATCTGCAAAAGTATCGTGGGCCGGTTATTTTTGCTGGGGACTTTAATAGCTGGAGTGAAGCTCGCTTTGCTGTATTGAAAGATGCGTTGGAGAAGGTTGGTTTGACGGAAGTTGCCTTTGAGCCAGATAACAGAACTCAGTTCATTACAGGACTGGTGCTCGACCATGTGTTCTATCGAGGGCTAGAGGTAGAAAAAGCAAAAGCGCCCATTACGGACGCTTCTGATCATAACCCTATGCGAGTGACCTTTAAGGCTAAATAGTGATTAGCTATTAGTCATTGGAACTTAACCATTCGCACGGTGGTTACCTTGGGAAATCTAACGGAACAATAGGCTAGAGAGTCTTCGCTAGCCTTATCTCTTCTACTTAAAAGATTAAAATGTAGAGCGCCCAGATTAGGTAGTAGCCAACCCATGGTAAGCCTGAAATCACAAGCGCTTGCCCGCGTTCAAACTCAGTCCACGTTAATACTGCAGCATAACCTAGCACGATGTACCATGGCAGAAGCAGTGGTAATGAGCTAGCAAACTGTGACCAATCATTAGTTAGCGGTAACTTGATCAAGCCATTTAAGCTGTTCAAGTCGGCAGCGTAGTTCATCACATGTCCATGCTTGAGTATCAGGCTTGCGTAGCTTGCTACATCACCTAAAACAGCTGGGAATATAACAACCGATGCCGCTGCAAACCATCGCCAAAAGCTGTGCTGATGTTGGCTTGGCTTGGTTGCTAGGTTAAACCAGAATGCCAATAGAACGATGGTTAATGTTCGGCCAAATACGTCGCTGATGATTTCACTTGCGAGTAAGGTATTGCTGTCAAGTAACGCCAATTGGTCAGGGTTCGTTTGAGCCAGTTGCTGCGAGAGCTCTGCACTTAACCATGCAAAATCTACATTCGAAAAATAAGCACCCCAAAACAAAAATGGGCTGAGCATTAATACGACGTAGGGTTGCCATCCCCAAGCACTTCGTTGATAAAGCGCTAAGAAACAAGCTGTTGGCGAACGGAATATATCCAACAGCATGACGAGTGGGTTACTTGACGGGTTCATACACTTACCTTAGTTACATCAACATACAGCTTCAGTTTTTGTCCTGGCTGTAGGTATTTTTTGTTCTGCAAAGTGTTCCATTTTACAACATCTGTACTTTTTACTTTGAACTTTGATGCAATACCGCTGACTGTGTCACCTGATCTTACGTTATAAAAGATCGTACGGATGATGGCGCCGTCTGAGCCGTTCTTCCAAATGACCAGTTCTTGACCAACTCTAAGCGTGTCGCGTGGTCCCATGCCATTCCACTTAGCCAGTGATTGATGAGAGACCTTATTTGCGCGTGCAATCGTCCATAGGCTGTCACCACTTCTTACAGTATGGCTGAGCTTATATTGACCACGACTCTTCGACTGTGTGCTTGCTAGGCGGTTTGAGGCGCTTAGGGCGTATGTCTTGTCGTCTTTGGTGGATGTTGGGATAAGTAAGTGCTGGCCAATACGAATATTGTTGTTGCTCAAACCGTTTGCAGAGCGGATCACTTTGCTGGTGGTGTTATATTTGCTTGCCAGTACGCTAATGCTGTCACCAGATTGAACCTTGTAACGCACCAACTTCATGCCTTTGCCTTTATTGGCAGCGACTTCTTTGTTGAATTTCTCAACTGAATCTAAAGGAAGTAATAGTTGTTGGTGTTTCTCTGGTGCCGTTGCCCATTGGTTGTAAGCCGGGTTGTAACCTTGAAGTTCTTTGACAGGAATGCCTGCGTAGTTCGCAGCAATGGCTAAATCAAGCTGTTCTTCAGGGTTAACCAGAGTCAGCACTGGCTTATTCGGGATCGCCGGAATATCGATGCCATACTTTTCTTGGTTGGCAATGACATCTGCTAGAGCAAGCAGTTTAGGTACATAGCTGCTGGTCTCTTTTGGTAAGTCCAAAGAGAAAAAGTCGATTGGCTTGCCAAGCTTCTTGTTCTTGCGGATTGCGCTGTTTACTCGACCACCACCACTGTTATAGGCAGCAATCGCATGATTCCAGTCGCCATCGAAACGTCGGTTAAGATCTGAGAGGAAGTCCAATGCGGCGTCGGTAGAGGCGGCAACATCGCGGCGGCCGTCATACCAAAAGTTCTGTTCAAGCCCGTAGTCTTTGCCAGTGCCTGAAATGAATTGCCATAGACCAGCAGCACTGCCATGAGAGTAGGCAAACGCATCGAAAGAGCTTTCTACAACGGGTAGTAGTGCCAATTCTAGTGGTAAGCCTTTTTCTTCAATCTTAGTCGTGATCAGATACAAGAAAGGTTCAGCACGCTTTGATACTGTTTTTAGATGACTCGGGTGCTTGAGATACCAAGTTCGGTAGTAGTCGACCTTCTTTTGGTCTGGCACTTCCATTTCAAGTTGCATCGCAATGCGTTTCCAAACATCTTCTTGTGTTTGTGGAGTAACGACAGGTGCTTCAACTTTTTGATCTTCTTTGGCTGTTGCTTCTGATGAAACGTTCGCTTGAGAAACTTCTTTAGTAGGAGATGTGTTGGTTTGCTCGGAAGCTTGGTCTGGATTCTCTGACTGAGTTAATTGGCAACCAGAAAGTAGTAATACCAAAGCCCAGCTGTACTTAACTCGCATGTTACAGCCTTTTTAATTAACGGCCGATGATAATACTTGCCACCCCTATGAGTGACAAGTCTGTATTTGTTAAAATTCGTTCTTCCACGCACGTAAAGCGGTGAATACCGATAAAGGGTCGGTCTGCTCGGTGCGATTAGACACTGATTTCACTACACTTGGCTCGGTATAGCGCAGGAAGGGGTTCACAAACTTCTCTTGTCTCAAATTTGTGGGGATGGTCGACTTATTTTGAGCGCGAAGTCGGTTCACTTGGTCGCGATATTGCTGCAAATGTTGGTTATCAGGCTCTACGGCTAATGCGAAAGCGATATTGGCTGCAGTGTACTCATGTGCACAATAAACTTCGGTTTCTTGAGGAAGCGCCGTGATCTTATTCAGTGCATCGAACATCTGTTGTGGTGTGCCTTCCATGATTCGGCCACAGCCCGCAGAGAACAACACATCACCACAAAACAGTTTGGCATCGCCCACATAACCAATATGACCCGCAGTATGGCCACTGAGCCCTAGGACGAGGAATACTTCGCCAAACAGTTCTAATTGATCACCATCATCGACCGGATGAGTTAAGGTAGGGATAGGTTCATTCCTTGGACCGACAACATCCACGCCGGGAAATTGTCTAACGAGTTCTGGAACACCACCAATGTGATCGTGGTGGTGGTGTGTAATCAAGATTGCATCTAAAGTTAGCTCATGGTGTGCCAAGTACTCTAATACTGGAGCCGCATCACCAGGGTCGACGACAGCACAACGGCGATCGCTATTTTGAATCAGCCAGATGTAATTGTCGTTAAATGCAGGTATGCTTTTGATATGTAACATTATTGGTTCTCCAGTCACTATTAGTGCGACAGAATAAGTGAGACAGATTATTGATGAAGCCAGCACGTAGCAGAAAGAAGTTTGAACGTCCTTACACTTGGGCGCAATTGCACAATGGGGACTGGTTGAGAGAATCTATTCAAACTCGACTCGATGAGTGGTGCCCAAAGCTATTTGGTTACCATATGCTCAAGCTCGGTGGCCTCAGTAGTGAGATTTCTAGCTGCACATGCAACATTCAACATCAAGTAAACCTAGATATCCAGAACCCATTACATAATGTGATAGCGGATGGCTATAATTTACCCTTTTTGGAGAAAAGCTTTGATGTTGTAGTACTGAGTCATCAGCTAGACTATAGCAATGACCCGCATCGCTTATTGAGAGAAGTCGACCGAGTGATGATGGACGATGGCTATATCATTATCACGGGCTTCAACCCAATCAGTGTCACTGGGCTTGCCAGTTTGATGCCTTGGCGAAAGAACAGCTTGCCTTGGAGTGGGCGTATGTACACGCCAAGTCGAATTAAAGACTGGTTAGGTGTACTTAACTATGAAGTAATTCATTGTGACACCTACGCGCTGTTTCCGATGAGTAAGTATCAAGCGATGTGGACGTGGTTGGAGAACAGCTTAGGTGGTTGTGCATCCTTCGCCGGAAGCCAATACTTTATTGTTGCTCGTAAGCGTACTTACCCGCTAAAACCCATCAAACCACATTGGCACCTCAAGCGACGTTTCTCGCCTGTTGGGGCAAGTTTTAGAACCAATACGCGCCGTACAATGGATTCAGCCAAAGCGTCATATCCGCTAAAAACAGAAAAAGCCGATTAGTTGTCGGCTTTTCATCTATCAATTCGATTGAGAAATTGTCAATTAGTTTAAGAAATTATAAATCGCTTTCTGAAATGTGCGTCTAATTAAAAAGACGATTAGCTTGGTTGATAGCCCGTATCTTCTAGAGTCGGATTCTCCGCTGCATTTCGCGCTAAATCATCACACATTTCGTTTTCTCTGTGTCCCGCGTGTCCTTTTACCCAGCGCCAATCAACGCTATGGCGAGCGGTTTCTTTATCGAGCCTTTGCCACAGATCGGCATTTTTAACCGGTTTCTTGTCGGCTGTTTTCCAGTCACGCTTTTTCCAGTTATGAATCCACTGTGTGATGCCTTGACGCACGTATTGGCTATCTGTTGTCAGAATCACAGAGCAAGGTTCTTTGAGGGCTTGGAGAGCAACGACAGCGGCGAGCATTTCCATACGGTTATTGGTTGTTAGCGTGAAACCTTCTGCTAGCGTCTTCTCGACTTTTTTGTAGCGAAGTACGATGCCATAGCCGCCGGGACCAGGGTTGCCTAAACAAGAACCATCAGTGAAAATTTCAACTTGTTTCGTCATGATTTGATACTATTACCTCAAGCACATTATCGGCATAGTCTGACACAGTTATCCTTATGAATACCAGTAGCACTCCAGAACAAAGCACGAACGAAAAAAACAGTTCGAACGAAAATAAGCGCATTGTTGTACTCGATACCGAAACCACCGGTATGAATACAGAAGGTGGCCCTCACTATATGGGTCACCGCATCGTTGAAATTGGTGCAGTAGAGATCATCAACCGTAGGCTGACCGGGCGTCATTTCCACGTCTACATCAAGCCCGGTCGTGCGATTCAAGAAGAGGCGATTGGCGTTCACGGTATTACCGATGAATTCTTGATTGATAAGCCTGAATACCAAGACATTCATAAAGAGTTTCTCGACTTTATCAAAGGTGCGGAGCTGGTGGCTCATAACGCGCCCTTCGATACGGGCTTCATGGACTATGAGTTTGAGAAGCTCAACCCAGCGATAGGTAAAACGGATGACTACTGTAAAGTTACCGATACCTTGGCAATGGCGAAGAAGATATTCCCAGGTAAAAGAAACAACCTAGATATCTTATGTGACCGTTACGGTATCGATAACTCGCACCGCACTCTCCACGGCGCATTGCTCGATGCGGAGATCCTAGCCGACGTCTACTTATTGATGACGGGTGGTCAAACTTCGCTGCAATTTAACGCTGGTCAACAGGAAGGTGAAGCCGAAAGCATACGAAGAGTAGAAAGTGGTCGAAAATCCCTAAAGGTTTTACGAGCTACGGCCGATGAAGTAGAAGCGCATCAAAGTCGTTTAGATCTCGTCGAGAAAAGCGGAAGCTGCCTCTGGCGTCAGTAGGGAGAAAGTATGTTAAGGGTATTGGCTACCGGTTGCTTATTGCTGTTAAGTTTTGGCTTACATGCAGCAACAGAATCCGTTATGAGTTTATTGGACAACCGTTTTAGAGTTGATCCCAGTATTGAACAAGTCACCTTTGTGATTTATCGAGCCGATAACTCTAAACCTGTCGTTTTGGTTCGCCCTGATGGCAAGAAATACTACTCTTGGCGCAATGCTGATAATGTCCGTTGGTACGAAGAATCGTCCATGGACATTATCTCTATCGACAATCCGATGCCCGGCCCTTGGCAAGCGATAGGTAAAGTTTCCCCTAAGAACAATATCAAGCTGCTGTCTCATCTTGTTTTGGATGCTAATGAGTTCCCAGATAAGTTGTATCAAACAGAGCGCATCAAATTTACCGCTCGACTGACTTCTGATGGCAAGCCGCTGGTGCTGCGCGATTTTCTCGATCGCGTGAAGCTTAAGGTTACCTTTACTAAGTTTGTTGAAAACGAAGAGTCTTTGGTGAGAGAAGCGCGCCCGGTGCCGGTTGTGATGGGCGAGTTTGCCGATGATGGCGCTGATCTTGATGAAAAGGCCGGAGATGGTGTGTTCACTGTCTCTTTGCCAATTGATATCGAGCCCGGTAAATACCGAGCGCGTATTACCTCTGGTAATGGCGTGTTCCTGCGAGCGCAAGAGCAAGAAGTCTTGGTTTACCCAACACCGATCACTAGCACCTTCATTCAATCACGAAAAGAGGGTTTACCTCATACTATTGTGGTGTCTGGTGAACAGGGGATGATTGCACCGAGCTCGTTAGCGGTTCATGTTGAGCACAAGGCTTCTGATGAATATGTGATGTACAAGCAGGGGCAAGCTGAAGTCGACGCAATGAAAGTCGCTTTAGAGGTGCCTTATAATGGCGATTTAGGAATTTATAATTGGTCAGGGATGGTTTATGCCACTGATGCTTCAAGTCAGCGCCCGCTGATTTTTCCAATTACCGAGCAGTCGTACAGCGTTGTTGAAGATATCGACTTAGCAGAGTCACGACGTCTTCAAGAAGAAGCTCTTGCTGAACAGAAGCGTATCGCAACAGAGTTGATGATCCTTCAAAAACGTGAAGATGACAGACAGCGCAGTATGATCATTATTGCGGTGGGTAATGTGGTCGCTATTCTATTGGGCTTATTGATTTGGTTTGTGGTTCGTAAGGTCAAGGCGAAGAAAAAAGCGTTACCTGAGATGCAGCTCAAGGCGCCCAAGTAACTCGCTTAGATGATTAGATTGTCTAGAGAGAATAAGCTGCTAGATAAAGCATTGGAATTTGTGGCAACGAAATCATGAACAAAAAAACGGGACTCATAGTAGTCCCGTTTTTGTTTCTTTTTCTGGCCTTAAGCGACGTTATCAATCGATTGGTCTGGGTACTGAGATTTTGCTGCAAGCTCCTCTGGTGAGAAGTCATCCACGTTAATCGTGTACAGTCTATGTTCCTCAGCGCTAATCAGAAGATTTGCTTCGTCTTGCGTTAAGATACCTTTCTCAAGTCCCAACTGAGCAACAAGATCAAGTCGTAAGAAGGCACGTTTTTGATGTGTCTCTTTGCAGACTTTGTCGAACAGAGGTTCAGCTTGAAGAATCACTTCTAGCGCTTTTTCAATCTTACCTACTGGGTTGTATTCCGTCGCTTCTAGGTATTGGCCGCGACCTATACGAGAGCGTGTTTCGCTTGGTGTTTGTAGAATGTGCGCAACTTTGCTATCGAGCTTGTCGTTTGGAGCACGACGGATACGACCAAATGGCATTAGCACAACACGAAGCAGACGACCAATCACAGGGTTAGGGAAGTTCGCTAAGAATTCATCAATCGCCACTTCAGTCTGACGTAAGCTATCTTGCATCCCCCAATGTACTAACGGTAGATCTTCAGCGTGGCTGCCTTCACTTTCAAAGCGCTTCAACGTTGCTGAACCGAGGTAAAGTTGACTTAAGATATCACCCAGTCTTGCTGATAAACGTTCTCTACGCTTCAGTGATCCGCCTAGAACTGCCATTGAAATATCAGACAGTAGCGCTAGGTTTGCACTGTAGCGGTTTAGCTGTTGGTAGTAACGCTGTGTCTGTTTATCTGTTTTATTTGAAGGTGTTGGCGCATCAGAACCACGACCATCGGTTAAACCAAACCACAAGCTGCGGACTAGGTTGCTCATCGTAAAGCTAACGTGCCCTGCTAACGCTGAATCAAACTTATCAAGCGCATCGCTGCTTTCAGAATAAGCCGCTTCCATTTCGTTCAGTACGTAAGGGTGACAGCGAATCGCACCTTGACCATAGATGATCATTGAACGAGTCAGGATGTTTGCGCCTTCAACCGTAATCGCGATAGGCGAGCCTTGGTAGCCACGAGCTAGGAAGTTCGATGGGCCTAAACAAATGCCTTTACCACCGACGATATCCATCGCATCAATGATGCTGCGCTGGCCACGGTGAGTACAGTGGTACTTAACGATTGCAGAGATAACCGAAGGCTTTTCACCAAGGTCGATGCCCGCAACGGTTAGGTTACTTGCAGCGTCCATTACATAAGCGTTACCTGCAAGGCGTGCAAGTGGCTCTTCAACCCCTTCCATGCGGCCAATAGGCTGTTTGAACTGACGGCGGATACGAGCGTAAGCGCCAGTTGCAAGCGCGGCAGACTTGATGCCACCAGTTGAATTTGAAGGCAGTGTGATACCACGACCAACCGACAGGCACTCAACCAGCATACGCCAGCCTTGACCGGCCATTTTCTGACCGCCAATGATGAAATCGATAGGCACGAAGATATCGTCGCCTTGCGTCGGGCCATTTTGGAAAGGTACGTTTAGTGGGAAGTGGCGGTTGCCAATCTCTACGCCTTTTAAATCCGTTGGGATAAGCGCACAAGTGATACCAAGATCTTTTTGATCACCAAGCAGGCCATCCGGGTCACGAAGTTTAAAAGCTAAGCCTAATACCGTCGCGACAGGCGCGAGAGTGATGTAACGCTTGTTCCAAGTTAGGCGCATGCCGAGTACTTCTTCGCCTTGCCAGTCGCCTTTACAAACCACACCGTAATCTGGAATAGAGCCAGCGTCTGAGCCAGCTTCTGGGCTAGTTAGTGCGAAACAAGGGATCTCTTTACCTTCCGCTAGGCGAGGCAGGTAGTGGTTTCTTTGTTCTTCTGTACCGTAGTGTTGTAAAAGCTCACCAGGGCCTAATGAGTTAGGTACGCCAACCGTCGATGACAATACACTAGAAACGCCTGTTAGCTTCTGTAGAACCAAAGATTGAGCGTAAGCTGAGAACTCTAAGCCGCCGTATTTTTTCTTGATGATCATGGCGAAGAATTTATGGTCTTTCAGGTATTGCCATACTTCTGGTGGCAAATCAGCAAGCTCATGAGTGACTTGGTAATCATTGACCATTTCACACACGATATTTACTGGACCATCTAAAAACGCTTGCTCAGCTTCAGAGAGTTTCGGGTCAGCAATGTTCTGAAGTTTCTTCCATTCAGGTTTGCCTTTGAACAGCTCTGCTTCCCACCATACTGTGCCGGCTTCTAGTGCTTCTTTTTCTGTCTGAGACATCGCCGGTAGAACTTTCTTAAATAAAGAGAGTGCTTTTTGGCTGATCAGTGTCTGACGAATGGTCGGTACAGCAAAGATCGCAACGGCTAATAGATAGCAAAGCCAGCCGGTAACAGCCACGCCGCCAAGCAGTGTTAATGCTACCATTGCGCCGGTTAATACAACTAATGCACGTACCAGACTAACTCTATGGTAAAGACAGACGCCTAAGATGGCGGTCATGCCGAGTAGGGAGAGCAATATGTTCATGATCGATTTCCTTTTCAGAGATCACTTATTGTTATTAAGTTTTAGGTAAGAGGTCTAACCAGTCAAGTGTAAACAAAATATTAAATATTTGTAAAACTCCAAGGTGAGTAAAAAGTGATCTCAATAGAGTTAAAATTCTAATTGTGAGAGGTTGGTGGCGAATATTTGGACGGATTTACAACGACAAGTTAATTAAGGTGGCAATCTTTGGGCTTAAGTGTCGACACTATTTCATGTTTGTGGGTAAACTCAGGTAAAAGAGGGAAAAAACCTCAGCTCTCATTTCACGTACCTTAAGTTGCGTAAAAAAAATATAAGAGATAAGCCTTATGTACCAAGACCTAATCAAAAGTGAATTGAACGAAGCTGCTGACGTTCTTAACAAGTTCTTGAGTGATGATCACAACATTGCTCAAATTGAAGCGGCTGCAAAACTGATTGCTGACTCATTCAAACAAGAAGGCAAAGTGCTTTCTTGTGGTAACGGTGGCTCACACTGTGATGCGATGCACTTCGCGGAAGAGCTAACAGGCCGATACCGTGAAAATCGCCCGGGCTACGCTGGCATTGCGATTTCAGACCCTAGCCACTTATCTTGTGTGAGTAATGATTTTGGCTACGACCACGTGTTTTCTCGCTATGTAGAAGCGGTGGGTCGTAAAGGTGATGTGTTGTTCGGTCTGTCGACTTCAGGTAACTCTGCCAATATTCTAAAAGCGATTGAAGCTGCTCAAGCTAAAGGCATGAAGACGATTGCATTGACGGGTAAAGATGGCGGCAAAATGGCGGGTTGTGCTGATATCGAAATCCGAGTACCACACTTTGGTTACGCAGATCGTATCCAAGAGATTCACATTAAGATCATTCATATTGTGATTCAGCTTGTTGAAAAAGAGATGGAATAATAGTTTTACAGACATTTGGAACCCATGTTTGTGGCTCCATTGGTTTTAATAGGGAGTAGATTAAACCATGTGTGAATTGCTCGGTATGAGCGCGAATGTGCCAACTGATATTTGTTTTAGCTTTACTGGTCTTATGCAGCGTGGAGGCAATACTGGCCCGCATCGTGATGGCTGGGGTATTACCTTCTATGAGGGAAAGGGTTTTCGTACATTTAAAGATCCTAACCCTAGCTGTGAATCAAAGATTGCTGAGTTGGTTCAAAACTACCCAATTAAAAGCCAAGCCGTTGTCAGTCATATCCGTCAAGCGAACCGTGGTGGTGTTAATCTAGAGAATACACACCCTTTTACTCGTGAGCTTTGGGGGCGATACTGGACCTTTGCTCACAATGGTCAATTAACGGATTACGACGATCTGATTAGTGGTCGTTTCAGACCGGTTGGCGAGACAGACAGTGAGCTCTCCTTCTGTTGGCTACTCAAACAACTTGAAGAGCGTTTCCCTGAGCCACCTCAAGATATGGAAGGTATGTTTCGCTTCGTAGCGGAATGTTGTGACCAGCTCCGAGAGAAAGGCGTTTTCAACATGTTGTTGAGTGATGGTGAGTACGTGATGACTTACTGTACTAACCATTTGTACTGGATAACAAGGCGCGCACCTTTTGGTAAAGCGAGCCTGATTGATGAAGATGTTGAGATAAACTTCCAAGAAGAGACTACGCCAAATGATGTGGTGACGGTGGTAGCAACTCAACCTCTTACGGACAATGAACAGTGGTTTAGAATGAAGCCGGGCGAATACGCACTGTTTCATTTTGGTGAGCTGATTGGCAACAACCATCAAGCGTTAGAAGATGTTGCTTATGCGCCGAAAAAGGTAGCGAGCCAAGCACCGACAGAGCCATTAAGCTAATGCTGTAGATCGTATTGCTTGAACCCGAACAAACGAAGGCCGCTTACTGCACTAACCAGTCAGTAAGCGGCCTTTTTGTTTTTCAGCAATTTGTTGTCTGAGAGTCGTTTGACGAATTACTCTTCTGCGTAACCGTGTTTACCTAATGCTTTACCGTCTAACACAGCCTGTCCATTGACCATTGATAAACGGTCTTCCGCGAACCACTTGCAGACCATAGGGTAAATGCAGTGTTCTTGAGTCAGCACTCGGCTTGCCAACATATCAGCATCATCATCTTCAAATACCGGCACCTTAGCTTGCAAGATCACAGGGCCGCCATCGAGCTCCTCGGTAACAAAGTGGACGCTAGTACCGTGTTCTTTGTCTTGCGCATCAATGGCACGCTGGTGGGTGTGTAGGCCTGGGTATTTCGGCAACAGAGAAGGGTGGATGTTGACCATTTTCCCTGCATAGTGACGAACAAACTCTGAACTCAGGATTCGCATGTAGCCAGCGAGTACGATTAAATCTGGCTGGTAAGCATCGATCTGAACCATCAATTCATGGTCAAACTCTTCACGTGAACCAAAGTCTTTTGGATTAACTGAATGAGCGTCAACACCTGCGGTTTTCGCTCGTTCTAATCCAAAAGCCTCTGCTTTGTTTGAGAAGACAGCTTTAACCGATGCATCAATCATATCGCTATCGCAGGCATCTAAAATAGCCTGTAAGTTACTTCCGCTTCCTGAAACTAACACAACGATGTTGTTCTGAGAGTGACTGGTTTTATTTGAGTGATTGTTTTTCATAGAGTGGGTCATACGATTGATTAACTGAATTGTTTACAATGTACCTACATAAACTAAGGTTTTCTGCGGGCTAAATAGCAAAATGAGGACCATTAGGTCCTCATTGATTAACTAAGTAAGTGAGCGTATCACTTATTTAATTTCAACTTGCTCTTCGCCAGCTTCAGCGTTTGCGATCTCACCGATAACCCAAGCGTTTTCGCCTTCAGCTTTCAGTAGTTCAACAGCAGCGTCTGCTTGATCTTTAGGTAGAGCAACAACTAGGCCTACACCACAGTTGAAAGTGCGGTACATTTCGAATGTCTCCACGTTACCTTTCTCTTGTAGCCAGTTGAAGATAGCAGGCCATTCCCAGCTCTTGCCATCAATGACTGCTTTAGTACCTTCAGGAAGTACGCGTGGGATGTTTTCCCAGAAACCACCACCTGTGATGTGTGAGATAGCATGAATGTCATGCTCTGCAATCATCTTAAGTGCCGATTTGATGTAAATCTTAGTTGGTTCTAGTAGGTGCTCACCGATAGTGCGACCTTCTAGTTCTTCACTCTTATCAGCACCAGAAACTTCTAGGACTTTACGAATTAAAGAGTAACCGTTTGAGTGTGGACCACTTGAGCCAACAGCGATAAGTGCGTCGCCTGCTGCTACTTTAGTGCCGTCAATGATGTCCGCTTTTTCTACAACACCAACACAGAAGCCAGCTACATCGTAGTCGTCGCCTTCGTACATGCCTGGCATTTCAGCAGTTTCACCACCGATTAGTGCACAGCCAGCTTGAACACAGCCTTCAGCAATACCAGAAACAACGTCTGCTGCTGTATCTACATCTAGCTTACCTGTTGCGTAGTAGTCTAGGAAGAATAGCGGTTCACCACCTTGAACGATTAAGTCGTTCACACACATTGCCACTAGGTCGATACCAATGGTGTCGTGTTTTTTCAGATCCAAAGCAAGGCGAAGTTTAGTACCAACACCATCAGTACCTGAAACAAGTACCGGCTCTTTGTATTTCGTTGGAAGTTCACATAGGGCGCCAAAGCCACCAATACCGCCCATTACTTCAGGGCGACGAGTGCGTTTAACAGCACCTTTGATACGGTCTACTAGTGCATTACCTGCGTCGATATCAACACCAGCGTCTTTGTAGCTTAGAGAAGAAGTATTACCACTCACGGGATAGTCCTCGAACTTAAGTTGGATGTGAAAACGGCGCTATTCTAACAGGGCTTGAATATGAAGAGCAAACGTTTGCGCGGTTTTTTTTATTAGAATAAAGATTCTGAAATAACCCTAGAGTTCGTGTATAATCTACAGGTTTGTTTAAATATTGCCGGAGTTGGAAATGAAAGTTGTTGAAGTGAAACACCCGCTAGTAAAACATAAAATTGGCCTGATGCGTGAAGGTGAGATTAGCACTAAGCGTTTTCGTGAGCTAGCGACAGAAGTGGGTAGCCTTCTAACATACGAAGCGACATCAGACTTTGAAACTGAGCGTGTGACGATTAACGGTTGGAACGGTCCAGTAGAAGTTGACCAAATTAAAGGTAAAAAAGTAACGGTAGTGCCAATCCTACGTGCTGGTCTAGGCATGATGGACGGCGTTCTTGAGCACATCCCAAGTGCACGTATCAGCGTTGTTGGTATCTACCGTGACGAAGAAACACTTGAGCCAGTACCATACTTCAACAAGCTTGCATCTAACATCGATGAGCGTATTGCTCTAGTGGTAGACCCAATGCTTGCGACAGGTGGTTCTATGATCGCGACTATCGACCTGATGAAAGAGAAAGGTTGTAAGCACTTTAAGATTCTTGTGCTTGTTGCTGCTCCTGAAGGTATCGCTGCTCTAGAAAAAGCGCACCCAGATGTTGAGCTTTACACGGCTGCAATCGATGAGAAGCTAAACGACAAGGGCTACATTGTTCCTGGTCTTGGCGATGCTGGCGATAAGATCTTCGGTACTAAGTAATTCGGTTTCAGCTTAAGTGACTCTAAACAGTTCCTTAACTCGCTGAATTAACCGTATTAATAAAAAGGGAGAGCATTCGATGCTCTCCCTTTTTTGATCTTGTTAGGTTGTGATTCTTTGGAATCTAGCCTTACCGACTCATTAATCGATTTGAGCTTTATCTACCACAGTGTTGTCACCTAGCTCTTCTGGAAGTACTAGGTTAAGTAGAATCGCAACGATACCGCACAAGCTTACGCCCTGTAGGCTAAAGTCACCGATACCAAAGGCCATGCCGCCAATACCAAAGACTAAAGTAATGCCCACAATCACAAGGTTACGTG
Organism: Vibrio sp. 1F255; assembly: GCF_041439145.1. NCBI lineage: Bacteria > Pseudomonadati > Pseudomonadota > Gammaproteobacteria > Vibrionales > Vibrionaceae > Vibrio > Vibrio sp. 1F255. The sequence continues at coordinate 65,983 of NZ_JBGONQ010000001.1, read as the reverse complement.
ATTTGTGTAGGTCAACATTGTTTTTGATTAGCGTGTTAAGACCAACGGTTGCGATAGAGCCAAACAGTAGAATCATGATGCCGCCCATTACTGGAACCGGAATCGTTTGAAGTAGTGCGCCTAGCTTACCAACTAATGCAAGAACGATGGCAGTAACAGCAGCCCAAGTCATGATTACTGGATTGAATGCTTTCGTCAGCATTACTGCGCCTGTTACTTCACTGTAAGTAGTGTTTGGTGGCGCGCCCAGCATAGAAGCTGCGATTGTTGCCACGCCATCGCCTGTGATTGTGCGGTGCAGGCCTGGCTTCTTAAGGTAGTCTTTGCCGGTTACGTTAGAGATCGCAAGCATGTCGCCAACGTGCTCAACGGCAGGTGCAATCGCAACAAATACCATGAAGAAGATAGCGTTGATGTTGAACTCAGGTGCAGTGAAGTTCGGTAGTGCCAACCAAGACGCTTGAGCCACTGGTGTGAAGTCTACCGCGCCGTATATCAAGCTAGTGATGTAACCCGCAACAATACCACCAAAGATAGGCAGCAGTTTTAGGAAGCCTTTCGAGAATACACTGATGACAATCGTCACTAACAGTGAAATTGAAGAGATCCACAGTGCTGCGTCTGCATCAACAAGCTGAACCGCACCATCGCCTGTCTTACCTAGCGCCATGTTAACTGCAACAGGTGCAAGACCTAAACCGATAACCATGATCACAGGGCCAACAACGACGGGTGGAAGCAGTTTATGGATGAAGCCAACGCCACGAACTTTAATTAACGCGCCCATTAGTACATACACAACACCTGCCGCCATTAGGCCACCCATGGTTGCGCCAACGCCCCATGTTTGAATACCAAACATGATAGGCGCGATGAATGCGAAAGAAGACGCTAAGAAGATTGGCACTGAACGGCGTGTAATAAGTTGGAATAAAAGGGTACCGATACCTGCGCCAAAGAGTGCAACGTTGGGGTCAAGTCCTGTTAGTAGCGGCACGAGTACAAGCGCACCAAATGCTACAAACAGCATTTGCGCACCTTGCAGAGCATTTTTCATGTTATGTCCTTAAAATGGTCGTTATATGAAAAGCGAAAAATAAAATTCGCGGGATTCTATCACTTAGCAATCGATTGCCACACCAAATAGATCAAATTTATTTATCTTAATGATGTTTTATATCCATCTAAGCCCTAGAAATTCAGTTTATAAGTGAGCGATTTATCATGGCCAGGTGATATTTTGTGGTTATTAAACACAGTGGGCGCTATCGACCTTGCCCCTCAATCCATAGTTGCTTATCATCTAGGCACAAGATTTGAATATTAGGATCAGTATGCGCTACATAGCATTGTTGTTGATGGGACTATCAGCCTCTCCGAGTTATGCCTTAACTCAAGTAGATATTTTTAGTGCTGAAGTTGCGATTAACGCTGAAGACAAACAGCCAGAACAAGTGGCAAGAAATACAGGTATGGAGCAGGTATTGATACGTGCGACCGGCCAAACTGATGTCGCTTCGAATGAGACGATTCAAAAGGCGATGCGCAAGAGTTCGCAGTACATGTCTCAAATGAGTTTTGGTGAAAGCAATGACCACTCAACATTGCGTATGCGTTTTAACGGTGCTCAAATCCGTTCGCTATTGACTCAAGCACAGTTACCGTACTGGCCTGACACGCGTTCAAACATCCTTGTTTGGCTGGTGGAAGAGGACAACTACGACAAGAATATCGTGTGGGAACACTCTAACTCACAGTTAGCAGCTAGCTTACAAGCTAACGCAAAAGAGCGTGGCTTGCCTCTAACGCTGCCTGTGGGTGACTTTGACGATATTACGGGTATTGCGACTTCTGATTTGTGGGGTAGCTTTGTTACGCCAATCAGTAAAGCGAGTCAGCGTTATCCTGTTGATGCTGTGTTGGTGATAAAGGCTCAATCTTCAGGCCTACGTTGGGCTCTATACGATCAAAAGCCAAGTCAATTGACGAGTGCACCAACATCGCCTGTAAGTGGTTCACTATCGGGTAACAGCGACACGACTTCTAAGAAGTTAGTTGACCAAATCAGTAACTACTACGCAGGAAAAAGTGCTGTGACGGTAGCGAGTGAGTCATCAGAATCGATTTTAACGCAGTTTATTAGCCTGAATAATGCTCAAGACTTCTTCCAGTTAGAGAACGCACTTAAGCGTCTAAACTCGGTGGCAAGCCTAGATATTCTGAAGATTCAGAACAACGAAGTCACTTTCCGAATTCACTTATTGTCGACTCAACAAGAGTTTGAGCAAGAAGTAGCAAGTATTCGACAAGTCGCGAAGGTTGAAGAATCTTACATTGAGCCTGAAGTGAGCCCTGAATTTGAAACTCAAGACAACACAATGTCTGTAGGTGATGATTCAACAGACGCTGCTGAAGTCGTTGGTGACGAAACTGACTCAGGCGTACAAGTGATTAAGGGCAACGAGATATCTGAGGATGCTGAGCTAACGAATACGCCTGACGCAACGTTAGAGGATTCTAGTACAGAAGATCTAACCATCACTGCGCCAGTACATGCTAAGCCAAGCTTGGTATACGAGTGGGTTCGCTCATAATTGTCAGCTGACATGACTGATTGAAATGAAAACTTGAAAAAAGCCCTGCAAGAGCAATCTCGCAGGGCTTTTTGTTTGTAAGCGGTCAGTTTAAAAGCATGGGCTCAATATTATTGCTCGAACTTAGCTTTCTCTCTCTTTTCTACTTCAGAAAGACGCTTCAACTTGATGCCTAACTCTTTGGCTCTAAAGCGAGTAAATAAGATATTGCCCGCGAAACCTAGAGTCGTCAGAAGCAGTTCTACAGCCGCTAATAAACGTTCACCATCGGCTACATACAAGATAGTTAATGCGTGTAGGAAATAGAGCATCAAGACGAAATTTGCCCATGCGTGCGTATAAGGTTTTCCTGCTAAAATGCCCGGTAATGGCAATAACAGCGGGATAGCCCAAGCAATCGCCAGTGTGACATTACTGAGATGAGGGTGCGGTGAAAGCGTCATCTGCCAAGCCACCACCCAGAATAAAAGCGACAAGTTGCCCGCTAAAGCAAGGTAGCGAAATAGCTTGGTTTTGGGAGACATAGCCTTCTCTGGCATATACATCATTGAGAAATTCCCTTCTGATTTATTGCGATGCGCGCTAGGCGTTTACCTAGGTTTTGCGCCAACTCAATCTCTTCTTTGCTAAGTGAAGCGCTCTCTCCAGTACTGCTTGCACCATAAGGCGTACCACCAGTTTGAGTGGTGTGCAGCGCCGGTTCTGAGTAGGGGATGCCCACGACTAACATGCCGTGATGAAGCAGGGGCAACATCATGCTTTGTTGTGTTGTCTCTTGACCACCATGCAATGATGAAGAAGAGGTAAATACACAACCTGGCTTATCGATGAGATCACCATTGATCCACATTGATGTCGTGCTATCCCAAAAGTGCTTCATTGGCCCGGCCATGTTACCAAACCAAACCGGACTGCCTAGCGCCAAACCATCACAAGATCGAAGCTCTTGTAACGAGGCAATAGGATCGGTTGGTTGATAGCGTGAATCAGGCTGCTCTTCTACCGTGTACACGTCGTTCACCGTTCTTAACATGGCTTCACAGTTTGGGATAGACTCAACCCCTCGTGCAATCTGCCTTGCTAGAGCTTGTGTGTTGCCGTGGCGGCTGTAGTAAAGAACAAGAATGTTAATGCTCATATTGGATTACAGAATCTCTAGCACTTGCTCTGGTGGACGACCAATTTTTGCTTTGTTGTTCGCGACAACGACTGGGCGCTCAAACAGTTTTGGATTGGTTGCCATCGCGGCGAAAAGATCTTCATCAGTGACTGAAGCATCACCAAGGTTTGCTTCTTTGTAGTCCGCTTCTTTGGTGCGCATCATGTCGCGAACACTGTCAAAACCAAGCTGAGTGAACAGTACTTTCAGCTGTTCAACTGTTAACGGAGTCTCTAGGTATTTGATTACCTCTGGCTGTACGCCGTTTTCCTGAAGCACTTCTAGAGTTTGACGGCTCTTTGAGCAGCGTGGGTTATGATAAATCACGACAGACATGGTTCTTCCTCATTATTATTTTTGATTTAATTGTTTAGCTGAAGCCACCATAGGTGACTTCTTTTTTTTGTGTAACGTTGAGCTTTCTTTTTATACTGGCAACGAGCGTTACCAGTAAACACTCTATTGTAGCGACAAGAAGCGCTCTCGTTGAATCATTAGCTGATCAATTCGAGCGTCGTAGCGTGCTTGTTTTAGGCTTCCTAATTCTGCGATTTGGCTTGCTTGCGTGTAGTACTGAATCGCTTTGTTCCAGTTGGCTTGCAGTGCCAAAATTTCTGCACGAGCAGCCAGTTCTTCGTCGCTATTACCAAGGCTCGTATTTACTTTTGAAAGTAAGTGCCAGCCATTGGTGTCATTCGGGTTATCGTGCGTGTAACGCTGCAATACGCGAACCGCTTCTTGAAGATCTTCATTTTCAATCAGTGCGTTGGCGTAGTTAATGGTCAGAACCGGGTTGTTTGGTTGACGAACCAGTGCCGATTTAAGTTCTTTAATCGCAATCTCAGGCTGCTTCTTCTCGATGTGCAGATCCGAAATAGCATCTAGATAAAACAGGTTGGTTGGATCGCTGTTAATCAGCTTGTTCAGGATGGGCTCTGCTTTGTCTAATTTTTTAGAGTCTAGGTAAACCAGTGCTTGGCCATATTCTAATGACGGAACCAAAGCTTTAGGGGCTTTCTTTAGCTGACGCTCAAACCAATCAAGAGCAGCATCATTATTAATGCCAGCATAGCGCGCAACAATGCGGGCTCTTGCTAGGTGGTAGTCCAGAGAGGGAGCCAGTTTCAGTGGCGGGTAACTACGAGCACGAGCACGTGAATCGGTAATTCGGTCTTCTGGTAATGGGTGAGTCAGTAGCATTGGCGGTGGTGTGCTCGCATAGCGATATTCATCAGCTAAACGGCCAAAGAAACGTGGCATCGCATTCACATCAAACCCAGCTTTTGCTAGCGTGTTGATACCAAAGCGGTCGGCTTCTTTTTCATTACTACGGGTGTAGTTGATTTGGCTTTGCATATTACCCGCAGTCGTTGCCGTTAGGGCTGCAATGCCGGCTTCAGGAGCTGCAATTGCCAGTAATACAGAGGCTGCTAGCGCTGCAATGGTTGCTGGAGAGCGGCGCGCTTGGTCTTCCATACTACGCGCTAAGTGACGTTGGGTTACGTGCGCGATTTCGTGCGCTAATACAGAAGCTAATTCACTTTCAGATTGTGCATGCAGGAATAGACCTGAGTGCAAAGCAACATAACCACCAAAGAAAGCAAAGGCGTTGATGTTGCGGTCACGGATCATAAAGAACTGGAAAGGTGTCTTTACATCATTTGCGTTCGCGACCAGACGATGGCCAAGAGTATCAATATATAGATTTAGAACTGGGTCGTTTACGATAGGCTGGCTACTTCTGATGATGCGCATGTAGGCATCACCATAGATAAGCTCTTGGTCGATAGTGAGTGTGCCGCCAGCAGCGGTACCGATATCTGGTAGCTCCAAACTATTGGTATTCGCCATAGTTGGGGTGCTTAATGTAGCTGCGATGCATAAGCAAGCAATTGAGCGAGCGCGTTTAAACATATTAGTCAGTAATACTCCGTTTCTTCTGACAGTAAGACAAGTGCAATGGAAATTGGTTCTTTATCTGATTTAACCTTTGCCAAGTGCGTGCGCTATCATGAAGGAGGATGAATGAATGATGGCGCGTTTTCAAAAACAGATTACAATACGACCCTTATAATAAGCATCGAGCTCAAGAATGACACCTAATATTCTAGATTTACGCCAAGAGCGCTGTCCAATGGCGCTATTATTAGCCAAGCGTCACAGTGTAAAGTTAGAAGTAGGGCAGTCATTGTCAATTTATGTGTCTGATAACAGTTCGATGAAAGATATTGTTACTTATTTGTCTAAGCAAGCCTATGACGTCATCACTGAGGTTTGCTCTAATTACCATCATCTCCTCGTCACTAAAAAGGAATTGCAGTCAGATGCTTGAAATGGTCAATCGTTGGTATAAACGACGTTTCTCTGATCCCCATGCTGTCAGTTTGGTTGCCATCATTCTCTTCGGCTTTATTACGATCTACTTCTTTGGTCACCTAATTGCACCACTCTTGGTTGCGATTGTGTTGGCTTATTTGCTTGAGTGGCCTGTTACCCAACTTCAAAGACTCGGTGTTCCAAGAACGCCTTCGGTGATGTTGGTGATCATGATGTTCTTTAGCGTGATGCTACTTGCGATCTTTGGCTTGGTACCAACCATTTGGCAACAAGTGGGCAATCTAATTAATGATATCCCAAGCATGTATGGCAGCTTGCAAAACTTCATTGCGACGATTCCTGAACGCTATCCAGAATTAGCTAACCTGCAGATCGTTGAGTCCATTATGTCTAACGCCAAGAACAAAGCGTTAGGTTTTGGTGAAAGTGTTGTCAAAGGTTCTCTTGCTTCTCTTGTGAGCTTAGCGACCTTAGCGGTTTACTTGATTCTTGTACCACTGCTTATTTTCTTCTTGTTAAAAGACAAAGAAGAGATGATCAGAATGGCGAGCGGTGTACTTCCTCGAAATCGTCGTTTAGCGACCAAAGTATGGGAAGAGATGAACCAGCAAATCTCGAACTACATTCGCGGTAAAGTCTTAGAGATTTTAATTGTTGGTGGTGTCAGCTACGTAACCTTTGCGATTCTGGATCTGCGTTATTCAGTCTTGTTGGCTGTCGCGGTTGGCTTCTCGGTACTGATCCCTTATATCGGCGCGGCAGCTGTGACTGTTCCTGTGGCGATTGTAGGCCTGTTCCAGTGGGGATTAGAGCCTCAGTTTTACTGGTTGCTTCTCGCTTACGGTATTATCCAAGCGCTAGATGGTAACGTGCTCGTTCCTGTTCTTTTCTCTGAAGCGGTGAACCTGCACCCAGTGGCCATTATTGTTGCCGTGTTAGTGTTTGGTGGACTGTGGGGATTCTGGGGCGTGTTCTTTGCTATCCCGTTGGCAACGTTAGTTAAGGCGGTTTGGAATGCTTTACCGAGTCACGCATTAGACGATGACCCTGAACATCAAAAGTAATTGATCTTGTTATAGAAAAAGGCCGAACATCCATGATGTTCGGCCTTTTTGCTCTTAGCTTAATCATTAGCTTAATGAGTGTTGCTATTGCCTTAGAAAGTGATGAATCTAAGTCATTAACTCACTCAAATCGCCCTTAAGCTTCTTGATTGAAGTAATCTAGAACCACTTCGTGGTGAGTCTTAGTCTTGAACTTGTTGAAGACATGTTCAATCTGACCTTCTTCATCAATTAGGAAGCTAATACGGTGCAGACCGTCGTAGATTTTACCCATGAATTTTTTCTCGCCCCAAACGCCAAACTGTTCAGCAACGCTGTGGTCTTCATCAGATAGCAGGGTGAAGTTTAGAGATTTCTTCTCAACGAAGTTTGGTAGACGTTTTACTGGGTCAACACTCACACCTAGAACAACCACGTTTAGGTCATCAAGCTGTGTTTTGATATCACGCAGGCCTTCCGCTTGCACAATACAACCTGGAGTCATTGCTTTAGGGTAAAAATAGAAAAGTACTTTTTTACCTTTGAAGTCACCAAGAGATACGATATTGCCATCTTGATCTGGAAGAGAAAAAGCAGGTGCTGGAACACCAGCCGTTAGCGTATTCATGACATTTCCTTTTTAAAGACTGTTTTTGATAAAGTTGAGCGAGCCTTGGACTGATAGGCTCTGACACAGCGAATCGAATTCTTCTTGTAGCTGCATCAAGTTACATTCTGATTGCACAGAAGCGGTAATAGAGATATGGAATTGGTCGTTGTCGAGTTGAACCTTAGATTTATTGATGGTTCGTGCACTTAACGAATCGAGGCCGATGTTTCGGTCTGCGAAGAACTGGGTAAACTGCTCAGTAAGTCCGATTTTATCGTCTGACTCAACGAACACCTCTACTGTGTAAGAGTTCTCAATAACATCATGAGTTGAGGTTCGCTTCATAATCGTAATCAAGTCGTGCTCTTGTCCAAGCAAGGGCAAGGTGGTTTCAACGCGGGTAATGTTGTTTGCCTTTCCAGACAGCAGCATGATAAGCGTAAATTCTTCGCCAAACAGGGCGATACGGCTATCAATAATGTTACAGCCTGATTGGGTGACTAAATGAACCACTTGGTTGCATACACCTGGGCGATCAGTGCCCACAGCTGTGATTACTAGATGTTGAGTCATAAAATCACGTCTCTTTATATTCCATTGATTCATGCATGTTAGCACAGTTAGCTCGTGGAATAAGCGTGCGTGCGGGGCTTTTTATGTGCGACCTTGCTTCGAACATGCAACCAATGATAAGAATATCGAGCGCGTTAAAAAATGAGATAGAGCGATGAGAGCACAGCTTACTTGTTACTGACATCCAGTGATGTGCTATCCGCTAGATTGAGTGCAGGTTACCCAAATTCTAGGTAGAACGCCGTTAGAAGTCGTTTTACCTCAAACATACGACAATATTTAATGCAGATGTTGCCGGTAAGCCACTTTAATGTCTTGTGTTTATTGATTGGCTTACAGTAACATGCAAAAAGAATAAATTAAGGGAGATAGACATGTTTTCAGGAAGTATCGTTGCGCTAGTTACGCCATTTAATACAGATGGTGAAGTGGATTTCGACAGCCTTAAAAAGTTAGTTGAGCACCATATTGCTGCAGGTAGTGATGGTCTGGTTGCGGTTGGCACAACAGGTGAGTCTTCAACACTCACTATTGAAGAGCATGTCAAAGTCGTCAACAAGATCGTTGAATTTGCTGATGGTCGTATTCCCGTTATCGCTGGTACAGGTGCAAATGCAACTCATGAATCTGTTCTATTCAGCCGTTTGTTGAATGGTTCTGGTATTGCTGGTTGCCTGAGCGTAACGCCTTACTACAACAAACCGACTCAAGAAGGTTTGTACCAACACTACAAAGCGATTGCTGAAGTCAGTGACGTTCCACAAATTCTATACAATGTTCCAGGTCGTACTGCGGTAGACTTGTTGCCAGAAACGGTTGCTCGTCTTGCTGAGATCGAAAACATCGTTGCACTGAAAGATGCGACGGGTGATCTCGACAGAATTGCAATTCACCGTGAACTTTGTGGCGAAGACTTTATCTTACTAAGTGGTGATGACTTAACAGGCCTAGAATTTGTTAAGCGTGGTGGCGATGGCGTGATCTCTGTAACGAACAATGTTGCAGCCGCTGATATGGCAACCATGTTCAAGCTAGCAAAAGAAGGTAAGTTTGAAGAAGCGGAAGCGATCAATGAGCGTTTGATGCCTCTACATAAGAATTTGTTCGTTGAGTCTAACCCTATTCCCGTAAAATGGGCGGTTCATAAAATGGGTCTGATTGCTGAAGGTGGCTTACGTCTACCGCTGACTGAACTGTCAGAGCCAGCTCAACCTGTTGTTGCTCAAGCAATGACTGAAGCGTGCATTTACTAAAACGTATGAAGTGATGCCGAAGCGAACCTTCGGCATTTAGGAGTATAAATGAAGTATTCTCACCAGCTAGTGATTGGGTCACTGGCTGTTTTCGTTCTTACAGCATGTTCTGGCAACCCGACTCAACGTCGCCAAGCCAAAGATGATTTCGAATACTTAGAAACACCTGAGTTTTCACAATGGCAATTGCCTGTAGATGCTCAGCCTCAGTTCTACCCAAATTTTGACATCCCAAGCGGTGAATTCAGTGGTGGTACTGGTCGTGAAGTGGATATTCGTCCACCGCAACAGGTTCTTGAACTGATCCCGGGTGCTCGTGCTGAGCGTCAAAACGGTGAAGTGACACTATGGCTTCTTCGCGCAGAAGAGGCAGACCGCGTGTGGCAAACGGCTGTAGATATGCTGGCTCAACGTGGTATTGGTATTCGTGAGCAATCAGAGAATGAGATTGAGACCGATTGGGTAACTTGGGTTTCTGAAGATGAAGACGTAGAGATTGGTAGTCGTTACTCTATCTCTCGCTTCCAAGCAAACAACCGTCATGGCTTCAAGATTAATCTGATTGATTGGCGTGAAGGTACTGAAGAGAAAACAGTAACGGCAACCAATAAAGAGCGTTACAACGCGTTCCTGACCAACCTAGTTATGGCTAAGTACGATGAAAACCTTCGTGCTGAAGCGGCGCTGAAAGCGCAAGAGTTGGTGAAGCGTATTCCAATTTCAATGGGTGCTGACCGTAGTGGTTTCCCTGTGATTATTGCTCGTACGCCATACAATGTATTCTGGCAGCGTCTGCCTAACTTGTTGCCTGAAATGGGCTTTGAGCTTGAAGAACGCAATCAATCTCAGGGTACGGTGAAGGCGAAGTACGCAGCACCAGATGATGAGTTCTGGGAAGAAATTGGCCTACAGCCTATCGACTTAGCGCCAGGCACTTACAACTTCCTATTTGGTGACCTTGGCAACCGTACGTCAATCAACGTAACGGATGCATCAGGTAAGCCAGTAGAAGAAGAGCTGCTTAAGTCTATGGTTCCGGTATTAGCGCATATTGCTGACCAAACCAAAGATGACAAAGAAGCGAAAGCTGAGTAGTCATTCAAGCCGTCACAAGCTGAGTTAAATCAGCCTTGTGATTAGCAAAAGCAAATAAAAAAGAGGACACACTGTGTCCTCTTTTTTATTGTATTCGTTGTCATCAGGCTACATTGGTCAATCAAAATTGGTCAATCAAGCTGATTAGCCAAAGCAAAAGGCTATGCGTCTTTATTGTCTTTGGATTCTTCTTTTTGAGCTTTCTCTTGGTTAAGTTTATCCGAGCGATTGAGCTTATCTAAATCTCGCTCAGTTTTACCACGCCCCGTCAGATCCATATTGGCTGTCTGTTTGAGCGCTGCGATGTTACCCACAACAACGCTAACTACGATGATGATGATAACCCAAGGGTTTGTAAGCCACTCCAACATAAGCGCTCCTAATGACTGATATTCGCTACGAAGCGTGCATAGATCTCGTCTAGCTGCTCCATAATAATCTCATACCCTAATACTGGCTTAGATTGGAGTTGCTTGCCAAGTAAAGTCGGAGATAACTGTGATAAACACGACTCCGATACTTTGCGATGGCTGATATGCCATGGTTCGATCGCCACACCACCCAAATCTTGGCTGTAAGGAAAGAAGAAACCAAATTGTGCAGCATGAACTGATAGCCATTGGTAAAACGATTGCTGGTGGCCAGTAAGGTATTCCCATGGTTCTAATTGCAGATGTATGCCTTCAGGTAAGTGGTTACGAGCAAAGACATCGAAGTCACAACCCCAATGATGACGACTCGCGCCGGGAAGCGCAGACCATCTCAGGATAGCCGATAGCTTTTGTTGTTCGGTCAGTTTTGAAGCATCAAGAGGTTGGCTTTCTGAATCTAATATCGGAGCTTCGCCAGAAAACTTACGGTTCCAAATCAGAGATTGCCTTTCATAGTCGCGAAAGCCACTGGCAATCTCCATTTTAAAACCAGCGAGCTGAGCAGCTTCAATCAAATTATTCAGGTCATTCTTAACCTCACTGTGGACCAAGAAGGTCTTGGTGCCGATCAGGCTAGGCTCTAGATGAGAATCTGATTGTCCGGTAAGCTGCTCTGGTGTCATAACGAGTCTCTCAATAATTGGATGCTATGAATCGCTGATGAAAGACTATTTAGCGAATAGGTTCACTAATGTTCTTTCGTACATGTCAGTTAGCTTTTCTAAATCGGCTACCTTCACGCATTCGTTAACCTTGTGAATCGTTGCATTCACAGGGCCTAGTTCAACCACTTGTCCGCCCATACGTGCAATAAAGCGACCATCAGATGTACCGCCAGTCGTTAGCAGTGCTGGTTTCACATCATTGACGTGACCCACTGCATCAACAATAGCATCAAGCAGTGAACCTGCGTCTGTTAAGAACGGGTCGCCATTGAATGTCCATCTTAGGTCGTATTCGAAATCATACTTGTCGAGTGTCGTTGTGATGCGCTCAACGATGATGTCGTTGCTTAACTCTGTACTAAAGCGTAGGTTAAACTGAACATTAAACTCACCAGGGATCACGTTTGAAGCACCAGTACCCGCACTCACATTTGGAATTTGGAAACTGGTTGGCGGGAAGTAATCATTACCTTTATCCCACTCAGTTGTTGCTAGCTCATTAATAGCAAGCAGAGAGCTGTGTACTGGGTTGTTTGCTAGGTGAGGGTAGGCAACATGACCTTGTGTGCCTTTAATCGTTAGGTCGCCAGTGATAGAGCCACGACGGCCGTTCTTCACGACATCACCCACGAACTCAGTGCTCGATGGTTCACCAACGATACACATATCGATGTTTTCACCGCGCGCCATTAATGCTTCAACAACACGTACAGTACCGTTGATGAAAGGACCTTCCTCATCTGAAGTGATCAGGAAACCAATTGAGCCTGTGTGGTCTGGGTGTTTGGCAATGAACTGCTCGACGGCAACAATCATTGAAGCCAGAGAGCCTTTCATATCAGCAGCGCCACGGCCATGTAGGAAACCGTCTACGATAGTCGGTTCGAATGGCTTAGTGTTCCACTGTTCGATTGGGCCTGCAGGTACCACATCAGTGTGACCAGCAAAAGCAAACAGAGGCGCTTCAGTACCACGACGAGCCCAGAAGTTGGTCGTATCTTCAAATACCATCACTTCGATTTCAAAACCGAGTGCTTTTAAGCGTTCAATCATCAGGTCTTGGCAGCCTGCATCTTCTGGTGTTACCGATTGACGGCTGATTAGGTCTTTTGCCAGAGCCAAAGTTGGGCTATCTGTCATCCTTGAATTCCTTGTTTAAATAAAACGTCTAGTCATTAATTTTTAGAAGCTGATTCAATGATCAACGTCCAGTTGTCTGTCTATGTAAATACAACGATCTAAGCAAAAATAGCCGCGTATTGGTCGGCTTTAAATCCGATGTGAAGCTTACCTTCAACTTTTAAGATTGGGCGCTTGATCATGGCAGGTTGTTCAACTAGCAAAGTCACCGCTTTTTCTTCTGTTAGGGTGTCTTTCTGTTCTTGAGAAAGTTGGCGATAAGTCGTACCACGTTTGTTTAGCACAAGCTCCCAACCTAGCTCAGAGCAGAAGCTTGTTACTAGCTCTTCTGTGATGCCTTGTTTGCGATAATCGTGAAATTCGAACTCGATACCTTCAGCTTCGAGCCATTTCTTTGCTTTTTTAATGGTGTCGCAATTTGGGATACCAAACATGGTGATAGTCATTATTCTTCCTTTGAGTGATTTTATTTCATTGTTATGAGTTGAATCCTATCAGGAAGCAGCAACTCAGACAAAATAGAGTGATGAATATTTCATAGAGTGAAAAAAAAGCGTAAGAAAATGTCACTATTGGAGACTTATTGATCAGCCTCAACATGTTGTCAGCGAAAAAAGAAATAATTGAGCTGCACATATATAGGAGGTGTCAATGGAGTTGAGTCCTGTTTTTGCAAGGCGGTTATATTTAGCATTGTTAGTGGAAAGCCTTGATAGGCCAAATGTGCCTAAACTCATCGAAAAAACGGGGTGGCCTCGTCGTACTATTCAAGATGTACTCAAGGCGTTACCGGGGATCGGTATCGAACTTATGTTTGTTCAAGATGGGCGACGTCATAATGATGGCTATTACCAGTTATCCGACTGGGGGCCATTTGACAGTCAATGGGTTATCCAGCGTAAAGGCGATATAGCAACAAGCCTTGGATTTAGTGCATAAGCCAGCGAAAGCTGGCTTTCTTTTTTTAGAATAGAAATAGTAGGGAGCATCTCGCTAATATGAGTTGTGAGCTACCCCATTACGTTTCTATTTACTTACACAGATAGGCAGTTCCCAGCATAGTCACGGATGTGGAAAAATCTTGGGGAAGTGTGAATATCACGGTATCTGCGCCTAGCTCAATCGTATTCGACTTGAGTTGATTCATGGCGCCTTGAATCAATGTGTCATTTGGGTAAAACAGGTAGTTGTACCAATGGCCTTCGCTGCCTGTGACTTCCCCTTTATACTGACATTTATCGATATTAATCACGCCATGGTAATCCATTTGCACGTTGGCAGCTTCGCTATGAGGCGTTGATGTCGGTGTCGTGCAACCGAGTAACACGCTACTCATAGCCAAAGCGATTAATTCCTTTTTCATACGCTTATCCTGTTATTTCATCAAATAAATCGCGAAGCCTATCCAGCTAGCGAACAATAATAACCACGGCAATTTACTGGCGTGATTTGATGTTGTTTCATTATCCAAGTCGACATTCTGTTCTTGGTCTTGGTCTTGGTCTTGGTCTTGGTCTTGGTTCGCTTGTAGAGTCTGCTTCTCTTTCTGTACGCGCTTTTTAGCTTTATCGGCTTGGCGGCTGCGTTCTTTTTGCTGTTTCTTGTACAGTGCGATGCCTTTCTCGATACCCTGAGCAATCAGTTTAGTTTGTTCTTTGGTTTGAGCTGGCTTTTGAGTCGCTTTGGCTATCTTCAGTGCTTCCTGTTGAGATTCAACAGAGGGCGTATTAGTTTTGTTTTTCATACTGAGTTCGACAATTAAAACGGATTGGCTACTAAGATAACGCAAAGCTAGTTAAGTATGAATGATTTGCGTTAAAGTGTTGGTTTGAAAATAAGTGAAAGTGAGATTTGTGCGGTACTCCATAGAACAATACGACAAGCACGGCTTTTTGAAAGCTCCAATCTTGCTCTGGCTAGGTTGGTTGTTTCTTGCGAAAGCCTTGGTCGTTTTCATTGTTGCAGGCGCAAGCCGAGAATCGGGAACCGATATTCTTGAGATAATCTACCCAGACCATCAGATGTTTTATGTCGGGATCGCGTTGAGTGTGCCTAGTTTGCTGCTGATGTGGTTATTTGGGCTAAGATCGCCAGATAGAAAGCGCCTTAACAAAGTCGTGTCATGGGGACGTTGGGTTACCATGATGGCTATCTTGGCACAGGGCTCCCATACGATTTATTTAATCTATTTGGATAACGGATGGTTCCGTTGGTCAAATGGCATCACCCTATTGTTGCTGCTGTGGTTAGCGCTTTATCTAACCAATAGCCATGCTGCAAGGGATTGCTTTAAAATGGTTGAGCTCGAAGACTGATTCTCATCAAAACATTTGTCCCATTCCCAATTATACTTAGAAGCTAAAAAATGAAAGGATTAATCTATGCTTAATGTTTCAAATGAGCAGCCTAACGTTCAAAGTGCTATTTTGCCTGAAGCTGGGCCTTTCGCGCTTTACGTTCAACTTAAAGTGAACGCTAATACTGCTAATGTACTAGCAGAAATTCAAAAGCTTCCGACTCTAATCGACGAACTAAACCAAACTCAGCCTGATGCGAACTTAACGGCATCGGTTGCGTTCTCAAAAGCTTTTTGGGATAAGTTCGAGCAAGCAGCGCCCGCTGATTTGATCGACTTCCCTGTGCTGGGTGAAGGTGATATCACCGCGCCGAGCACACTGTCTGATGTTCTGATTCACTGTCATTCAAACCGACATGATCTGCACTTCTTTATCTTGCGTAAATTGCTATCTGAAGTAGCAGCTGATGTTGAAGTGGTTGATGAAACTTATGGTTACCGCTTCCTAGACTCTCGTGACATGACAGACTTTGTTGATGGCACTGAAAACCCGAAAGACGCACAACGTGCTGAAGTTGCTATTGTGCCTGAGGGTGAATTCGCTGGTGGTAGTTATGTGATGGTGCAGCGTTTTGTGCACAATCTGCCAGCTTGGAATCGCTTGAATGTGTCGGCACAAGAGAAAGTGATTGGCCGAACTAAACCTGATTCAATTGAGTTAGATGATGTTCCTGCGGCGTCTCACGTTGGCCGTGTGGATATCAAAGAAGAAGGCAAGGGGCTTAAGATTGTTCGCCACAGTCTACCTTACGGTACTGCTACGGGCGACCACGGCTTATTGTTCATTGCTTACTGTAACGTTCGTCATAACTTCGATGCGATGTTAGAGAGCATGTACGGCGTAACTGATGGCAAAACAGACCAACTGCTTCGCTTTACTAAAGCGGTGACTGGCGCGTATTACTTTGCTCCTTCAACTGAGATGTTGAGTGCATTAACGATTAAGTAAGTCGTCTCAAAAAGAATAAACAAAGGGAGCCTCAGGGCTCCTTTTTTATTAAAGCTTTATATGAATTGGTCGATATAAGAGCAATCGTGAGTTTTATTCCTCTTTTTGTAAGCGAAGGTCTATGGCTATAACTGTCAATACGAATGTCTCGGCGTTAGTGGCTCAGAGAAACCTCTCTAACGCTAATAACATGCTGAACCAATCTTTGGAGCGCTTAGCTTCAGGGAGCCGTATTAATAGTGCAAAAGACGATGCGGCTGGCTTACAGATCTCAAATCGATTAGAAGCACAGATGAGTGGCATTGATGTTGCTGTTCGAAATGCTAACGACGGTATCTCCATTATGCAGACTGCAGAAGGGGCGATGAATGAAACCACTAATATCATGCAGCGCATGCGAGACTTATCCCTACAAGCGAGTAACGGCTCGAATAGTTCATCGGAACGAATCGCTATTCAAGAAGAAGTCACCGCGTTAAATGACGAGCTGAATCGAATTGCCGAAACCACTTCATTCGGTGGTAAAAAACTCCTTAACGGCAGTTTTGGGCACACCTCGTTTCAAATCGGCGGCAGTTCGGGCGAAGCTGTGCAGATTGGTTTGAAAAGCATGCGTACTGATGACATCAACATGGGCGGCTTTAGCTACGTTGCTAATGGCATGGCCAGTGATTCATGGGAAGTGAAATCAAACCAGAATGATATGACGATGTCGTTTACGGATCGTTTTGGTCAGCCTCAAGAGATCACCATTAATGCGAAAGCGGGCGATGATATCGAAGAGTTGGCGACTTACATTAATGGTCAAACGGATCTCTTATCGGCTTCTGTTAATGATGACGGACAACTTCAGATTTATATGTCAGGTGAAGATACCGCGGGTACCATCTCTTTTTCAGGTTCATTAGCCAGTGAGCTTTCGATGTCAGCGGGCTATTACGAGTCAGTTAATGACATCAATGTAACGGATGTGGGTGGTGCTCAGCGCGCCGTCTCTATTTTGGATACGGCGATGAAGTATGTCGATAGCCATCGCTCTGAATTAGGGGCAATGCAAAACCGCTTTGATCATGCCATTAACAATCTTGAAAACGTTCATGAGAATTTGGCGACATCAAACAGTCGAATCAAAGATACCGACTACGCCAAAGAAACCACTCAAATGCTCAAGCAACAAATACTGCAGCAAGTGAGCACAACGATACTCGCTCAAGCCAAGCAAGCGCCGAATCTAGCTTTAACGTTATTAGGTTAATGAATTACCTACAATCTTATAAAAGCATTTCAGCTTGGCCGGTGCTTTTTGGCGAATAAAAATACAATTTCTCACTCGACTGACTTCCCGGCAACTTTAGCGATTTTCTCATCTTTTTTCGATAATTTTACGACCAGTCACGCTTTCTTCTGTTTTACCGCTATTTCTTTAAATTTGTTGTTTTTTTCCTAAAGGTTTCGCCAATCACGCCGTTATTAAAAGTAACTTAGAGATAACTACTTGGTTTTCCGAGACGTCGGAAACCGCTATACCGGAAAATCAATTGGAGAAGTCACCATGGCAGTGAATGTAAATACAAACGTTTCAGCGATGACAGCGCAACGTTACCTAAACAATGCAAACAGCGCACAACAAACATCAATGGAGCGTCTAGCTTCTGGCTCAAAAATCAACAGCGCAAAAGATGACGCTGCGGGTCTACAAATCTCGAACCGTTTGAACGTTCAAAGTCGTGGCCTTGATGTTGCTGTACGTAACGCGAACGACGGTATCTCAATTGCACAAACTGCTGAAGGTGCAATGAACGAGACGACTAACATCCTGCAACGTATGCGTGATTTGTCTCTACAATCTTCAAACGGCTCAAACTCAAAATCTGAGCGTGTAGCGATTCAAGAAGAAGTAACAGCACTGAACGACGAACTGAACCGTATCGCGGAAACGACGTCTTTTGGTGGTAACAAGCTGCTTAACGGTACTCACGGTACTAAATCATTCCAAATCGGTGCGGATAACGGTGAAGCGGTAATGCTTCAACTGAAAGACATGCGCTCTGATAACGCTCAGATGGGTGGTAAGAGCTACCAAACTGAGAACGCGAAAGACAAAGACTGGAACGTTCAAGCGGGCTCTAACGACCTAAAACTGTCGTTCACTGACAACTTCGGCCAAGCACAAGAAATCGACATCAGCGCAAAAGCGGGTGATGACATCGAAGAGCTAGCGACTTACATCAACGGTCAACAAGATTCTGTTAAAGCGTCTGTTACTGAAGACGGCAAGCTACAAATGTTCACAGGCAACAACAAAGTGAGCGGCGATGTGTCTTTCTCTGGCGGTCTTGCGGGCGAGCTAGGTATTCAAGCAGCTAAAGACGTAACGGTTGATACTATCGACGTAACATCTGTTGGCGGCGCACAAGAGTCTGTAGCAGTAATCGATGCGGCCCTTAAGTATGTAGACAGTCACCGTGCTGAGCTAGGTGCTTTCCAAAACCGTTTCGACCACGCTATCAGCAACTTAGACAACATTAACGAGAACGTTAACGCATCTAAGAGCCGTATTAAAGATACCGACTTCGCGAAAGAAACGACTCAGATGACTAAGTCTCAGATCCTTTCTCAAGCTTCAAGCTCGATTCTTGCTCAAGCGAAGCAAGCACCGAACTCGGCACTTAGCCTACTAGGTTAATCGATTGAAAAGCCACGTTGACCGATAGTGTTGACGTTAGGCTTCCACAAATTAGCTCGTGGTGAGAGATGAGCGCTAAACAGACCCAGCTTCGGCTGGGTTTTTTATTGCCTGAAATTTGGAGAAGAGAGGGGAGTTGTGGTGTTGGTAGTTGATTGGAAAGCGAGATTCCCTATCACGTTCGTGCCTCACTGTAGGGAATGACGGGAGTTGGGTATTGGTGACTCTATAGCTAACTGTATAGAAGAGGTCGGTTTGAGTAACAATCACTCAGGCTTAAACCATAGTGTTTAATCGTCATCCCAGAATCGAACCGAGCGAGATGTCAGGGATCTCTGTTCGTGAGAGGCCCAAAGAAGAAGGGGATTTGTAGTTGTTAGGTATAAGGCCAAAGCGGCTGGTAATCTGGCATTAGAACTATATAGCAGGCACAAAAAACGCCACCCTTAGGTAGCGTTTTAATTAAAGCAGATAAGTAATCGAGATTACTTAGTTACTTTAAGAACTGGAGTTTCGCCAACAGTTACAGAACCAGAAAGCTTGTTCAGCTCTTTGATTTCGTCCATGTTAGAGATAACAACTGGAGTAAGCGTAGATTTTGCTTTCTCTTCTAGAAGCGCTAGGTCGAAAGTGATGATAGTGTCACCAGCTTTAACAGATTGACCTTCTTCAGCTACACGAGTGAAGCCTTCGCCTTTAAGTTCAACAGTATCGATACCGAAGTGAACGAAAAGCTCAACACCGTCGTCAGACTCGATAGAGAATGCGTGGTTAGTTTCGAAGATCTTACCGATAGTACCGTTAACTGGAGCTACCATTTTGTCGCCAGCTGGTTTGATCGCGATGCCGTCACCAACGATTTTTTCAGCGAAAACTACATCTGGCACATCTTCGATGTTTACGATTTCACCAGAAAGAGGTGCGATGATTTCGATTGCACCAGCATCAGCGCTGTCATCAGATACAAGCTTTTTCAGTTTGTCAAACAGACCCATTGTGTCATGCTCCTAACGTTTAGTTTTATTCTGTAGAATATACTATACCAATCTAACAAATTAGACGACTATTTTTAGCCGTCTAACGTTATTAAGCGATTGGCGATTACTGAGTTTTCTCAGCGATGAACTTTTCTACGCAAGCTTCAATTTCAGCAGCTGTTGGTAGAGATAGTGCTTCGTCAGCCATAGCTTTAACTTCAGCGAAGTTAGAGTTACGGATTACTTTCTTAACTTTAGGGATAGAGATACCGCTCATAGAGAACTCATCTAGACCCATACCAAGAAGAAGTAGCGTTGCACGCTCATCACCAGCAAGCTCACCACACATACCAGTCCACTTACCTTCAGCGTGTGATGCGTCGATCACTTGCTTGATTACTGTAAGAACAGCAGGAGATAGTGGGTTGTATAGGTGAGAAATCATTTCGTTACCACGGTCTACCGCAAGAGTGTATTGCGTTAGGTCGTTAGTACCGATAGAGAAGAAAGATACTTCTTTCGCTAGGTGGTGTGCGATTGCAGCAGCTGCTGGAGTCTCAACCATTACGCCGATTTCGATTTCTTCATCGAAAGCTAGGCCTTCAGCGCGAAGTTCAACTTTGTACTCTTCGATTGCTTTTTTCAGTTCACGGATCTCTTCAACAGAAATGATCATTGGGAACATGATACGTAGTTTACCGTGTGCAGATGCACGTAAGATGCCACGTAGTTGGTCACGTAGGATTTCACGACGATCCAAGCTGATACGTACTGCACGCCAGCCTAGGAACGGGTTCATCTCTTGTGGAAGGTCCATGTATGGTAGGTCTTTGTCGCCACCGATATCCATAGTACGGATAATCACTGACTCGCCTTCCATTGCTTCTGCTACTTCTTTGTAAGCAACGTATTGCTCTTCTTCAGTAGGAAGCGCGTCACGGTCCATAAATAGGAATTCAGTACGGTACAGACCAACGCCTTCACCGCCGTTACGCAGGATACCGTCACAGTCTTTTACTGTACCGATGTTGCCACAAACTTCTACACGGTGACCGTCTAGAGTTTCAGCGTGTAAATCTTTTAGTTTTGCTAGTTCAGCCGCTTCTGCTTCGAAATCTGCTTTGATTTTCTTAGCTTCTGCTAGTTCAGCTTCAGAAGGGTTGATGATGATCTTGTTGTTCATCGCGTCTAGCACAAGCATGTCGCCGTTCTTAACTTGCTTAGTGATATCGTTAGTACCAACGATAGCTGGAAGCTCAAGAGAACGTGCCATGATTGAAGTATGAGATGTACGACCGCCGATGTCACAAGCGAAACCAAGAACGTAGTCTAGGTTGATTTGTGCAGTTTCAGATGGCGTTAGGTCGTAAGCTACTAGGATAACTTCTTCATTGATATCTGCTAGAGATACAATGTTGATGCCTAGAGCATTTTTAACGAAACGAGTACCGATATCACGGATATCAGTTGCACGTTCTTTTAGGTACTCATCATCAAGAGACTCTAGTGCAACAGCTTGCTCTTCGATCACAGTGTGGATCGCGTTGTCTGCGTGCATCTTGTCTTTCTTGATGAGTGCTAAAATCTCTTCTTCTAGCTCTTCATCTTCAAGCAGCATGATGTGGCCTTCAAAGATTGCTTCTTTTTCTTCGCCAAAAGTTTCAAGTGCTTTTTGCTTAACAACTTCAAGTTGTTGAGAAGATTTGTTACGAGCGTCAAAGAAACGCTGTACTTCTGCTTCAACTTGGTCGTCAGAGATAGATTGAGTGTTTAGGACAATTTCATCTTCTTGAAGTAGTAGTGCTTTACCGAAAGCAATACCAGGAGATGCTAGGATGCCTGAAATCATAGCCTTACCTTAGTTGTTCAACTGTAAACGGGAGAGTGTGTGACTTTAAGTCGTCGACTAATGTCGCGCTTATTCCTATCTATTTCGAACAAAGCCACTTTGCTATGCAAAATGGCTTTGAAAGAAGGAGACCGTATTAGTGTAGTTGATCCATAAGAGCAACTAGGTGGTCTACTGCTTGCTGAGCTTGAGGACCTTCAGCTGAAATAGTAACGTTAGTACCTTTTACTAGGCCTAAAGTTTGTAGTTTGAACAGGCTTTTCGCGCTAGCGCTTTTGCCGTTAGAAGTCACTGTGATGTCAGCGTCGAAAGATTTTGCTTCTTTAACGAACTGTGCAGCTGGACGAGTGTGAAGACCGTTTTCTGCTGTGATTTCTACTTGCTTCTCGTACATTTTATATACCCCAATTAATTTATTTTTTGTAAGTTTGTAACCAGATTAGCTTAACTGCTTTAGCCCAAATGCGCTAGAGGCTAGTACGCCATGTTCGTGTTAGAACTTAGACTGGTTATAAATTTTTATCCAGCCATGGTCGTCTTTTGCTGAGTACTCATGACTTTCAGAATTTGTTTATTGCTTCTTTTATTTTGAAGCGAAAAATAAAACAGACCCGATATTACCAAAGGTGGGGCAGGGATCAACAAAAAAGCCCCTAAACGGGGCTTTTTTGGACGAAAAATTGATTTGACCACATATTATTGTTGGTTCTCTTTTTCCGTAAAGATGCCAGCAAATAGGGCTGTGCTTAGGTAACGCTCACCAGAGCTTGGTAGTACAGTAACGATAGTTTTTCCTGCAAATTCAGGTAGTTCGGCGATTCTGTTCGCTGCTACTACTGCCGCGCCAGATGAGATACCAGCAAGAATACCTTCTTCTTTCATTAGGCGTTGAGCCATCTCGATCGCTTCTTCAGAAGTTACCGATTCAACACGGTCAATAATCTCTAAATCTAGGTTTCCAGGGATGAAACCTGCACCGATACCTTGAATTTTGTGTGGAGCTGGTTTGATTTCTTCACCTGCAAGTGCCTGTGCAATCACTGGAGACTCTGCTGGTTCAACCGCTACTGAAGTGATCGCTTTGCCTTTTTCACCTTTAATGTAACGACTTGTACCTGTGATAGTACCGCCCGTACCAACACCCGCTACAAACACGTCGATTTCGCCGTCTGTTGCTTCCCAAATTTCAGGACCAGTCGTTTGCTCGTGAATTTGTGGGTTGGCTGGGTTGTTGAACTGTTGAAGTAGTAGGTACTTGTCTGGGTCTGAAGCAACAATCTCTTCTGCTTTAGCAATCGCACCGTTCATACCTTTTGGTGCTTCAGTCAGCACTAGGTTTGCGCCAAGCGCTTTAAGCAGCTTACGACGTTCTAGGCTCATTGATTCAGGCATAGTTAGCGTTAGTTTGTAACCGCGTGCTGCTGCTACGAATGCAAGTGCAACACCTGTGTTACCACTGGTAGGTTCAACAAGCTCGATACCTGGCTTAAGCGTACCCGCTTTTTCTGCTTCCCAGATCATGTTTGAACCGATACGACATTTAACACTGAAGCTTGGGTTACGAGCTTCGATCTTAGCTAGGACGTTACCTTTGCTTACTTTGTTAAGGCGGACTAGAGGTGTGTTACCAATCGTTAGGGTGTTGTCTTCGTAGATCTTGCTCATGCGATATTCCTTCATTTAATGACAGAACTAAACGTAGTATATCAATCACTTTACCGTCTAGTGTCTTACGATGTTTATTCAGCTTGAATTTAGATTAAACAAGTTGAAAAAAAGGTAAAAGGATTAAAAAGTTATATCATATAGATATGTAGCAGAATTCACGCCTATCTTTATTGAAATCAGAACTTCAAAAAGATAGGCGAAACTAGGAAGTATAGGCGGGGTAATAGACGAGAATTATAGACGAGAATTATAGACGAGAACGCAGAGCTTGGTCTTTAAACTC
Source organism: Vibrio sp. 1F255 (assembly GCF_041439145.1). NCBI lineage: Bacteria > Pseudomonadati > Pseudomonadota > Gammaproteobacteria > Vibrionales > Vibrionaceae > Vibrio > Vibrio sp. 1F255. Next base: position 42,315 of record NZ_JBGONQ010000001.1, on the reverse strand, counting down.
AGCAACCCACATTGCCGTCGCGCCGCAAACGGCAACGGGCATTACGATCAGGTTTAGAATTGGAATTGTGGTGAACACAGAAACAAGCGCGCCAAAGCTGTAGCTCTTGCCTTGTTTTTGTTTCAAATTGTTTCTCATGTCATCAAATTTGATTTTATGGTTATCGAACGGGTAGTCGGCGTATTGAATCGCTAACATCCATGCTGTGAAAATGAACCATAAAAACGGAGCAACGGTTTGCCCTAGTGCTGGAATTAACAAAAGTAGGAATAAACCGATCGCTTTTGGCAGAATGTAGACAAGCTTGCGCCATTCTCTCGCTAATATACGTGGGGTATCTTTGAGAACATCAAGTAAACCATCGTCATTAACTTTTTTACCGCTCAACAACTCTTCAACTTTTACCGCGAGTAAACCGTTGAACGGTGCGGCAATGAAGTTAGCGAGCGTACTAAAGAAATATGAGAATGTGGCCAAGACGGTTAACACAAGTAATGGCCATAAAATGTATGACAACCACGACAAGAAACTTGGCAATGCACCAATCCAACCTTCAATCCAAGTGTTTAGGTTGGAGAAGATATAAAACAAGGCACCACCTACGAGTAACACGTTCGCGATAAGTGGCATTAATACAAACTTACGAATGCTCGGTGATAAAGCGATTTTTATTCCGAAAATAAAATAGCCAAAGCCGGAGCGGGGAACAGATTCAATAGTCATATTTAAATTAGGTCACATGTGAATTTGGTTAAATAGCAAACATGTCTAGTGTACTCGACCGAAATTAAGAAAAAAAGCGTGGTGAAAATCACACCATGTAAGGAACTAATTGTATTAAGTTGTTCTAAAACAGTGGCTACTTTTGATAGAGTAGTGAGATTAGCCAAATTAACCCAACTTAGTGACAGCGTGTTTATAGCTAGTTGACTAAGAAAGCTGAGAGCGAAAAATGCAGGAATTGCGATTTGTACTCATTATTGTTGGCGCATTAGCTATCGCCGCATTATTGTTCCATGGTCTATGGACGAGTAAAAAAGAAGGGAAAGCAAAGTTTGGAGATAAGCCGCTCGGTAAGCTTGATAACGACAGCTTAGATGAAGCCGAAACTATTCCAAATCGTTCATTCGCCCCAGAAGATGATTTTGAGATAATCCGAAAAGAACGTAAAGAGCCGGATTTTGCTGTTTCACCCTCTGAGACTGATCCGCTGATCGACTCAGACCCGCTAACAGCGCCACAAGCGAAAGAAGCTTACGAAGATGACATCGAATTGAATGATCTTCCTTCTTTCAGCGTAGAAGACCCAATTAAGGTTGAAAGTGAACCTGAAGTGATTGAGGAAGAGAAGGTCGTTGAGCCTGAAGTTCCAAGCTTTGAGTTGACTGACGAGCAAAAAGAAAACCATGCCGGCTTTAAAGAGCAGTACGGTTCGTTTGAAGAACCTTCTGAGCCAGTTGATGAGCCAGTCGTTCCAAACGAAACGCTTACTCAAAGAGAGCCAGTTGTAGCGAAAGAAGTCGTGACTCCGCAAAGTGCGACTGTTGAAGAAGCAAAACCAGATGAAGAACTTGGTTTAGAAGTGATCGTTCTTAATGTTCACTGTGCTGGAGAGATCCCATTCGTTGGTACTGAACTTTTCCGCAGTATGGAGAACAACGGTTTAACTTATGGTGAGATGTCTATCTACCACTGCTTTGCACAATCTACAGATACACCAAAGGTTATTTTCAGCGTTGCAAACATGATGCAGCCAGGAACGCTAGAACATGATGATCCTGCTGACTTCACGACTAAAGGTATTTCGTTCTTTATGACGTTGCCTTGTTATGGTCAAGCTGATCAAAACTTCAATGTGATGCTGAGTGCGGCGCAGAAAATTGCCGACGATATGGGCGGAAACGTGTTGGATGAGTCACGCAACTTAATGACACCAAACCGTTTATCTGACTACCGCAAGCAAATCAGAGACTTTATGACGGCATCGAATACCTAGCCGTATTGTTTAGCCTTGTAAATAATCTATATTTATAGAAAAGGGCTCCTAAGGGAGCCCTTTTTGATATTTCAATCACGATAGAGAATGATATGAAAGAATCGATTCAAGTTACCTTAGAGCAGTTAAGAGAAACTCTGCATTATCACGCCGTTCGTTATTACGTAGAAGATAGCCCTGAGATCCCTGATGTCGAGTACGATCGATTAATGCAGCAATTGCTAAAGATCGAAGAAGAGAACCCGGAACTAGTGACGGTAGATTCTCCGAGCCAACGTGTTGGTGGTCAGCCTCTCGATGGTTTCACTCAAGTGACTCATGAGATCCCAATGCTTTCTCTGGACAATGCTTTCTCTGATGAAGATTTGGATGCGTTCAATAAGCGAATGTCTGATAGAGCGCCAACCGCTAACCTCAAGACTTTCTGTTGTGAACCTAAGCTTGATGGCCTTGCCGTTAGCCTACTCTATGTGAATGGTACTTTAGTTCAGGCTGCGACACGTGGTGACGGTGCGACGGGTGAAAACATCACTGAAAACGTGCGTACGATCAGCTCTATCCCACTTAAGTTACAAGGTGAAGGCTGGCCGCAGCGTATTGAAGTTCGTGGCGAAGTGTTTATGCCAAAAGCGGGTTTCGATAAGTTGAATGAGATGGCGTTGAAGAAAGGCGAGAAAGTATTTGTTAACCCACGTAATGCCGCCGCAGGTAGCCTGCGTCAGCTTGATTCTCGTATTACTGCGAAACGTCCGCTAGCTTTCTACGCATACAGTGTCGGTGTTGTACAAGGCGCTGAGCTATCAAATAGTCACTACCAACGCTTTTTACAGCTTAAAGGTTGGGGCTTACCTATGTGCCCCGAGACTAAGCAACTGAGCTCTCTCGAAGACGTGAAAGCCTATTACCAAGATATTATGACTCGTCGTGATGCTCTGGCTTACGAGATTGATGGCGTTGTTATCAAAGTCGACGATATCGCGGCTCAAGAAGTACTTGGCTTTGTTGCACGAGCGCCACGTTGGGCAATTGCTTATAAGTTCCCAGCTCAAGAAGAGATTACACTGCTCAATGACGTTGAATTTCAGGTGGGCCGTACTGGCGCTATTACGCCGGTTGCTAAACTTGAACCTATCTTCGTTGGTGGCGTGACGGTCAGCAATGCCACTTTACACAATGCCGATGAGATTGCGCGTTTAGGCGTGAAGGTAGGCGACAGCGTTATTATTCGCCGTGCAGGTGACGTTATTCCACAAATAGTGGCTGTTGTACTAGATCGTCGCCCTGAAACGGCTAGAGACATTGTTTTCCCTGATGCTTGCCCAGTATGTAGTTCTGCGGTTGAGCGTGTAGAAGGTGAAGCTGTAGCGCGTTGTACTGGCGGTTTAGTCTGTCAGGCGCAGCGTAAAGAAGCACTTAAACACTTTGTTTCTAGAAAGGCGCTAGACGTTGATGGACTGGGCGTGAAAGTTATTGAGCAGCTTGTGGACCGTGAAATGGTCGAAACACCTGCTGATTTATTTAAGCTAAGTGCTGGCGTGATTACTGTTCTTGACCGAATGGGGCCTAAATCGGCACAGAACGTCGTGAGTGCGTTGAATAAAGCTAAAGACACGACGTTAGCGCGTTTCCTCTATTCACTCGGTATTCGTGAAGTCGGTGAGGCGACAGCGATGAACTTAGCGCAACACTTTAAGACGTTGGAACTGGTTCAAGCAGCTACTCATGAACAATTAGTTGAAGTGTCAGATATTGGTGACATCGTTGCTAGCCATATCACCAGCTTCTTCTCACAAGAGAAAAACAGAGCGGTCGTCGATCAGCTGATAGAGCTAGGTGTGAATTGGCCAATCATCAAAGAAGCTGCCGATGACCAAGAGCTACCATTAGAAGGTAAAGTCGTTGTGTTAACAGGCTCATTGTCGCAATTAGGTCGAAGTGAAGCTAAAGCTGCGTTACAAGCATTAGGTGCGAAAGTGACGGGTAGCGTATCGAAGAAAACGGACATCTTGTTTGCCGGTGAAGCTGCGGGTTCTAAATTAACTAAAGCACAAGATTTAGGTATCGAAATAAGAACAGAAGAAGATCTAATAGCCCTTATTTCGTAAGTAAATACAGATAAAAAAAGCTCAAAGGCACTCCTTTCAAGGGAGTGCCTTTTTTGTTTCTGATATAAAAATGAGGGCTTTTTAATTGTTGAGAATTTTGTTCCTATACGAACTCTAAAATCAGGACAGTGACGCTGCTCAACATTAATGAAATACCATTGTAGTTGTATCAAAAATGCGAGTCATATCTATTTTTACAAAGTGATAATTGCCTCAAGTTGTTGAATTTATTGGTATTGATTTTGTTTTGGTGAGGATTTTTCTATTTATCGATCTGGATCACTAAGTACCTATTAAATTTGCACCAACTCATATTTTTTTAGATGAAAATTAAGTTCTCATTGATCTTTTTGAGGGCGAAGTTAGTCTTAATGCCATGGATGCACATGATGTGTATAACCAGAAAGGAAATAGAGAATTCAGAGTTTAGGGTTCTCAAACAAGAAAAGGTATTTCTCTCTACGGCGGCCAACTTTAGGCGGGGAATATTCAAACAGCTATATCCATTTTTAGGAGTTTTATTCCATGGAAAACAAAATTTTCAAACGTACTCTACTAGGTGCATCCGTTGCACTTTTATCGACAGGCGTAATGGCGAAAGAAGTTGGTATCAACTCTGATTTCAACGTTGACGTATACGGTGTTGCAGCTATCTCTCTAGTTAACTACAACACAACTGACAACAACGACTCTAGTACTGGTTACGCTGTAGAGAATGAATCTCGTATCGGCTTCCGTGCTCATAAAGAGATGTTTGATGACCTATTAATCACAATGCAGATTGAATCTGGCTACGTAGATAGCACAGACTGGGGTCATGGCGGCGTTTCAGGCGGTGTGCTTGGTTTCCGTGATACGTTCGTTGGTGCTTCTGGCTCTTGGGGTAACCTGCGTGTGGGTCGTGTTCTTACTCCACTATACGAAATCGTCGACTGGCCATTCTCTAACCCTGGTCTAGGTTCTGTATTCGATTGGGGCGGCATCAACGGTCACTACGATCGTCAATCTAACCAAGTTCGTTACGATTCAGCTAAATTTGGCGGTTTCTCTTTTGCAGCTTCTGTTGGTCGTGACGATAACGACAACGGTGGTGGTGCAGCAACTCGTGACGCAAACTTTGTTGGCGCAAGTGCTAAGTACAGCTTCGAGAAAGTAACATTAATGGGTGCGGTTGAATCTGGTACTCGTGTCGTTGCCGCGTCTGGTGGTGATTGGTCTTTTGATGAAAACGGTAACCCAGAACAGGCTCCTGAAGTAGCTGGTTACGATGATGATACATTCGCATACATTGTTGGTTTCGAAGCTAGCCTACCAGCAGGTTTCGGTTTCGCTGCAGCATATAAAGGCGAAGAGCTAGATAACAGCATCCGCAAAGTAACTCAAGATTCTTACTCTATCATCGGTCAATACTGGAATGGTCCAATCGGTTTCAAACTAGGCTACGCAGCTAACCTTGAGTCTGAAACAAACGGTAAGAAAGACGCTAACTCAGACAGCAACACTATTTCTGGTCAGTTAATGGCTGTTCATAACGGTTTCGTACCTTACCTACGTGTAGCGGGTCGTACTGTTGGTGACGCTGATACAGATATCGTAACTCGCGTTGGTCTTGAATACGGTTTCTAAGCTAGAATCTTTAGCTTAAACAGTTAGATAAAAATCAAAACGCTGGTAAATTTTGTTTGCCAGCGTTTTTCCATAGTGAACATAAGGAATTAGTCATAATGAATAAAGTTAGTGTAGTCGTATTATCATTATTTTTGGGAGCTTGTAGTTCACTCGATTCACAAAGTAATTTTGTAGACTCAGTTGCAGATGTACAGCCAAAAGGTGGCTACATTCAAGTGACTGGGCAATCTTATGTAGCGGAAAGTAAAGCGAATGTCGGGGCAGACATCCTGAAATCGTCACTCTACTTTACATACAACAAAGAAATAACGCAGAATTCGGCTCCAGAATCTTCCATTACCATGGATGTAAGCTATTTCCAGAGCTATAAAGAATACGAAACCGTTAGCTTTTTTGGTAAGACGATAGACCTTGAAGAGAGACAACTTCCAAGAGAGAGCTGCAGCGAACACTGCACAAAGACTCAGTATATTAAATTTCCATTGAGCGAAGCTGACATCCAGCAAGCAAGAAAAAAGAATTTAGAATTTACACTTGATGGACAAAACTCAGTGATGAGTACAACTTTCATTGTGCCGAAAGCGTATATCGACACAATTTATAACGGTGCAAATAATCATACGGCTATCGCTGTTGCTCCGGTTGCGGTACCTGTTGCGGCTGTAGTTGCTGAAGAACCAAAAGCGTCTCAAGCTCAAGAGATGGTTAATTACTGGTATGGTCAAGCGACAAAAGAAGAGCAAGCTGCTGTGACTGATTGGGCATTCAAGAATCGTAAAAACGCTACCCCAACATCACTAGAAGGCTCAAAAGAAATCGAAATGGTTTCATATTGGTTCAATAAGCTAAACAGCGAAGAAAAATCTCAAACTATGATTTGGCTATTAGAGCAAGAGTAGGCTTCTAACGTAAGTCTCTAGCTATGTTTTTCAACCGCAGTATTGTATAACAGCAGTACTGCGGTTTTTCATTTTAGGCTTACAGGTAAGATTGTGAATATTGGTGAAGTAGCGAAGCGTGTTGGTACAACAGCGAAATCCATTCGTTTTTACGAAAGTAAAGGCATGATGAGCCCACCGCACCGATCAGAAAATGGTTACAGGCAATATGGCGAGATTCATATCGAACAGTTAGAGTTCGTTTTGAGAGCTAAAATGGTTGGTTTCACTCTCGATGAGTGTAAGTCACTGGTTGAGTTGGCAATGAATCCCAACAGACAAAGCTACGAAGTAAAGAAGAAGGCTACTCAGAAGTTAGATGAAATAGAGTTGAAGCTTGCGGAGTTAAACAAGATGAAGGTGCAGCTACAATCTTGGGTACATGACTGCCCTGGAGATACTTCAACGGAATGTCCTATCTTGAATAATCTATCTGGCCGCAGTTAGGTTATTCCAGTTCTAAATAATCGTCAGGCAGCAATTTCATTACTAGCCTGACTTTAATCACCTATCACAGCACCTATCACAGCACCTTTCCGCCGTAATGTTTACAGATCAACAGTGGTACATGAGTGACTGCGTTACCATCTGAACACTTAACGATAGGCCCCATGTTTCCGTTACCAGGAGACTGACTGCTCGCTAGAGCGCTTCCAAATGACAAGCTGAAAATAGCCGTTAGAATTATTAAAAAATGTCTCATACAAACTCCATTAGGTTTATCTCTAATTGAGATAATTGAAAGTATGGACAAGGAAAAGAAAATTTCAAAAATTGGACGGACTTAACATTTTTAATAATTATAAATAAGCGAGAGTAAGGTTAACTATTCATATATATATTGGGTAAGAAATCTGGCTTTCTTATACCTTTTTAGCTCAATCAAACTTTTTAGCTTTACGAAATAAGAACTTATTTTTTTTTCAATTCAATCTATCGCAATGATAATTCGAATATTATTAAGGTTCAAAAATAGAAAAAGCCTGCATTTATTGAAAATGCAGGCTTCATATAGCTCTTGTTTATAAAGGTTCTATTATTAGAACGATTCCGTCTAAAGCGACAATCTTAATTTCGGTTCCAGATGGAATATCTTGACTGGCCTTTGCTGACCAAGAAGAGTCACCGAACTTAATTCGACAGCTACCTTTCTTTACGTCTTCACTTAAAATAACGGTTTGACCTACCAATTGCTTTTCTCTTTGGTTTAACTCTCGCCCTGCATCCGATTGCTTGTCATTCGAGAGTTGTCTTCTCCACCACAACCAAGTGGTAATAAGAGAGAAGCTAGCAAAGGACAGCCATTGCATCTGCCAACCAATTGGTAATGCTCCTAATAGGGCACCGACCAGCATGGCAGATATGCCTATCCATAAAAAGTAACCAGCGGTTCCAATTAGCTCAAGCGCTAACAATGCTAGACCAAACGCTAACCAATGCCAGTGGTTTACTTGTTCTAGTAATTCGACCATAAGTTAGTCCTTACTACCTTTGTCATTCTTATGTGCAAACATCTCCGCGATACCCGCTACAGAACCCATAAGGCCAGTTGCTTCGAGTGGTAGCATGATGATCTTGCCGTTTTCAGCTTGGCCTATAGATTTCAATGCGTCGGTGTAACCTTGTGCAATGAAGTAATTGACCGCTTGCATGTCACCTTGAGCAATTGCCGTTGATACCATTTCTGTCGCTTTAGCTTCTGCTTCTGCGGCACGCTCACGGGCTTCTGCTTGCAATATTGCCGCTTGCTTCTCACCTTCTGCTTTCAGGATCTCTGATTGCTTGTGGCCTTCTGCTTTCAAGATCTCAGCTTGTCGTACACCTTCTGCTTCTAAGATATCAGCACGTTTATTACGCTCGGCTTTCATCTGGGCATTCATCGCAGCAGTAAGGTCTGCTGGTGGCTGTACGTCTTTAATTTCGATACGGGTGACTTTTACGCCCCAAGGGTTTGTCGCTTCATCAACGATGTTCAGTAGCTTGGTATTGATCATGTCACGCTGACTCAGCATCTCATCCAGTTCCATCGAGCCAAGCACAGTACGGATATTGGTGAGGGTTAAGTTACGGATCGCATGTTCAAGGTCATTCACTTCATAAGCTGCCTTAGGCGCGTCGATAACTTGAACAAAACAAACCGCATCGATAACCACATTTGCATTATCTTTGGAGATGACTTCTTGTGCTGGGATGTCGAGAACACGCTCCATCATGCTGATGCGCTGTCCAACTTTATCAATAAATGGAATGATTAAGTTAAGACCCGGTTTAAGGGTGTGTGTGTATCGCCCGAAGCGTTCAACGGTCCAGTTGTTGCCTTGTGGAACGGTTTTTACGCCAGCGAAGATAAATAACAGTGCGACGGCAGTAAAGACGCCGATAGTAATCAAGGTATCAATAGGCATACAAAATCCTTTGCAAGTTTGAGTTTTTGATAGTTCAGTATTGATACTGGCTCATATTTAAATTCTGAGCAAATTTATAAACGAGAAATGGGCCATAAAATATTGATTTTATGGCCCATTTTACATTCTATTATGCGATAAACTAATTGATTGAATTGTCAATTTTCGATGTTTAATCTACGGCTTTTTAGGTTTAACTAGTAAAGCAGAGAGTACAGTTGTCGACGGTACTTACTGGCAACTGGGTTACCTTGTCCAAGCGCACTCAAGATGTCCATGAACTCTTTCTTCATGTCACCATCGAGAGCATTAAGATCTTTGGCTAGGAAAGACCATAATAGATCCATAGCTTCTTCACTGCGGTTCACTTGGTGATATTGCAATGCTAATTCAGATGCTGTTTTAGCGTCGCTCGGATTTTGCTGAAGAGCTGCTTCTAATGCTTGTATTTCAGGGCTGTCTGCTGCTTGTTTATGAAGTTCAAGCTTTGCAACTAAGCCTTTGTAGTAGTTGTCTTGGTACTCAAGAGGGATAGTTGCTAGCTGAGTTTCAGCAAGGTCAAATTGTTGCGTTTCTAACAAACACTCTGCGATCGCCAGTTTTACTTCACCTTTATTCGTCAGCTCTGCTGGAAGTTGCTGCATCGCTGCTAGTGCCTGTGTGTGCTCGCCAGCTTGCATTTGCTCAAGAGCCTGACGCAAAGCAAGTTCATCTTGGCTAGGAAGGTGTTTGCTGAGCATATCGACAATAGCTTCTATGCTTTGAGGGCCACCGAGCCCATCGACTGGCTGACCATTAACAAACAGTGCAATAGTGGGCAGTGCTTGAACACCAAACTGGCTAGCAATAGCTTGCTCTTGTTCGCAATTGAGCAGGGCTAAGGTGAAGGCACCGTTGTATTGCTGAGTTAAAGTTTGCAGTTCAGGAATGACTTGGGCGCTCTCTTGGCTCATTGGTGCCCAAAAATGGATGAGTACAGGGGTCTGCATCGAACCTTCTAATACTTGACGAAAGTTCTGCTCATTAAGTTCAACAATATGCGGAGATTGCATTTACGTTCCTTGAGGTTTGTTTTGTGGATACGTTGCAAATATGGGGGGATTAGTCGGTAACTTCAAGATCTAACTCGGTTATCTCGGATAAAAAGAACCAAAAATAGAAAAACGCTATGCTTCGATGTTGATATAATTGTTATCTCAACATGGAAGGCATAGCGTTATCATCGAGGTAGTCAGTGAGGCGTTGCGTGAGATACTCAAAACAGAATAAACAACGTAATCGCCAGACCCACACCTACCCAATTAAGGCGGTTTAAAGTCATGAGATTTCCAGAGTAGAACCATCAATTGGGAATAACTGATGGGATAGGATAATCATGACATCTTATTGTTACGGAAAAATTACATCGTTACATTAAAGTTTGCGACTCTGCATTCAAAGTTAGTAATTTATGCAGCTTTTCTCAAAATAGGGTCTAGCAAGCGACTCGGTAGAATCCTTTTCAATACCGCGAACACTTTAGTCGGGGTCGTAACTCGGTATCTTAGCTTGGGTTTGTCGGCGGTGAGAGCATGGAATACCGGCTCAATACAACTTTCTGGAGGCAGGACAAAAGCGTTATTCGATGATTCTTTTTCGAGTCGATCTTTTTGTTGTTGGTAAGCGTCTTGGTGGGCGCTGCCAGAAATGTTGATCCATTTATTGAACGCTTTCAAGGCATTGGTTCTAAATTGAGTCTCAATTGGCCCTGGTTGCAGTAATGAGATCTGTATACCGCTGCCATGCAGTTCTAATCGTAAGGTATCTGTCCAACCCTCAATCGCGAATTTAGAAGCATTATAAGCACCACGATACTTCATGGCTGCAAAACCTAATACGGAACTGTTTTGTACGATTCGACCTTCGCCACGCTCGCGCATGTGCGGAAGGATCTGACAGACGAGATGATGCCAACCAAAGAAGTTAGTTTCGAATTGTTCTCTGAGTCCTTGGGTCGGTAAGTCTTCTAGTGCCCCTGCTTGACCGTAAGCACCGTTATTGAATAATCCATACAATCCATTAGGTGCGAGATCAATAGCAAGCTTGGCGCCATGCTCAATACTTTCTTGGTTGGAAAGATCTAATTGAATACAGGTGAGGCCTTCATCTTGAAGGCGTTGAACATCTTGTGGATCACGACAAGATGCAATGACATGAAAACCACGCTTTTGAAGTGCATGAGCACATGTATAGCCAATACCTGTTGAGCAACCGGTAATCAGAATCGACTTGTTCACACTTAATCCTTTATTAGAGTCTCTATCGCTCTAGGGTAAAGAATTAGTCTTGATGTTGTAACAAGTTTTTTAGTGCTGGCTCGATTCTTGAGTAACTAAAGATGAATCCCATCTCAGTGAGTTTCTTCGGCTTGGAGCGAATGCTGTCAAATAGCAAACAAGATGATTCCCCCATGAGAATCGACATTGCCCATTTCGGCGTGAACAAGAAATGCGGTCGGCCTAATTGTTTCGCTAACGTGCTGCTGAACAGTTTGTTGGTCACAGGGTGAGGGGCACACATATTGAATTCCCCTTGAGCGTGAGGGATAGACAACAAGTGATTGATGGCTCTCACCATATCGAGAATGTGAATCCATGGCATGTACTGCTCACCTGAACCTATTGGACCACCGACGCCGAGTTTATAAGGCAATAGCATCTTCTTGAGTGCGCCGCCATTCTCGCCAAGTACAACCCCTGTTCGCAGTAGTATCACGCGTGTGCTTTCTGATTGTGCTCTCTTGGCTATCTCTTCCCAGTGGGCACAGACTTTATGAGGAAAGCTTTCATCTTCTACTTGCAGTGACTCGTCAAACGGGTGCTGCTGTTGATCGCCATAGTAACCCACGGCTGAACCGCTAATAAAAGCGTGTGGCGGGTTGCTACTGGCATGAATTAGTTCGACCAGCTTTTCAGTGATGTGCCAGCGACTGTTACAGATCCTCTCTTTTTGCTCTGTACTCCAACGCTTATCGGCAATCGGTTCACCCGCGAGGTTGACCACCACATCAAAGTCATTGAGATCACTGAGCTCATCAAGGGATTGAATGTAATGAAGGTTGTTCTGGTTGAGGTGATTTAGGTTTTGCTTCGCATTTTCAGGACTCCGCGTCAGCAATGTCACGTCGTCAGTGTTCCAACTCTTGACCAATTCAGAGCCAATAAATCCAGTACCACCCGTTAACAATATCTTCATACCAATCTCCCTATTAAACATAATTATAGACATGGCTTGTTTTTAGTCGCCAATCAATACGAAAAAATCACTATAACGATCATAAGGTTTCAATCGTGTGATGCCCAAATTACGCCTTTTCCAATTTACAAAGGAGTGAAATTAAATTCATCAAGTCAGGATGTGTACCGTCATCACACTTATGCACTTTACTCGGATATGTTACCAACTGCGTAATATTTGTCACATAAGGAATGATAAGGATTTGCCATGATTATTAGTAATTAATAACCAGACACAATTTCAGTCACAAGGAGTTGCGATGACGGCAGTGCTTGCTTTGTTTCGAGCCATGTTAGGTAGCCTAAGGGATCTCTTGCCGATCGTGGCGGTGATTGCTTTCTTCCAGCTTGCTGTTTTGCAAGAACCACTCCCTCATCTTTTGTCTATTCTAACTGGCTTAGTGTTGGTGGTCTTTGGGCTGACTTTCTTTATCTTTGGCCTTGAAATGGGTCTGTTCCCAATCGGCGAGTCGATGGCTCAAGCTTTTGCTCGCAAGGGGAGCGTGTTTTGGTTATTGACCTTCGCTTTCTGTTTAGGTTTTGGTACCACCATTGCCGAACCCGCGTTAACCGCAGTGGCTGCTGAAGCAGCAGAAGTTGCAGCTGAAGGTGGTGTTATTCCCAACTCTTTAGATGAAAGGGAACAATATGCCGATGGCCTGCGCTTCACCGTGGCGTTATCGGTCGGTATTGCCATTCTATTAGGAGTACTTCGGATCTTAAAAGGCTGGCCAATTCAGTACATGATCATCGGTGGTTATATTGGAGTCGTGGTGCTCACCGCTTTCGCCCCTGAAAACATTATTGGGATTGCGTACGACTCTGGCGGTGTCACAACATCGACGATCACCGTTCCGTTAGTGACCGCATTAGGGGTGGGTTTAGCCTCGGCGATTAAAGGACGAAACCCGATGATTGATGGCTTTGGATTGATCGCCTTTGCTTCACTGCTGCCGATGATGTTTGTCATGGTGTACGGGATGGTGGTGACATGATCAGTGTGCAGCAATTTATCGACACCTTTCTAGGCACTGTGATGGATGTGATTCCGATTGCGGTGATCATCTTCGGTTTTCAGTTAGTGGTACTGCGTAAGCCTGTCAATAACCTTGCCAAAGTGCTCATCGGTTTCTTTTACGTCATTCTTGGCTTATCACTCTTTTTGATGGGGTTGGAGCTCGCGTTATTCCCTCTAGGGGAGACGATGGCAATGCAACTCACCGAACCAAGCTTTTTGACTGAGTTTAAGATCAGTTCTGGTCTTTCATTGGCTTGGTTTGATTATTACTGGGTTTACCTGTTTGCGTTTTGTATTGGTTTTAGTACCACGATAGCCGAGCCTTCTTTGATTGCTGTAGCGATTAAGGCAAACCAAGTATCCGGTGGCAGTATCAGTGTTAACGGACTGAGAATCGCCGTGGCATTAGGCGTTGCCATCGGTATCTCATTAGGTAGCTACCGTATCGTTGCGGGCGATCCTATCCATTACTACATTATTTGTGGCTATGTCATTGTGGTGATTCAAACCTTTTACGCCCCCAAATTGATCATTCCATTGGCCTACGATTCAGGCGGGGTTACGACATCTACCGTGACTGTACCTTTAGTGACGGCTCTTGGATTAGGGCTTGCTTCAACTGTACCGGGACGAAATCCAGTAATAGACGGTTTCGGCTTAATCGCCTTTGCGAGTTTGTTCCCCATCATTTCGGTGATGAGCTACGCCCAAATAACCCAATGGTTAAACCGTTTACACACCTCTAAGGAGAGCAAAGATGCGCTTTAAACTTATCCTAGCGTTTGTAGAAGAGAGCAAAACCGACATTGTGCTCGATGCCGCGCGTGATGCGGGCGCAACCGGAGCAACCGTGATTAATAATGCCAGAGGGCAGGGCTTAAACCAAAAAACCACCTTCTTTGGCCTAACGCTAGAGGTACAAAAAGATGTGTTGCTGTTTGTCGTTGAGGAGCATCTAGCAAGGCATATTCTTGAAAGAATTAGTGAGGTGGGGGAGTTTGACCAAGAATCGGGACAGGGTATTGCAGTACAGATAGATGTGGAAGATGCAGTCGGCGTTGCGCATCAAGTTGAGACGTTAACAAAGGTTGTGGAGGATGAGCTATGAGTACCAGTGAAAAGATCCGAGTAGGCGATGTCATGGCCAATACGTATGTGATTATCGATGGGCTAACTACGGTGTTAGAAGCGATAGAGATGGCTAAGAAGCACAAAGTGAAAGCAATCATTGTCGATAAACGCCACGAGGATGACGAGTACGGTATCGTGTTGATGAATGATATAGCAAAGAAAGTGTTGGCTAAAAATCGATCTCCGAAGCGAACTAATGTTTATGAAATCATGACCAAGCCAGCGCTAAGCGTGTCTGCTGAGATGAACGTAAAGTATTGCGCTCGCCTGTTTGAACGCTTTGGTATCAGTCGCGCGCCAGTAGTTCGTGATCACAAGATAGTCGGTATGGTTAGTTACAATAATATCGTGATCAACGGTATGGCGAGAGATGACGTGTAGCATTTAGATACGTACAATAGGCTCATAAATTTTATGGAGAAGTACGTGTGAAATTATTTTTTGCTTCAGACCTACACGGTTCGCTGCCAGCAACAGAAAAGGTATTAGAACTCTACCAAGCGTCTGGTGCGCAATATTTAGTGCTATTGGGTGACATTCTGAATCATGGGCCAAGAAATCCGATTCCAGAAGGATACAATCCACCGGCGGTTGCAGAGAAGTTGAATGCGTTTTCTCAAGAGATCATCGCCGTTCGTGGTAACTGCGACAGTGAAGTGGATCAAATGCTGTTGTCTTTTCCAATGATGATGGATTACTCATGGGTGTTATTGGAATCAGGTCAGCGTATCTTTCTAACCCATGGTCATTTGTATAACACCAATAAACGCCCAGCGTTGAAGGCGGGCGATATCATTGCACACGGTCATACCCATATTCCTGTCGCCGAATACCAAGATGACATCTTTATCTTTAACCCTAGCTCGGTGACATTCCCACGAGAGGGACACGCGGCGAGCTATGGCATCTATGAAAACAATACCTTCAAAGTCATTAGCCTTGAAGGTGATGTTCTCGTGAGTGGTCAGCTTTAAATCATTGGATCGGCCGTAAAAGGGCTTATTTTGAGTCCACGTGGCCGAGATCTCTGTCTGGAGCAATGATGTTTCGGACTCTTTGCTTCAGAACTTTCGCCTCTGGAAAACCGTCATCTGCTTTTCTTTCCCAAATCTGCACACCATTACAAAAGATTTCGAACCTGCCTCCTGTGTCTGGGTGTAAGCTCACTTGTTCAATTTCTTCGCAGAAGGTATGCAGTAGCTCTTGGCATAACCAACTAGAGCGAAGCATCCAATTGCATTGACGGCAATAGTGTATCGCGATTGTGGCTTTTGTTGCTGTCTCTTTCGCTGGCGCCAGATTAGGTTGTTCCGTTTTCATGGTTAATCCTTAAAATGCTACATCCGTAATTTGATACCAACGGCTAACAAAAAAGGGGCTTCATGCCCCTTTTTTCTATTGGTTTACCGTTTCATGGTATTCAGCTATTCATAAACAGTAAATAGCGATCCAATCTTAGTTTGAAAACAATACGGTAGAACCATGATTTAAGCTAGTCAGTAGCAGTGCCTTCGGGTTAACAATATCTATGCGGCGGCTTTGCTCTGCGTCCATCTTAATGACTTGAGTGATCAGCTCTAGCTGTTCTTCTGAAAAGTCTTGGCGCTGAGCCGAGGTCACATCTTTAAACTCCGTTGGCGAAACCAGTAAGTAGTTATCGTTAATATCCCACTGACCCGTTTCAGAGATGTTGATGACATTCGCAGGCTCAGTTTGATTACCGTAAAGTCTAACCACTGACATTCTTAAATATGTACCATTTGGTAGGTATTTCGCATTCGATGATAGTTCAACTCTACGAAGTGGGCCGATTGAGTCAGCTTGCTTGTTATCGCTAATCAGCGTCACCATTCTCGACTGCCATTCATGCTGAGTGAGCAAGCGCTCTACTTTTGCATTGCTGCTCCAATATAGCCAACCACTCAAAAATGCCGATAGAACCAGTAAGATAATCGATACTTTTAATTTCATGTTACTTACCACCGTTACAAATGTCGTTTACATCCGACTGGTTTGCGTAAATTCTTAGGGTTACATTTTCGCTCGAGTAATCTTGCGGGTGAATGTAATTGAGGGCAAGGTTATTGGTTTGTCCTCCTGTAGCGATCACTTCAGCCGGCTTTAACACACCAGTGTGACTCGTGTTGTAACTTAATACACACTTTTCTATTGCTGGCAGCCAACTGCTGAGGTCTGGGTGGTTAACCGGTGATTGAACCTTTACACCATCCACTTCAGTCAAAACCGTGAACTCGGACTCCGCCGGGGTAGTAAACGTTAAAACGAGAATCGGCATGATGAAAGCGGCAAGCAGTAACCAAAATGTTAACCATTTATTGGTGCTTTTAGCCGGAGCAACAACAGGAGCGGTTGCTGGTTCTACTGCCACTTTAGTTTGTTGAACTTTTGTAATTGGCTCAGGTTCAAATGTGTCAGTGATTGCTTGTTCAGTCGCTGCAGGCGTTGCAAACGTTAGGATAGGTTCAACGTCATTTTCTGCAATTTCAGCGGCTACTGGCTGATCATTTGATGACAGTGGCGCAGAGCGCTCAACGGTCGCAATAAATTGGTAACCGCGCTTCGGTACTGTCTTTACGAATTCAGGAGATTTAGTCGAGTCTTTGAGCATCTTTCTCAGAGTCGATACGGCTTGCGTTAAGCTTGAGTCATCCACCTCAAAGCCTTGGTCTCGCCAAACATACTCATGCAATTCATTACGAGTGATAACTTCATTAGGCCTTTCTGACAGCATCAAGAGAATGCGGCTTTCATTGCTACCAAGACGTACGACTTCACCGTCGCTCATTTGATCGACAAGTGAATTGCTGTTTGGGTCGAATACGAACCGTTGTGCGAGAATAAACTTTGTGCCGATATTACTCATTGAATTCTTCTATTTTGGATTGTTTTGGGGGGCGAAATAGACAAATCTCAGGTGAAGTTCCGTTAATTCTTCACCAAATCATGGCTTATTTTATGTTCTTTTATATTTATCAGGCTCAAGGATAATAAAAACAGATAAAAAAAACAGTGTTTTTATGATTTTTGACCTTGAATTTACATTTGTCATCCTCATGTTAATGTACAGAAGAGTGGCATCAAGTGTTACGCCCCTATGATTATTCAACATAAAGTATAGATGTTTTGGAGTAAAAATGAGCGAAACGGCAACGCAAAATAAAGAGACTCGTGGCTTTCAATCTGAAGTAAAACAACTACTTCATCTAATGATTCACTCACTGTATTCAAATAAAGAAATATTTCTACGTGAGCTGATCTCTAACGCATCTGACGCGGCTGATAAGCTTCGTTTTCAAGCTCTATCGAACGGTGACCTTTACCAAGGTGATGCAGATCTAGGTGTAAAACTTTCTTTCAACGCGGAAGCAAACACGTTAACCATTTCTGATAACGGTATCGGTATGAGCCGCGACAACGTTATTGAACATTTAGGTACCATTGCTAAATCAGGTACAGCAGACTTTTTCTCAAAGCTATCTGAAGACCAAAGCAAAGACTCTCAATTGATTGGTCAATTTGGTGTTGGTTTCTACTCAGCATTCATCGTTGCTGATGCGGTAACGGTTCGCACACGTGCCGCAGGTCTTGCAAGCAATGAAGCCGTGCAATGGCACTCTGCAGGTGAAGGCGATTACACAATCGAAGACATCACTAAAGAGTCTCGTGGTACTGACATTATTCTTCATATGCGTGAAGACGGTAAAGAGTTCTTAAATGAATGGCGTCTGCGCGAAGTGATTGGTAAATATTCTGATCACATTGGTATCCCTGTTTCTATCTTAACTGCGGTTAAAGATGACGAAGGTAAAGACACCGAAGAGAAACATTGGGAACAGATTAACAAAGCTCAAGCGCTTTGGACTCGTAACAAGTCAGACATTGAGAAAGAAGAGTACCAAGAGTTTTACAAACATGTATCTCACGACTTTGCTGATCCACTAACGTGGAGCCACAACAAGGTTGAAGGTAAGAACGATTACACAAGCCTGCTTTACATCCCAGCAAAAGCACCTTGGGATATGATGAACCGTGACCACAAGAGCGGCTTGAAACTTTATGTACAGCGTGTATTCATCATGGATGACGCAGAGCAGTTCATGCCATCTTACATGCGTTTCGTACGCGGTCTGATTGACTCAAACGATCTACCACTGAACGTATCGCGTGAAATCCTTCAAGATAACAAGGTTACTCAGTCTCTTCGTGGTGCATGTACTAAGCGTGTACTTACAATGCTTGAGCGCATGGCGAAAAATGACAACGAAAAGTACCTAGAATTCTGGAAAGAGTTTGGCCTTGTAATGAAAGAAGGCCCAGCGGAAGACATGGCAAACAAAGAGAAGATCGCAGGTCTTCTTCGTTTCGCGTCTACAGAAGTTGATTCTGCAGACCAGACAATCAGCCTAGCATCTTACGTTGAGCGTATGAAAGAAGGCCAAGATAAGATTTACTACCTAACAGCAGATAGCTACGCAGCAGCTAAAAACAGCCCGCACTTGGAGCAGTTTAAAGCAAAAGGTATTGAAGTGGTGCTGATGTACGATCGCATCGATGAGTACGTAATGAACTACTTAACCGATTTCGACGGCAAACAGTTCCAATCGATCACAAAGGCTGGCTTAGATCTAAGCAAGTTTGAAGGTGAAGAAGAGAAAGAGAAGCAAAAAGAGACAGAAGAAGAGTTCAAATCTGTTGTAGAGCGCACTCAATCTTACCTAGGTGGTCGTGTTAAAGAAGTTCGTACGACCTTCAAGCTAGCAACAACACCTGCGGTTGTTGTGACTGACGACTTCGAAATGGGCACGCAAATGGCGAAGCTTCTTGAAGCTGCGGGTCAAGCGGCACCGGAAGTGAAGTACATCTTCGAGATTAACCCTGAGCACGCACTGGTTAAACAGATGGCTGACGAAGCAGACGAGCAAGAGTTTGGTCGTTGGGTTGAGTTGCTACTTGGTCAAGCGATGCTGGCTGAAAAGGGCTCAATGGAAGATCCGTCACAATTCTTGGGTGCAATCAACGAGCTACTAACAAAGCGTTAGTCTTTCGACTTTAGGTTAAGCCAACAATTACAATAAAAAGCTCGCAAATGCGGGCTTTTTTTATGAACGTCGTTGAAAATTGACCTAACGTGGTCAACGTCACCGTTATCGTCACAACAAATGTTGTCGATGCATTCTTTAGTCGTAAATTCAGCCAAATTGAATATTAATGTGATAGAATGCTCGACCTAATCAGCTGGGGCTAAGAAGCGACTATCTCCAGTTGTATGATTTTTAAACGTTATACCGAAACTTACCGTTTTGCTTCTGTTCACAGTTTTGCTTAGCCTCAATGGTTACTTAACGCTTTCTGTTCATCCTAAAAATGAGCAAGAATGGAGGGATAGTGAGCTTCGGTATAAATCATAATTTTATAAGAGGATTAAACATGCGCATCATTCTTCTAGGTGCTCCTGGCGCGGGTAAAGGTACTCAAGCTAACTTCATCATGAACAAATTTGGTATCCCTCAAATTTCAACTGGTGACATGCTACGTGCTGCTATCAAAGCGGGTACTGAGCTTGGTAAGCAAGCAAAATCAGTAATCGACGCTGGTCAGCTAGTTTCTGATGAAATTATCCTTGGTCTTATCAAAGAGCGTATCGCTCAAGATGACTGTGAGAAAGGTTTCCTACTAGACGGTTTCCCACGCACAATCCCACAAGCTGATGGCCTAAAAGAAATGGGCATCGCTGTTGATTACGTTGTTGAATTTGACGTAGCTGACGATGTGATTGTTGAGCGTATGGCTGGTCGTCGTGCTCACCTTCCTTCTGGTCGTACATACCACACTGTGTACAATCCGCCTAAAGAAGAAGGTAAAGATGACGTAACGGGTGAAGACCTAGTGGTACGTGATGACGACAAAGAAGAAACAGTTCGTGCACGTCTAGGTGTATACCACGATCAAACAGCTCCGCTAATCTCTTACTACGGTAAAGAAGCTGAAGCAGGCAACACTCAGTACCTTAAGTTTGATGGTACTAAGCAAGTTGCTGAAGTTAGTGCAGAACTTGAGAAAGCACTAGCATAATTGGCTAACAGCCAGTTTTAGAATTTGATATATTGGAAGCGACCTTAAGGGTCGCTTTTTTTGTTTCAATTTTTAGTACGATACCAATCTAGATAATTTGATTGCACATGATTCAGAACGGTTCAGACCCGATGGCAGTGGCTAGCAATTGAGAGTGGATGTTGTGTATCTCATATGAAGAGTGATTATTCAGACTTTCATTGAGGCGCAATGATCTTAAACTTATGCAGATTAGTATATTACTTTCCAGAAAATCACATATTGGTCTCAGGTATCTATGGAAAATAATAAAAAGCAGGGTGTTTTACTGGTGAACTTAGGAACTCCAGATTCGGCGACCCCCGCTGGCGTTCGTCGATTTTTGAGTGAATTCTTACACGACAAGCGAGTTGTAAACCTAACGCGTTGGCTTTGGTGTCCTATATTACATGGGGTGATTTTACCGATTCGCTCGCCTAAAGTTGCTAAGCTGTATCAGTCTGTCTGGATGGATGAAGGCTCACCACTGCTTGTGTACTCTCAAAGACAAGCTGAAAAGCTCCAGAAGAAGCTAGAGATGCCTGTTGCACTGGGTATGACCTATGGCAACCCAAGCCTAAAGACTGGTGTTGAGCAACTGATGGAGCAGGGCGTTGAGGACATCATCGTACTGCCTTTATATCCGCAGTACTCTGGTACAACCACAGCGGCGGTTTCTGATGGTTTAACCAAAGCCTTTAAGCAGATGCCAGTTATCCCGAGCTATCGCTTTATTCGCGACTACTACGCGCACCCAAGCTATGCCAAAGCATTGGCTGAAAGCGTCCGCAGTCATTGGGATAAAAATGGCAGAGCCGATCATTTAGTGTGTTCTTTCCACGGTATTCCGAAGCGACTGGCTGATGAAGGCGATATCTACCCTCAGCATTGTGAAGCGACAACAAAGCTGCTTGCGGCAGAGTTAGGTTTGTCAGCGGACGATATCACAATGACATACCAATCGCGATTTGGTCGAGAAGAGTGGTTGAAGCCATACACTGACGAGACACTTGAATCACTGCCGAGTAAAGGCATCAAGAAGATCGACATTATGGCACCTGCCTTTTCGGTTGACTGTTTGGAAACGTTGGAAGAGATTTCAGACCAGTGTAAAGAGACTTTCATTGACGCTGGTGGTTCGGACTTTAGCTACATTATGTGTCTGAACGACAGAGATTCGCACATCGATATGATGGCAGAGTTAGTGGCGCTGTATCGCTAACAGATGCTGAGCCTTGATTATGACTTATCGTTAGCATTAAGGCGCATAATACAAATAACAAAAGGGCTGCTCATTGAGCAGCCCTTTTTGATCAGGATATTTCGTTTTGAAACAGCTTGAGAGTTAAGCCGCAGATGTCTCTGTTGCTTGCTTAGCTTTAGGCTCTGCTTCAAGCGTCATGTTGGTTTCTACGCCGTGCATCCATGACACAAGCTTACCAGCACAAAGCAGCAGTAATATGCCACTCACCGTTGCTGTGATAGCAATACCACTGAAGATTGACATAGCACCAAGCTCACCAACGTGAGAACCAACCAGGCCTGCCACGTAGTTTGCCACCGCATTGAAGCCAAACCATGCACCCATCATCAATGATGCTAGGCGAAGCGGAGCTAACTTAGTGACCAACGACAGGCCAATAGGAGATAGACAAAGCTCACCAAGGGTATGGAAGAAGAAAGCGCCGACTAGCCATAGCATTGATGTTTTCACTGTTAGGTCACCGCCTTGCTCCATTACCGCGCCCATCATGCACACAAAGCCCAGTGCTAAGAAGAACAATGCCATTGCAAACTTCACAGGAGAGTTGGGTTCACGCTTACCCAGTTTCACCCAGAACGCAGCAATGATTGGAGCAAGTGTAATGATGAAGAATGGGTTCAAAGATTGGAACCACGCAGCAGGAACTTCAAAGCCACCAATCATACGGTCAGTATATTGTTGAGTGTAGATGTTCATTAGGCCGCCAGCTTGTTCAAAGCCCGCCCAGAATACAATCACGAACAGACCCATGATAAGAATCACTTTTAGTCTGTCGAACTCTTCTTTGGTCAGTGGCGCTTTTTCTTTAGATTTGTTCAGTGCTTTCGCTCTTGCAGCAGCAGGTACAGAACCGATGTTGCCTAACCAAGACTGAGCCATTGTCACTTGCATGATCAAGCTAATAACCATACCAATACCAGCGGCTAGGAAACCTGCTTTCCAACCGAATGAATCGACAGCAGCACCTGAAATTAAGCCACCAAGCAGCGCACCTAAGTTGATGCCCATGTAGAAAATGGTGAAAGCACCGTCACGGCGGTTATCGCCTTCTTGGTACAGATCGCCAACCATGGTTGAGATGTTCGGCTTAAACATACCGTTACCACTGATTAGCAGTGCTAAACCAAGGTACAGAGCGTTCACTTGGTCTAAACCGATGAAGCCGTTAGGTAGAGCCAGTGTAAATTGGCCAAGTGCCATTAATACACCGCCAATCAGAATTGATTTACGCTGACCTAGGTAGTTATCGGCAATCCAGCCACCAATTAATGGTGTGATGTAGACTAAACCGGTGTAAATACCGTAGAGATCGAGTGCGTCTTTCGTTGACCAACCCAGTCCACCGTTGAGGGTAGTGTCAGTCAAAAATAAGACAAGGATGGCGCGCATCGCATAGTAAGAGAAACGTTCCCATAGCTCTGTGCTAAAAAGTAGAAATAGGCCTCTAGGGTGGCCAAAGATGTTGTGGTTGCTTGGCATAAGTTTTACTAATTTTAGGTATTAAAAGATTTTATCGTTATTCATGTATACACAGTGGGATAAAAGTCTGCAATAGACGTATTTTATGGTTACGACAACTTGGTTTAGCTAAGGTATTGATATTAAATATCTTTACTTTTAATGTTGCCCATTTTAAGTGTGCTGCAAACTAATTTTCCAGATTTGAGCTGGTTGGTTAATAACCTTTATTAAAGTCGTGTTGAATAAAAATCTTTAGATGCATTGCTCTGGTGTATCATTTTGAGTTTAAAGGGAGTGGTGTGCTCATTAGGTGGGGTATACATATGCTTACAACAATGAGTCTTTTGATCTCTAAATGATCTCTGTACAATGCTTAACCACTCCGACACCTATAACTTTTTGTTGATAAATTGGTCTGCTACGCATTATTTTTCGTTAGCAACGATTCATTTTATTAATGGCGATTCAACCGTTTTAGGCATGTGGTAAAATATCTAAAAATATAAAATGGCTAGTTAAATGAAACGTTGGTATTTGCTTTACTGTAAGCGTGGTGATCAAAAACGCGCTCAGCAGCACTTAGAGAATCAGGGGGTAGAGTGCTTTTACCCTCAAATAGAAGTCAAAAAGGTGGTGAGAGGGAAAGAAAAGCTGGTCAAAGAACCGCTGTTTCCGTCTTACATCTTTGTTCGCTTCGATTATGAACAAGGTCCTAGCTTCACGACCGTTCGTTCAACACGTGGCGTTGTGGACTTTATTAAGTTCGGTTCACTGCCGCACGAGGTCCAAGGAGACTTGGTGTTTGAACTTAAAGAGTTTGAGAAGTGCTGCAGTAACGAAGTGGAAGATTGTTGTGTTGAGTTTGAATCTGGACAGGTAGTTAAGATTCAAAGTGGCCAATTTGCTGGGGTTGAAGCTATTTTCGATCAGAAAGACGGTGAGGCTCGATCGATTATGCTGGTGAAAATGATCAGCCAAGTCGTTCCAATCAGTATTGAGAACGAAGCACTACAAGCTCGCGCATAACTGCAGTAATAAAAATAGGCTTAAAACAAAAGGCGCATAATGCGCCTTTTTTAGTCTTTAGGATTTGTTCAAAACGCTCTAAGCGTTGTAAGCATCGTTGTGAACGGCTTGTACTGCACGGCCTGATGGGTCGACACAGTTTTTGAATGACTCATCCCACTCAATCGCTTTCGCTGATGAACAAGCAACTGAAGGACCACCAGGTACACACTCTGCCGCAGATTCTAGAGGGAATAGCTCCTCAAAGATTTCACGGTAAGCATAACCTTCTTTGGTTGTTGGCGTGTTGTAAGGGAAACGGAACTTAGCAGCTTCCATTTGTTGATCCGTTACTTTTGCTTCAGCCGTTGCTTTCAATGTATCAATCCAATCGTAGCCAACACCATCAGAGAACTGCTCTTTTTGACGCCATGCGATTGAATCTGGTAGGTAGTCTTCAAAACACTCACGCAGGATGTGTTTCTCCATCTTACCGTTACCGCACATCTTATCTTCAGGGTTCAGACGCATTGCGACATCGATGAACTCTTTATCCAAGAATGGTACACGGCCTTCAACACCCCATGCCGCTAGCGATTTGTTTGCACGAGCACAGTCGAACATGCTTAGAGCAAGCAGTTTACGTACTGTCTCTTCGTGGAACTCTTTCGCGTTTGGCGCTTTATGGAAGTACAGGTAACCACCAAAGATTTCATCAGCACCTTCACCTGAAAGTACCATCTTGATGCCCATCGCTTTGATCTTACGAGCCAGCAAGTACATTGGCGTTGATGCACGAATCGTCGTTACATCGTAAGTTTCGATATGGTAGATAACGTCACGGATTGCGTCTAGACCTTCCTGAATAGTGTAAGTCATCTCATGGTGCACAGTTCCGATCTTGTCCGCAACTTCACGAGCAGCGATAAGGTCTGGTGCGCCTTCAAGACCAACAGCGAACGAGTGCAGTTGTGGCCACCAAGCTTCAGATTGCTCATCATCTTCGATACGCATTGCCGCAAAGCGTTTTGCAACTGCTGAAGTAATTGATGAATCCAGGCCACCAGATAGAAGTACACCGTAAGGAACGTCAGTCATTAGTTGACGTTTAACGGCTGCTTCTAGCGCTTCAGTCAGTTCTTCTTTGCTTGTGCTGTTGCCTTGTACCGCAGCGTACTCGTTCCAATCGCGGATGTAGTAGCGTTGAGGTTCAGCATCTTTCGAAGAGTAGAAGCTACCTGGAGGGAATTCACTGATCGTCTTACATACTTCAACCAATGCTTTCATCTCTGAAGCCACGTAGTAGTTGCCGTGCTCATCGTAACCTTGGTAAAGCGGGATGATACCAATATGGTCGCGGCCCACTAGGTACTCGTCTTTCTCTTCGTCGTATAAAACGAATGCGAAAATACCGTTAAGCTCTTCTAGAAGGTCTGCACCCATCTCTTGGTATAGCGCTAGGATAACTTCACAGTCAGAATCAGTCTGGAACTGGTACTTATCTTCATAGCGTGCACGAAGTTCTTTGTGGTTATAAATTTCACCGTTTACTGCAAGAATGTGCTTTTTGTCTTGACTGTATAGTGGTTGAGCACCACTGTTCAAGCCAACAATAGCAAGACGTTCATGAGCAAGGATTGCTTTTTCACCAGCATAGATACCAGACCAGTCTGGACCACGGTGACGAAGCTTCTTAGACATTTCTAAAGCAATAGGGCGAAGTGCTGCGGCATCACTTTTAATGTCGAGAATGCCAAATACTGAACACATAGAACTTCCTTTTAAATAATTTCCAAATCAACTGCATTCAATTTGCCATTCTGGCTAAAAAAAGCAACCGGATGTGAGCAAAAAAATAATATAAAGGGTGTTCTGTTAGAAATTATCTAATTTTTATGTGCTTTTGGTGTGTGATGTTTAATTGCGGTTGGTTTTTTAAACAAAAACCTCTCAAAAGTGCGAAAAATAGGCAGTTTTGAGAGGTTTAGTTGAACACTGTCTAATACTAGATTTTATTGATATTTGGATTTAACTGTTCGCAAACGTGGCGAGCAAAACCACTACCAGCCTCGCTGTAAATGTTAAATGCCGCATCAACGCCATTCTCTTTCAGTGTTTCGAGTTGATCGGGATATTCAGCAATAGCCGCAATTTGGCCTTTAAAGTTACGTGACTTTAATTGTTCTAAAGCGGTTTGATTACCTTGGTGGTGAGGCATTGCCAAAATCACCAGCTTTACGTTTGCTGTATCTAGAATTCGCTCCCAGAAATCTGGGTCAGTCGCGTCGCCAGAAATCACGTTTCTGCCTTGGCTTCTGTGGTTGTGCGCGGCTTCTTCACGCACTTCTACACCTAGGCTGACCTTACCATAGCGAGTACGTAATTCGTCATAAGCACCGGTACCAATTCGGCCCATACCTAGAATAAGCACTTGGGCACGACCAGGGTCAATTCGCTTATCACGTCGGTGAAGCTTTTCTGACGCATGCTCTTTTAGCCATTTACCTGACTGCTGATAAAGCTTATGACCAGCTCGGTTTAAAGGAGCAGCGATTAGAAAAGACAGTGAAACTGCAATGGCAACGGCAACTAAGATATCACCCGACATCCAACCCATCTTGAAGGCGAGACCACCAACGATGAGGCCAAACTCGCTATAGTTAAACAGTGATAGCGAGGCAAGTAGAGACGTTCGAACACGGAACTTGAAGCGGTTGAGTACCAAGAAGTAGAGAACACCTTTCACTGGCAGCATCAGCAAGAACAAGATTGCGAGCATAAAGCCTTGAATGGTTGGTTGCTCTGACAGACCAATATTCAAGAAGAAACAGACAAGGAAAAGTTCTTTAAGGTTAAACAGCGACTTTGATAATTCTGAGGCTTTTGGGTGACCAGCAAGTAACATACCTAGAACAAGAGCCCCCAAATCTGGTTTCACACCAACCAAATGGAATAAACCAGCACCGACGACTAATGCGAAGAAGATGCCGGAAAGAACCAGCATCTCACCGTGACCAACCCAATTGAGCACTTTGTAGAACAGTGGGCGTAATAAGGGTAGGGCAAACAGAGCAACTGCATACCACTCAGGTATTTTGCCCGTAGAAGCCGTTAAGAATACTACGGCGAAGATATCCTGCATGACCAAGATACCAATCGCTAACGTTCCGTAGGTCGCATTCATTTCGCCTTTCTCTTGCAGAGTCTTAACCGCAAATACAGTACTAGAGAATGAAAGAGCAAAACCGAGCAGAACGATCTGTTCTACCGACATGGCAGCTAGCGATGAAATACCTAAGAACTTAAAGCCAAACAGGGCGACGGCGAAAAACAGAGTGGACAAAAGGTTGTGGATTGTCGCGCCAGCCCAGATCTCTTTAGAGAGTAGGGTTTTGATATCGAGCTTTAAGCCGATAGTAAATAGAAGCAGCGTGACACCAAGGTCAGCTAAAGTAATGATGGTGTCATTGGTTTCAAAGCCAAAGGCAAAAAGCCCAAAGCCTGCAACCAAAAAACCAACTAATGGGGGAAGGTGACACTTTAAAGCAATAAATCCTGCGATAAACGCAGTGGATATTAATATAAGTTCCATAACTTGTTGTTGTAGTTCCCTAGCTTAAAAAAACGGGCCGTGTTTATACAAACACGGCCCGCGGAAAATCAGAATTGTTTTCTCTAGTCTTCGAGAAGCTTCTGCAGTAACACGCCGTTAAGCATGGCGCGCTTAATCATAGCAAAAGCTCCCATCGTAGGATGTTTATCGATCTGTGATGCTACAATAGGCAGGCCGCTATGGAAAGTCGTTAACGACTGATTCTCTACATTGCGCTTAATTGCAGGAAAAACAATCTCTTGTGCCTTGGTAATATCACCAGCAATGATAACTTTTTGAGGGTTAAATAAGTTAATCGTCATCGCGATAGCCTTACCTAACTGGTTTCCTACTCGAACTAAGCTTTGCTTGGCTAGCTCATCACCATTAATCGCGTGGTCACAAACGTCTTGAATCGTAATATGCTCAAGCTCTGTTAAAGAAGACTCATAGCCTTGTTTAATCAGCTTCTGCACGCGTTCAACGATAGCTGGGTTTGCCGCTACTGTTTCAAGACAGCCGAAGTTACCACATTGGCATTGCTCGCCTAGCGGATCAATTTGGATATGACCAATTTCACCCACATTACGGTTATGACCTAGGAAAACCTGACCATTAACGATAATACCTGCACCTGTACCACGGTGAACACTGACCAAAATAGAATCTTGGCTATCTTTACTTGCACCGAAGTAGTGCTCAGCAAGCGCCATTCCACGAACATCGTTACCAACAAAACAAGCAACATGGAATGTATCGCGAATAATGTCGCTTAATGCGAGGTTATCGATGTCGGTATTCGGCATGTACTCAACAACACCGGTCGTTGGGTTAACCAAGCCTGGAAGCGTGACACCAATAGCAATCAGTTGATCGATCTTTGGTTGATGCTCAGCAATGAAAGCTTTGAGGTTATTGACCAAGCCTTGGGTAAGGTCTGATTGGTCTGAATAATTCAGGTCTTGCTGTTGGAAAGCCAATTCACGACCACCAAGGTCATGCAGGCTTATTTGAATGTAGTCTCGACCCAAACGCACAGCAACAGAATGAAAAGGCTCTACTTCTGTGGTTAGGGAGATAGCGCGTCTACCGCCAGTAGACGCTTGCTGCGCAACCTCTTTAATTAGGCCGCGCTCTAAAAGTTGGCGGGTAATTTTTGTAACACTTGCCGGTGCGAGTTGGCTTACATCAGCCACTTGTATACGACTGATAGGTCCCTGTTGGTCTATAAGTCGGTATACCGCCGCACTGTTTAGTTGTTTAACTAAGTCTACGTTACCTATTTGTCCGCCATTCATACTTAATTGTGCTCGTATTGTCCGTTAACAACAGTCGCTTTAACGTTAAAGTCTCGGTCAAATACAGCTAGGTTTGCAACCATGCCTTTTTTGATTCGACCTAGCTTGCTTTCTACACCGATAGCCGTAGCTGGGTATAGCGTAGCCATGCGAAGAGCTTCGTCTAAAGCGATACCAGCGTGCTCAACTGTATTCTGAACTGCTTCAATCATAGTCAGAGCTGAGCCGCCCAGTGTGCCGTTTTCATCAACACACTTACCATCACGGTAATATACTTTCTTACCGACAAAAATAAAGTATTCCATGTCAGCACCTGCAGGAGCTGTGGCATCCGTCACTAATACCAACTTTTCTCCCTTGATTTTATGCGCAATTCTGATGTTTGCGTAATCAACGTGGAAGCCGTCGGCAATAATGCCAGCGTAAACCTCAGGAGTATCGTAAATCGCGCCAACAACGCCAGGCTCACGACCAACCATCGGCGTCATTGCATTGAACAGGTGAGTGGCGAACGTGATACCAGATTCGAAACCTTGACGCGCTTCTGCGTAAGTTGCGTTGGTGTGGCCGATAGAAACGACAACGCCAGCTTTGTGCAGGCGTTCGATGTGTTCAGGGTCGTTATGCTCTGGAGCCAATGTTACTTTTGCAACAAGGTCACGGTTCTCACAGATAAGCTCAATCATTTCGTTGTCAGATTTACGAATGTGATCGACGCTATGGATGCCTTTTTTCGCAACGTTTAGGTAAGGGCCTTCAAGGTGCAGACCTAAAGATTGGTTTTGGTACTGGTTATGGTATTCACGAGCTGCCGTAATAACCGCACGCATATCTTCGTCTGAAGAGGTGATAAGCGTTGGTAGGAAGCTAGTACAGCCAGATTTCAGGTTTGCTTTGTGCATGATCTGCATGGTTTCTGCAGTGATCTCATCGTTAAGCATTACACCGCCACAACCATTCAGTTGTAGGTCAATGAAACCTGGGCTTAGGTTTGCTCCGTCTAGGTCGCGAAGCTCGATTCCTTCTGGCAATTCAGAGATAGGACAGACTTTTTTGATCAGTTCGTTTTCGATTACAACAGCATGATCGGTTAGAACATCACTACCAGTGTAAATTTTACAGTTACTTAGCGCGTACATAGTCAGCTAATCCTTATTTCGTGAGATCTTTTAAATTCGTTCGTTACCTAAATGCGGACTTAGTTTGCGAGCATCATTTACGTAACGATTTATCTTTTATGGGCAAACGGCTTCAAAATGAGAAGCGATTTAAGTTGTTGAAAAACATATGAACAATTGATTTTTATTATACATTTAGGTCCATCAACAATGATTATTCACGGTGCTCTATAAGCCCGGAGTTACCATCTTTTTGCCTAATGATTAGATTTGGATTTTATCCATAAATGTTCATTTTTTTGAATGATAAAATAAGTTTTATGATCTCGCTAGCAAAAACCTCTGGATTTGGTAAAAACTGGTGATTAGGATCACAAATGGTAAGGTTTTAATTTGCGGAGCAAAATTAATTGAATACACTGAATAGGACTAAATTGAGCGACTAAAATAAGTTTCTCAAACGAATTCTAAAAAATCCTATAGGGGGAAACAACTGGTGAATATTCTAGGATATGCGCAGAAGCTTGGTAAGGCGTTAATGCTACCAATCGCAACGCTTCCGATTGCGGCATTGCTGCTACGTCTGGGTCAACCAGACTTACTCGATATCGCATTCATGGCATCTGCTGGTAACGCAATCTTCAGTCAACTACCATTATTGTTTGGTTTGGGTATAGCTATTGGTCTTTCTAAAGACGGTAACGGCGCAGCAGGTCTTGCTGGTGCAGTTGCTTACTTTGTTCTGACAGCAACCGCAACAAACATCGATGCTAGTGTAAATATGTCATTCTTCGGCGGTATCTTTGCAGGTATCATCGCAGGTCACTCTTACAATGCATTCCACGCGACTCGTCTTCCAGAGTGGCTAGCATTCTTCTCTGGCAAACGTCTAGTTCCTATTATGGCTGGTCTATTTGCTCTAGTTGCTGGCGCAATCTTTGGTGTTGTATGGCCTGCTGTTCAATCTGGTCTAGATGCACTTGCTCACGCAGTTTCAACGTCTGGCGCTATCGGTCAATTTGTTTACGGTACTCTTAACCGTGCACTTATCCCAGTAGGTCTACACCATGTACTGAACTCGTACTTCTGGTTCGGTATGGGCTCTTGTCAAGAAATCATCGTTGCTGGTCAAGGCGCATTCGCTGGTATCACTCAACTTTGTGTTGACCCTGCACTGGCTAAAACACTAGTTGTTGGTCAAGAGCACACGTTCACATTCGCTAACTCTGTTACTCCAGAAATCACAACTGTTGTGAAAGAAGTGACTGAAACAGTTAAATCTGGCGACCTACACCGTTTCTTCGGTGGTGATAAAGGTGCTGGCGTATTCATGAACGGTTTCTTCCCTGTAATGATGTTTGGTCTACCAGGTGCTGCACTTGCAATGTACCTAGCTGCTCCTGCTGAAAAACGTAGTCAAGTTGGTGGCGCACTGTTCTCTGTTGCATTCTGTTCATTCCTAACAGGTATCACAGAGCCGCTAGAATTCATGTTCGTATTCCTAGCTCCTGCTCTATACGCAATGCACGCTGTATTTACTGGTCTGTCTCTAGTTGTTGCTAACATGTTTGGTACTCTGCACGGTTTCGGTTTCTCTGCTGGTCTTATCGACTTCGTATTGAACTGGGGTCTAGCAACTAAACCATTCGTACTACTACTAATCGGTCTTGGCTTCGGTGCTCTATACTTCTTCACTTTCTCTTTCGCAATCCGCGCTTTCAACTTGAAATCGCCAGGTCGTGAAGATGATGACGAAGCTGTTGCAGCTCCTGCTGGCGACGCACCAAAGGGCGACCTTGCACGTCAATACCTGAAAGCTCTAGGTGGTCACGACAACCTAACTTCAATCGACGCTTGTATCACTCGTCTACGTCTAACTCTTAAAGACCGCTCTGTTGCAGATGAAGTTGTTCTTAAGAAACTTGGTGCTAAAGGTGTGGTTAAACTAGGTGAAAACAACCTACAGGTTATCCTAGGCCCACTAGCTGAAATCGTAGCTGGCGAAATGAAAGCTATTGGTGCAGGCGAAGACCTATCTGATGTAAAACTTCCACAGTAAGGGAAGTACTTAGTTAAGACGTAAAGTTACTCTTAAGTAAGTGTCAAATTGAAAGCCTCCCACATGGGAGGCTTTTTTGTGCCTGCAGTTTAAGACCAGCGAACACGGTTCGTTCTATTCTTCATCGAATAGCAGAAATAATCGCAATTAACGGACGGTTCTTATTGTGCAAAGGCTAAGAATTGTGGATGATTAGCAACAATGATCTTTCTATCTTTGACTGGCGCTATAAGCGACCGTTTTCTTGGGGACGAAAGATAACTTTCTCTGACAATACTAAATACATAGAGGTGCTATAGATGAGTGAAGCTGAGGCTCGTCCATCGAATTTCATTCGCCAAATTATTGATAAAGATTTAGCGGATGGTACACACAGTAGCGTGCATACTCGTTTCCCGCCGGAGCCAAATGGCTACCTGCACATTGGTCACGCTAAATCTATTTGCTTGAACTTTGGTATTGCTCAGGACTACCAGGGACAATGTAATCTTCGTTTCGATGATACAAACCCTGAAAAAGAAGACGTTGAATACGTTGAGTCAATTAAGAATGATGTAAGCTGGTTAGGCTTCGAATGGTCTGGTGATATTTGTTACTCATCAAACTACTTCGATACGCTTTACGCTTATGCTGTGGAATTAATTAATAAAGGCTTAGCGTATGTTGACGAGCTAAGTCCTGATCAAATCCGTGAGTACCGTGGCACGCTAAAAGAGCCTGGTAAAGCGAGCCCATACCGTGACCGCAGCCCTGAAGAGAACCTAGCGTTGTTTGAAAAAATGCGTGACGGTGGCTTTGAAGAAGGTAAAGCGTGTCTACGTGCTAAGATCGACATGAGCTCTTCGTTCATGGTTATGCGCGATCCTGTTATCTACCGTGTTCGTTTTGCTCACCACCATCAAACGGCTGACAAGTGGTGCATTTACCCAATGTACGACTTTACTCACTGTATCTCTGATGCGCTGGAAGGTATTACGCACTCTATCTGTACGCTTGAATTCCAAGATAACCGTCGTTTGTACGATTGGGTTCTAGATAACATCACGATTGACTGCCAACCTCGTCAGTACGAGTTTAGCCGCCTGAATCTTGAATATACAGTGATGTCTAAGCGTAAGCTGAACCAACTTGTGGTTGAAAACCTAGTTCAAGGTTGGGATGACCCACGCATGCCTACTATTTCTGGCCTACGTCGTCGTGGTTTTACTTCAAGCTCGATTCGTGAATTCTGTAAGCGTATTGGTGTAACTAAGCAAGAGAACATGATTGAGTTCGGTTCACTTGAATCTTGCATCCGTGATGATCTGAACGAAAATGCACCTCGTGCAATGGCTGTTCTGGATCCAGTTAAGATCGTTATCGAAAACTACGAAGCAGATACAGTAGAAACGCTAACGGTTGCAAACCACCCGAACAAGCCAGAAATGGGTACTCGTGAAGTTCCATTTACACGCGAAGTTTGGATCGAACGTGACGACTTCCGTGAAGAAGCAAACAAAAAGTACAAGCGTTTGGTTCTAGGTAAAGAAGTTCGCCTGCGTGGTGCTTACGTGATCAAAGCTGAACGTATCGAAAAAGATGCAGAAGGCAACATTACGACTATCTTCTGTTCTTACGACAATGAAACATTGGGTAAGAACCCTGCAGATGGCCGCAAAGTGAAAGGCGTTATCCACTGGGTATCTGCTGATAAAGCACTGCCTGCTGAGATTCGTTTGTACGATCGTCTATTCACAGTGCCAAACCCAGCCGCTGCTGATGACTTCGCTGCAACGCTAAACCCTGAATCTCTTGTTACGCTAAATGGTTTTGTTGAACCTAGCTTAGCAGAAGGTGTGGCAGAGCAAGCGTACCAGTTTGAACGTACAGGTTACTTCTGTGTGGATTCGAAAGACTCTAAAGCAGATGCACTAGTCTTCAACCGCACGGTTGGTCTACGTGACACATGGGGTAAAACTGAAGCTTAATGCTTGAGTATTTAGTTTGTTAAAAACGACCCAATAAAAAACCGGCTTAGAGCCGGTTTTTTTGTGTCTTAAATTTGATTACCAAGGTGTTTCTAGTGACCAACTAGCGTTTTAAGCACTAGAGCCAGAGTTTTAGGGATTATTAGGGTCTTGTTGGGTTACTTCACCCGTGCGTGAGTTGTACCAGAAAACATAACCTGCATTACCAGGATCGCTGTC
Organism: Vibrio sp. 1F255; assembly: GCF_041439145.1. Taxonomy (NCBI): domain Bacteria; kingdom Pseudomonadati; phylum Pseudomonadota; class Gammaproteobacteria; order Vibrionales; family Vibrionaceae; genus Vibrio; species Vibrio sp. 1F255. The sequence continues at coordinate 7,724 of NZ_JBGONQ010000001.1, read as the reverse complement.
GAAATCGACTCCAGTGTAGATGAAGTAGCAAAGCGCGAGTTTGTTTTGAGGAGTATCGTCTTTGGCAACAAAACTATGGTTTTGACGGCGGGTAATAAAATCAAAATTGTTGGACTGGTTCGGGTCTGTAGTAGCGGTCAGGTCGGTTGTCATAATGGCATTCCATATTGACACACACCCTTGGTCACCTTGACCTATGTTGTAAGGCTGCCCCATAGGGTTGCCTTTATCGACGCCGAGTGGGTAGCCGACGTCATTTATGTCCAATTGAGCATTGCCGTCTCCGTCTTCCCCAAAACCTGGCATGTCATTCATTTCAGCGTTGCCGCCGCCGCTGACCAGCCATTTACTGTGAGCAAACGTGATCGCAGTTTGAAATTGAGATTGAGCAGCGTCAAACAGAGCGATACGGCCATCGGTTTGAATGTTAAGAAAACGGGGAAGGGCAACAATAGCAAGCACTGCAATAATCACTACAACAACCAACATCTCAATTAAAGTAAAAGCCTTAACTAGCGGGATTCTTTTCATGGATACTTTATGATGCCCTATATAAAAAACGCCGGCCTAAGCCAGCGTTCTGTATTACTACTTCGCTTTATGCGCGTCTGGATTGCCTTTGCAATCTCCGTTAATGCTTTTGCCGTACAAGTACAAACTGTGGTTTGTTAGTTGCACGTTGTAACGCTGAGCAATCTCTTTCTGTCTTTCTTCGATGATGTCATCAGAGAATTCGATCACTTCGCCACAATCTAAACATACAAGGTGGTCGTGGTGGTGCTGTGTAGAAAGTTCAAATACAGACTTGCCGCCTTCGAAGTGGTGACGAGTTACAATGCCAGCGTCATCGAATTGGTTAAGTACTCGATAAACGGTTGCAAGACCGATTTCTTCACCTAGGTCGATCAGCTTCTTATATAAATCTTCAGCACTAATATGTTGGCAGTCTGGCTGTTGTAATACTTCTAAAATTTTGAGCCGTGGAAGGGTCACTTTAAGACCTGCATCTTTTAGCGCTTGATTATTGTCTGACATATACTTTCCTGTTGATGATCTGCAGCAATTAACAGAATTCAATATTAATACCATTATAGTTTAGTCAGGCATAACAATAAACCACGAACTTCAAAGGGTTACTTACTGACATCACAATCTGTTTTGTAAATTGGAAGTATCTCACTTATAGTGGAGGTACGACCAGTCAAGGTGACGGTGTTTCTGATATGAACATGGAATGTTGTTATGAATAAGCAACTCGCAAAAATATATAAACCCAACATTGTAAAATTTGCTCTTAATATTTGGCCTCCCTTTTGGGGAGCGGGTATTCGAATAGCCCACATTAGCACTGACTTTAGGGTTGTTAAGACAGTACTTAAGCTACGCTGGTGGAATAAGAACGCCAATCGTACTCAATATGGCGGCAGTATCTTTTCTCTTACCGATCCCGTTTACTCATTGATGTTAATGGGAATTTTAGGTGAACGATATTATGTTTGGGATAAAGAAGCGAGCATTAACTTCATCAAGCCGGGGCAATCGGACTTGTATGCAGATTTTGAGATAAGGCAAGGGCAGCTTGACGATATCTATCGTCAGACGCAACTCGGTGAAAAGTGTTTCCCCGAATTTATTATTCACGTGAAAGATAAGCAGGGTAATGTGGTTTCAGAAATTCAACGCACCCTCTATGTAAGAAAGAAGCCGCAATTTAGAGATGATGATGAAGCATTAGAGGCTGAGTGCTAATTAATAGATTTTAAATAGCAAAAAACCTCCTATAAGGAGGTTTTTTCATATCTACATAATGGTTATTAACTGTAACAATTAACAACCACTAGAGAATTAGTCTTCTAGCTCTGCTAGGCACATCTCTTCGTGGATTTGTTTAACCCAGTTAGATACGCGCTCATCAGTTAGCTCAGGTTGACGGTCTTCATCGATACATAGACCAACGAATTGGCTGTCATCGCCTTCAACTAAACCTTTCGATGCTTCGAATTCGTAGCCTTCAGTTGATGTGTGACCTAGGATAGTACCGCCTTTCGCTTCAACGATGTCACGGATAGTACCCATAGCATCACAGAAGTATTCTGCGTAATCTTCTTGGTCGCCACAACCAAAGATAGCAACAAGCTTAGTTGAGAAATCAATAGCTTCTAGCTCTGGGAAAAAGTCATCCCAATCACATTGTGCTTCGCCGTAGTACCACGTAGGGATACCAAGCAGCAGTAGATCGAAGTTATCGATATCTTCTTTGCTGCTTTTTGCAATGTCTTGAACGTGAACGAGCTGTTTGCTCAATTGCTTTTGAATCATCTTAGCAACAGCTTCAGTGTTACCTGTATCGCTACCAAAGAAGAGACCTACACTTGCCATAGAATCATTACCTTTCATTTTGTCTGTTGTCGGTGTAATAAAGTTCGGAAGAGAATCGTTAGATCCCAGTTCCTTCCCAGCTTAGTTGGATTATCCCTTTGGCGATAAAACCCGCACAGCCAAGGAAAAGTACTAACCATACGATGCGACGACCAAATGGAGGAACATTTCCCTGCTTGAGAACGTCCTTAATTGCCATACCGATTAAAAAGAAAATCGCGGCAAACAGGAGATCTAAACCAACAGATTCGATGATGTTCATGTAGTCGTAAAGCATGGGAACCTTATATACCAATTTTGCTTGGGCGCACTATATCACTGTTGTGAGATAAAGTTAATCTGCAGTAATTACACAGCTCTCATTTATCTGCACGAAAAAGCGCAGTTAAGCGATGAATTTTCTAATTGCTCTAAGTACTTCTGCTGGTTTTTCAGCATGCAGCCAGTGACCTGTGTTGGCAATGACATGCGCTTTTGCGTTAGAAAATTGCTGCTGAACGGCTGCTTGATGTTCTGCGGTGAGGTAATCTGAATCCCCACCTTTAATGAGCAAGGTTTTGACCGAGGTTTTCTCGATCGGTTCCCAACCAATAATATGTGGGTAGTTGCTCAATAACGAAGCAACATTGAAGCGCCATTCCATGATGCCTTGCTCTGTTTTGAACAAAGATTTGGTTAAAAACTGGCGAACGCCATCGATCTCGATATGTTTTGCGAGAACCTTGAGTGCATCTGAGCGTGAAGTCGGCTCTTCTTCTATCACGGCTTGCAGGCCTGCGAATACGTTGTCGTGGCGACTCTGAGTGTACGCGACCGGAGCCATATCCAAGACAATCAATTTATGCAGCGCAAGATGTTGTGTCAGTGCCATCGCTACTTTGCCACCCATCGAGTGACCAATCACAGTGACGTCTTCTGACTTAAGATCATGCAGCAGTTGAGCCACGTCTTGTGCCATCGCTTGATAGTTATGAGTGTCACTATGGAAGGATTGACCGTGGTTGCGGAGATCGATACTAAGTACCTGATGATCGGCTTTTAGATCCCTAGCGAGCAAGCCAAGGTTGTCCAGATTACCGAATAACCCATGGATCAAAACAATGGTGTGACCCTCACCTTCAATTTTATAGTTGAGCTGTACTGACATTTTTATCTTATTCATGGTGGGTTTGACGTAGAGTATCCGCGCGGATCTCGCTATAATCCCCCAGAGTTTAAACATTGAGATTGTGAAAAGCGAATGAAAACAATTGAGGTTGATGAGGACCTATACCGTTTTATTGCGGGTCAGACAGAACGTATTGGCGAAAGCGCTTCAGATATTCTGCGCCGCTTGTTACAGGTTGATAGCCAAGGCATGGCTCCGATCGAAGAGATCGTTGAGCCAAAAGGTATCGTTGTTAGCAAAGAGGTAGGCTTTACTCCAGAGAAGTTCGATGGCGTTAAAGAAATGCGCTCACTACTAATATCAGATGAGTTTGCATCACTAAAGAAAGCCATTGATCGTTTCATGCTTGTGTTATCAACACTGCATAAAATCGACCCTTTAAGCTTTTCAGAAGCAACTCAAGTAAAAGGCCGTAAGCGCGTTTACTTTGCAGATAACGAAGCGACGTTGCTAGCAAACGGCAACACGACTAAGCCTAAAGCTATTCCACAAAGTCCTTTTTGGGTTATTACTAATAACAATACAAGCCGAAAAAGACAGATGGTTGAGCAGCTTATGAGCCGCATGAATTTCCAAGCAGAATTGATAGAAAAAGTAACAGGTTCAATTTAACGAAATCTGATTTAAACCTCATAATATCCATGGATAAGAAGATATTATGAGGTTTTTTTGTTTTAAAATTTTATATATAAGGATGTCGAAAAATGGCTATGCACCCTCGTGCTGGGCAGAAAGCTCAGCAGGAAGATCTTCATAATATCCCGGCTTTAGTTGCTAACTATTTCTTACAGCAACCGGATGCTACGAACCCAGATCATAAAGTACTTTTCGGTACTTCAGGTCACCGCGGTACAGCAGACAAATCAACATTTAACGAAAACCACATTCTAGCAATTGCACAAGCGGTTGCTGAAGTTCGTGCCGAGCAAGGTACAACTGGCCCTCTTTTCTTAGGTAAAGATACTCACGCTCTATCTGAGCCTGCGTTCTCTACGGTTATCGAAGTGCTTGTAGCGAACGGTGTTGAAGTTATTATTCAAGAAAACAACGGCTTTACTCCAACACCTGGTATCTCGCACGCGATTCTTACGCACAACCTAGTGAATGACAAAAAAGCCGACGGCATTGTTATCACGCCTTCACATAACCCACCTCAAGACGGCGGTATTAAATACAACCCGACACACGGTGGCCCAGCTGAAGCTGAATTGACTCAAGCGATTGAAGACCGTGCGAACGTGATCATTGCTGAGCAAATGCAAGGTGTTAAACGCACTCCTATCGCACAGGCTAAACAGTCTGAGTTAGTGAAAGAAGTCGACCTAGTGGCGCCATACGTTGCTGATTTGGTTAACGTCGTGGATATGGAAGCGATCCAGAAAGCAAACATCAAGATTGGTGTTGATCCACTGGGTGGCAGCGGTATTGATTACTGGCGTCAAATTGGTAAAGCGTACAATCTAGATCTTACTCTGGTAAGTGAAGCGGTTGACCCTTCATTCCAATTCATGTCTCTAGATAAAGATGGCGTAGTTCGTATGGACTGTTCTTCTCCATACGCAATGGCAGGCTTACTGGCGCTTAAAGACGAGTACGCTCTAGCATTTGGTAACGACCCAGATTACGATCGCCACGGTATCGTGACACCTAAAGGTTTGATGAATCCAAACCACTTCTTAGCGGTTTGTATTGATTACCTATACCGTAACCGTGAAGGTTGGGGTAAAGACGTTGCTGTTGGTAAGACACTAGTATCAAGTGCATTAATCGATCGCGTAGTTTCTGACTTAGGTCGCGAACTTTGTGAAGTGCCAGTTGGTTTCAAATGGTTCGTTGATGGCTTATACAACGGCCAGTTTGGTTTTGGTGGCGAAGAGAGCGCAGGTGCTTCTTTCCTACGTAAAGACGGTACGCCTTGGTCAACAGATAAAGACGGCCTGATTCTTTGCTTGCTTGCGGCTGAGATCACAGCAGTGACAGGTAATAACCCACAAGAATACTACGAAGAACTTGCCGCTAAACACGGTGAATCTAAGTACAACCGTATTCAAGCGGTAGCAAATGGTGCACAGAAAGACGTGCTGAAGAAACTATCTCCAGAGATGGTTTCTGCTGAGACGTTGGCTGGTGATGCAATTACTGCACGCTTAACACACGCTCCAGGTAACGGTGCTGCGATTGGTGGCTTGAAAGTGACAACTGAGAACGGCTGGTTTGCTGCGCGTCCATCAGGCACTGAAGACATCTACAAGATCTACTGTGAAAGCTTTAAGGGTGAAGAGCACCTGAAAGCAATCGAAGCAGAAGCTCAAGAGATTGTTAACCAAGTATTTGCAGCCGCTGGCCTATAATCGAATCTCGATTACTAGAGTTGCTAAGTAAATAGAAGAAGGGTTGATGTGAAAGCATCAACCCTTTTTGTTTGTGTTAGTTACGTATAAGCGGGAAAAGGTAACTGAGTTAGCTCAGATGACTAACCGTGTGGCCAACTTTGTGGCATCACAAACCAGAATTGCCCCGACTTTGTTTGCCCATGGACGAAGCGATCACCGAACTCGGTGATCGGCTGACTGCTGAAATCATCCGTCCCTGCTGCCCATTGCTCTTTGGTGAGTGGATACAGTGGTTCACTGATTAAATGAGCCTGATCTTGATAGCACCAAAAGCCGTTTACTTGGCTTGGGTTAATGTCATAGCCCAAGCATTTTGTCGGTATGTTTTGCTCTAAGAAAGGGTTGGTATATAGACGACCTTGCATCAGTAAGTGTTTTGAGTCGACATCGATTTCTGGATATTGCTCAACAAAGGCGGCAGAAGAGGACATTTCGAGTTGGTGGCTGAGCATCCTGTCGAGTTTCTTATCCAATTGGTCGTGAGAGTTGGGTCCAAACCATGTTTGTTCGTGGAGCAGATAAAACTTAATCGCCACTTCCCAATGTTCCAGCTTTTGGCTGCTCTCTTCTTTAAGAATAAAGTCGATTGCACCGAGAGTTCTGCCTTCCACATTGATCTGAATCTCGTCGTGCTTTATCGAGTAATTCGGTGAGGCAGCGATCACTTGCTCGCATAGATATTGGTAGAGGAAACCTAATCTAGGATTACCCTCATAAGTATGTGATGAGTCGATGGCATGGTTGCTAGAGAATGCACTGAGATCCGAAACCGGTGGCTTGATTTCTAGTAATGGCGGTGAGTCGATGACCCATTGGTAAAAACGTTGCAGTGCTGTCATCTCTTCCTCATAAACTCATCGTGGGGCTTTCGACATTCTACCCGTAAATTGATATAACGACGTTATTATAAAGGTAAGCTGGAAAGAAAAATGATTAACTTACAATTAGAAAAGCTACTTAACGAAAAACTGCAGCCACAGCAGATTAAAGATTACTGTCCTAATGGTCTTCAAGTTGAAGGCGCGACAGAAGTGAAGCGAATCGTTACTGGTGTAACAGCTTCGCAAGCTTTGATTAATAAAGCGGTTGAGCTAGAGGCTGACGCTTTGTTGGTTCATCACGGTTTCTTTTGGAAAGGTGAGTCAGAGGCAATTCGTGGCATGAAGGGCAAACGCATTCGCACTCTGATAAAGAATGACATTAACCTTTTGGGTTATCACTTACCTCTCGATATCCACCCTGAACTTGGTAACAACGCCAAACTCGCTGAACTGCTTGATATTGAAGTAGAAGGTGGCTTGGAAGGGCACCCACAATCGGTTGCTATGTTTGGTAGATTAAAAACACCAATGACAGGTACTGAATTCGCAGAAAAAATCGATCAAGCTCTAAATCGTAAACCACTGCATATCGCTCCAGAAAACCAAGACAAAATGATAACGACCGTCGGTTGGTGTACTGGTGGTGGTCAAGACTACATTGAGCTAGCGGCTTCTCAAGGCATTGATGCTTTTATTTCTGGTGAAATTTCTGAGCGCACTACTTACTCAGCACGCGAGCAAGACATTCATTATTTTGCTGCTGGCCACCACGCGACTGAGCGATACGGTGTAAAAGCGTTAGGTGAATGGTTAGCGGAAGAACATGGCTTGGATGTTGAGTTTATTGATATCGATAACCCAGTTTAAGAGCAGATGCGAGATAATACCAATTAAAGTAAAAATGTGATCTAATTAAGATTGATGAATTATTGTGAAATTTAGCCATGGATAGCCTTAATAACA